>CAVKPZ010000007.1:0-36081 GCA_963658395.1 Lachnospiraceae bacterium | reverse complement strand
GTATTGGAAAGGGCAAAAGATGAATCGTTCAAGCTTGGAGGCTGACCATTTCTCATTTTGAATCAGACGCCTGTCTCCAACTTTTTTGTAGGAATGATCGTAGCCAAGAAGGTCTTCGAATGGCCTATGATAGAAAACGGCGTCCAATTGATCGGCACGGTAGATTCTCTCGGATTCCAAGGTGAAAGCCCCGTCTTCATTCCACCGCTTCTTTTCTACATCCTTTTTCCAATCTAGCTCTTCCAAGAAAGGAGAATCATAGATTTTATCAGTGAGATGTTTGGCAACGCGGGAAAGGAAAACGATGTTGTTGTATTTCAGGAAATTCTTTTTCTTGCGCTTATCGAGTTCAGTTTTAACGTAACTCGGGTTCGCAGATATTTTCAACAGCTCGTCGTCTGAAAGGACGTTCTTATCGCTGGTGACCGCGTAGAAATCCCCGTATTGGAAGTTGGTCACATAGAAAATGAGGCTTGGGTCCAAAACGCAGGAAGTAGTAAAAGCCACGCCCGGCTCAGGCTCGTGCCTGACTTCGTTGGCAGACAAAATATCAAGCAAAGCGGCGTAAGCGAAAGAACTGTCGAGTTCAGCCAACCCATAATGCGTTACCAGATTGAAAAGAACGCCCAAATCCTCATCTTTCTTTTCTTCTTCCGTAAAAGCAAAAGACTTAGAGGCGTGGATGGCCGCGACTTTTTGCTTCACCTTTATGTTGCCTAGAAGAGGGATAGCAAAATTAAGCGAGGCGCTCACCCCATATAGAGATGCGCCTAATTTGGAATAGAACTGATCTTTCGCGTCGTGATTAACAACCACAACTCGGTTACTGTCTTCGGGATGTTCAAGAAGTCTTTGTCTTAAGCAAGAAAAGAGGTAGGAGAACTGATAAAACTTATCTTCAAACAAATAAATGGGTGGATGAGAATCCTGCGGCAAAGAAGGGCTGATTCCCAAATCATGAATGCCTAGATCGCAAAATTGGATTTCGTTTCTCCCAAGTAGAGAATGAAGCTCAATGTCCTCTTGCTTTTCGAAAAGGAAAACACGTCCCAAAGAAACCTCTCTTTTTCCCAATTCATCAAACTTAAGATATCCCTTCTCCTTCAACTCTTCGTACAAGGAAGACAAGGATGGGTTCTCCCTCAAATCTGAGACGCGAATCAGATTCAGATATTTCTTCGCATTAGGATAAGTGATGCCTTTCTTTAATAAATAAGGAATGGGGTCCATCTTTCCCTTATCAAAGCTGCAAGAAAGACGACGGAGCAGATCATCCTCATTCCAGATTTTGATTCGAAGCTCCGGATGAGCGTTCCGGAAGGAGTAAAGCAAAGGGAAATAATCCCTATCAGAAACAATAATCGCCTTATCAAGATCTTTGAATTCCACGTTCGTTGCCCTTCATTCCTAATTCTAGCATTTCTTTTTTCAGGCAAAAGGCAAGTCGAGCCCGAAAATGCCCGTATAAAGGCAGATGTACTAAAAATCGTACTTGCAGCGATTGCAATCAAGCGTTTATAGAATCTTCCAGTAACCGCCCTTAGTCTTGCCAACGCGTTCAATCTTTCCTTTTTGCTTTAGTTCTTTGATGATTAAGGACACGCGGCTGGTCCCAAGTCCAACCATTTGAGAAAGTTCTGGAATAGTCCCAATTGGGTTATTCCTTATTGCTTCGAAAACGGCTTTTTCAGATGGAGAAAGGGAAGCAACGTTAATTCCCTTGAACGAGGGCTCGAAGGCAAAAGGAATCGTGACGGTAATATGACTGTCCTCTATATCAAAAGCCTTTGTTCCATAGGCGTTAACGATAATGGGGACGCCGTGGCCTGTTTGCTCAACATAATCCAATTGCCCCATGATCTTTTGGAGGCCAACGTTTACTGGCTTGGAAACGCCCGCGAAGAAATCTTTTTCTGAAAAGTCAAAAGGCAATCCTCCCATTGAAATGATTTCAATACGATCTTCGAAAATATAGATAGCGGGGGGAACGTTCTTAATCCACTTGTTGTGTAAGCATGCATTTATCCAAGCTTCAGAAAAACATTCGTTGTCAAAAAGCGAAACCTCTTTCCTTTCCAAGCCCTGTCTGAGTTCCACCCTAACTTCATTCAAAGAGGAAACGTAATCGAAAGCGTTTTGCATTGCAATAAGAAGGCATTTGTAGCCAAACTCATTGCGACTGACCATCTCGCTTTTATCTTTTCCCTTAAAACGAGCAACCTTGATAGAACAATTATTGCTATCGGCCAAAATCTCGGCCAAATAATTAAAGGTGCCTCTTTTGGTAAGAAGACCACAATTGGAAAGAAAGGTAGCTTCGTTAATAGTTAAGTGGTGGGAACGATACAAGCCTTTCAGCTGTTCGAATGTTAAATTTTGGTCAATGGATTCGACGCTTTCCATAATAATAGCGCAATTAGAAAGGACTAATTCGCTCATTATTAAGGGATCTATCTTTCTGTTCTCACTACCAACTCTTACGCGATATTCGCCGTCGCAAGAATAAGGCTTGTTATACCCAAAAGCCTCAACTGTAATGTAAATTTTGTCTTCCCATCGTTCCGGAAGAACTTCAGCAAGAACAACGGGTTTAATAAGTTCAGCTATTCGACTGGATATTTTTTTAGTCGTCTCGGGGCCAATCGAATGGTTCAGACCAATAATCGTCCCATCGTTTGCGACGCCGTAATAGATTTTGCCATGCCCCGATTTGTTGAGCATTGCCGTAAGACTAAGAAGCCCTTTATCAAGTTCGCCCAAGGATGTCTTAAACTCTTGCGATTCGTTTTCATAAGAATTTTCAATTTTCATTGGCGTACCTCCTGATTCATCCACATTTTAAGTCAAAACGAAAATAAAGAGAATTTATTCTTACACTATTCTTACACTTTTTCTTACACTTTTATTCTTGCCGCAAAGCTAAATTTTCTTTTTTTGTGAGTTTATAAAATATTAAAGCAATGGAGCTTAAACAAAATTCAAGAATCACATCCAAGAAGAAAAAGATAATTAAGTTCGTCTATGTCGCTTATTTTTCATTCATAATTCATCGCATGAGTACAAAGTGGATAAATTTCAGGAACACTTCAGGCGAAGAGGAACATGAGTGAATTTATTCTTACACTATTCTTACACTTTTTCTTACACTATTCTTACACATCATAAAAAGGAGCGCCCGTCACCAGACGCTCCTTGAAGATGAAAAATTAGAGAATCGTAACGGTCCCGTCGGCTTTGATTTCAATTTGGTCGCCGTCTTTAACGGAGGCTAAGAACTCATCGCCGAGGTTATCGATTGCAATCAGCCCCGCATCATTCCAAACATTCGAAAGGATGATGCCCGAAGAAGAAAGCGGGTCGATCGGATGGGAGAAGAGCCAGGCCTTCGGGGCCAAGTTTCTAACCGCGATTGTCTGAATAATCATTCCACCAGTCGTCGAGCCAATGGTCTCCGGCATGCAAAGGGCTTTGCCGGTGATATTCTTTTTATAAAGATCTTTGTTGTTCTGGTCGGAGACGATGATTTTCTTCGCCGTCGGCATCAAGGCGCTCGTTTGGCATGAAGCCAAAGTGTTGAAGCCTTCGTGGGAAACCACCGCTTCGCCTTTCCAGTCGCTAGCGGCAATAACTCTGCCTTTGAAACTTTTCATATTAGGCAACCTCCTTGTTTCCGGAGATCAAAGCGAGGATCTCCGCGTCTTTCTCATAACGCGCCTTGGTATAGGTGCGGAGCTTATTCGAATTCGTAATCAGCGGACGCTTGCCGCAAAGTGGGTTATCCGCATACATGAGCGGGCAAATATAAGAAAGATGAGCGCCGCGAGATAAGAGGGTTTTGCAACGATTTTCCTTCTTAAATTCCTCCAAAACCGCCGGAGAAGCCGTAAAGACGGTATCCACGACAAGCTTAGTCTTGCCCGAGGCCTTCAAAGCTCCCTCGATTTTATCCGCCCAATCCTCAAGTTGTTTCAAAGTCAAATGAGGGCAGCCAATGAAGCAACGATAGGGCTTATGATTGGGAGACTTCCACATAAGCGGGTAGGATTTGTAGACGCGCTCAAGCTCTTCGTCATCGATGACGTATGTTTTCGCCGCCTCATCGACAAGCGATTCCCCAAGTCGCTTCGCCTCAGGGGTAATCTTATCGATGTGATAAAGCCCAACGGCTCCGTTGCTCGCGGTTGCCGCGCCGAAATCTTTGAGATAGGCAATCGTATCTTCATCGGGCAAATCATTGAGATATTGATCAAGCCCATAGACATAAGGGACTTCCGCCATCACTTTCATGCCGATTGCGGAGCCAAGGATCTGGGCTTCGGGCTTCTTTGTGGTCTTGAGCACAATCTTCCAGGTGGCCTTCCTGCCTTCGTCGGTGATGAAACCAAAATTCGGAGTTTTGCCAAGAATTGCGCCGAACATATCGAGAATGCCGGAGTTGCGGTTGCATCTAGCGCCCAAAACGGAGTTCGCATAAACAACCGCGGAAGATTCGCTCCAAGAAAGGATGTCCCCTTCTTTTGGGGTATTGCCCATCTCTTTGAGATAGCAAGTGCAGGAGAAGGCTTTCTCCGGCTCTTCTAATCCGATTTTCTTAAGCTGCTCTTCATAAAGATCTTGCTTGTTGTACATAAAGGACTTGAAGACAAGCTTCTCGATTGGGTTGCAGTGAACGGAAGAGAAATCAAGGGGACGAGGATCCATCGTGAATCCTCCTTCGACCTTGCATCCATCCGCGATGAGCTCATCCATCAAAGGATAGACGGCTTTAAGCAAGCCAAGCCCAAAGCTCGTGACAAAGTGCGCTTTCTTATAGGTCACTTCTTTGAGGCAATCCGCGTTGAAGACATCGCCATAACGGACGAGGACTTCCATCATCTTTGCACGGGTTTTCCCCTGTTTCCCCGCAAGGATATCGCTTTCCTCTTGGGTCAATTTCATTTTTGGTTGATACATAATCCCTCCTTTTAAAGTTTCATAGCGACTTCATAGGCTCTCCAAATGACAGAGCGAAGATTGCCCACGCTTAAGCAATCGCCCACAAGATGGACGTTTTTGCCTTCGGGGAAAGATGGAGTGGAAACATAACCCGCGGAAAGAATCACGGAATCGCAAGCGACTTCCTTCTCCCCTTCCGGAGTATCCATCAGGATGCTGCCATCTTTGACTTCTTTAAGTTTCGAAGAAAGATAGACGGGGATTTTCTTCCACGCAAAGAAGTCGCGGAGATATTGCGAATTCGCCATGCAGACGCCAGTTTGCTTCACAAGGTCGTCTTTCATTTCGACAAGGATTGGCTCTTTGCCTGACAAGAAAAGCTCGTAAGCGACTTCGCAGCCGGTGAGACCACCGCCGATGACGGCGACTTTCTTCCCGACTTCCTTACCCATGAGGTAATCAATCGCGTCCATGGCTTTCTCCCCACCTTTTAAAGGGAATCTCCTAGGTTTAGAGCCGGTCGCGACGATGTATTCATCGCCTTTAAGGGAAGTCAAATCTTTGACCTCGGTATTAAAATGAACGTCGATTTTGAGTTCCTTCATCTGCAGTTCGTACCATGCGAGAAGATCGCGCAGCTTGCCCTTGAAGGAAGCTTGGCTAGCAGGGACAAAGACGCCGCCCAGGTGATCGCTTTTTTCATAAAGCGAGACTTTGTGCCCGCGCAAAGCAGCGACTCGCGCACTTTCCATGCCACCAATGCCACCGCCGATCACAACGACATTCTTGGGTTTTGCGGATTTTTCGATATGATGAGCCACGCTGTTCATCGTTTCAGCGTTGACCGCGCAGCGGGCCATATGGAGCGAGTCTTCTAAGGTCTGATCGTTGCTTGTACCTTTGTAATGGCACATGTTGAAGCAACCGTTGTGGCAGCAGATGCAAGGGCGAATTTCTTCCGCGTGGCCTTCTTTGAGCTTGGTGACCCAAGCTCCGTCGGCAAGGAAGGGGCGAGCAAAGCCAACCGCATCGATTTTCCCTTCTTTAACGGCTTCTGCGCCGACGAAAGGATCCATTCTTCCCGCCGCAACGACAGGGATAGAAACGAAATTCTTAATGTGCTCGACTTCCGCGAGGTTGCAGTTTTCTGGCATGTATATAGGCGGATGAGCCCAATACCAGGCGTCATAAGTCCCGTTATCGCAGTTAAGCATGTCATACCCGGCATCTTGAAGGTATTTTGCGGCCTTTTCGCTCTCCGCCATATCGCGGCCCGCTTCGACATATTCTTCGCCGGGCAAGGCGCCCGAATTGAATCCTTTGGTTTTGGACAAAACGGAATAACGGAGGGAGACCGGGAAGTCCTCCCCGCATTCTTTTTTGATGGCTTTCACGATTTCGACAGGGAAACGATAACGATTTTCGAAAGATCCGCCATATTCGTCGGTTCTTTTGTTCACGTACTGAAGGGTGAATTGGTCGAGGAGGTAACCTTCATGCACCGCATGGATCTCAACGCCATCCACTCCCGCTTCTTTCAAAAGTTTGCTGGTCTTAGCAAAGGCTTCGACAAAATGATGGATCTCTTTGATGGTCATCTCTCTTGAAGGGACCTTATCCGACCAGCGGTTCGGACTCGCGGAAGAGGAAGCGCAGATTTTGTCGAAATTCATGATAGGTTTAGACAAGGCGCGAAGGAACTTATTGGTATAGAGCTTCTCCATCGTTGGAGAAATCGTAAAGCTGCGGCCAAAACCCGCGGTCAGCTGCACGAAGAGTTTGGCTCCATGAGCGTGGATTTCGTCCATGAAGGGCTTAACCTTCTTATACATGCTTTTCTTTTTGTAGAGCCACTGTCCAAGCATTGGGTTGTAAACCGGTTGGATGCCAGGAAGGATAAGGCCAACGTCGTGTTCCGCTTTGTCGAGCAAGAATTTCGCGGCCTCTTTGTCAAAGTGGTTGATTTCCATCCACCCAAACAGGGATGTCCCGCCCATGGAAGTCATGACAATGCGGTTCTTAATCTCGCAATTGCCGATTTTCCATGGCTCAAATAACGGCTGAAGTTTTTCGTCCATAAATCAGTTCTCCTATATTTATTAAATTATATAGGATGCGCGCATGCGCGCGTAAGATTTCACGAATTACCAAGTCGTTTATCGAGGATGAGAAAATATCAAAAACCGCCAAAGAGAAAGACAAGCTTAATGTGTCGTGGCTTCCACGATGAGATGGTCCCGAACCGTCGAAACT
This sequence comes from Lachnospiraceae bacterium, assembly GCA_963658395.1. Taxonomy (GTDB): domain Bacteria; phylum Bacillota_I; class Bacilli_A; order RFN20; family CAG-826; genus Alloenteromonas. The sequence continues at coordinate 28,893 of CAVKPZ010000007.1, read as the reverse complement.
AAAAGCAAGGAACCGTAGAAAAGAACAACAAAAGACCCCGCAAGCAAAACGGTCCCATGAATCGGAAAATTGGGGAAGAAAAGCGATCCTCCAATCAAAGTGCCGATGCCGGCAGCAAGCAAAACTCCACTAACAATATACCCATTTCTGAGGATTTTCTTTTCTTGAATGGGGCAGCGCAGCATAGGCTCTTCACTCGCTTTTCTTTCTTTCTTGAAGAACCAAATCCCAAAGATAAACAAAACGATGGAAAGCGCGACCAGCAATAGGCCTCCAATCAAAAAACCGAGAAACGCCGAGGGTTTTTCATAAAATCTAGAGAGGCAAGAAAGGGCAACCCCAAAGACCAAGCATATACCAGAGCAAGCAAAAAAATAGCAGCCGGAATAGGCATCGCTGAGCCCTAGTTCAACTAGATCTAATTCTTTATCGGATCTCTTTTTCATGATTAATCAACGCCGAAGGAAACGGAATTCAAATATAACGCATTCTCAGCATTGGTAACGAACTTAAAATAAGTTTTTGAAACTTTGAAGGAATAAAGGCGGTTGTTGGAAGTTCCTTCTTCCATCGTTCCTTCCAAAGCATCCCATGTCACCAAATCTTCAGAGACGAAGAATTGCGGGACGCCCGTGTAATCATGGTCTTGGCTATCGAAATAAGAAATCCTCTTATAAACGTCCAAGATGACAACGCCATCCAAAAGGCTATGGCATTCCAATTTGCCATTGCCGCCTTTCTTGAATTGGATCGTTCCCTCAAAGTCGCCCTTCCCTTGCTGAAGGTAGTCTCCATAAAAGAAAACGGCATCGCCAGTGCTGTCCTCAATCGAAAAACCATAGTCGTTTAGATATTGAGACTGTGCCGTTTCCTCTAAATCCGCGCTACGCAAAACCCAACTGGCAGTATGGATTTTTTCTCCGATTGATTCACTGGGCAGCGCGGATTCTTCCTTAGAAGAAATCGCTTCTTCGCTAGAAAACATTTCCGAAGAATATAGGCTTTCTGCAGTGTTTTTTGAAACGGAAGCCTCTTCGCTTCTCTGGGCGTTTGCGCAGGAAAGCAAAGCAAGGCAGCAGCAAAGAAGGGGGATGAGCTTCAAGCTTCTCATTGCTTCGTTTTTGTGCTCAATCAGCCTTTTTGGCATCGACAACCTCGCCTTCGACTTCCTCGGGGACAGCTTTGACATTTTTGTCGTCCATGATTTCATCCAAGACCGACAAGCGATAAACAGCCTCTTCGCATTCGTCGTTTATGGCGTGCCTGATCTTAGCGGATTTCACAATCTTAGGAATACCGATGACAAGTAGAGGGATCGAAGCGGGGAGAAGCCAAATAAAAACCAGGCCAATCGCCGACATGACAATTCCTGAAGTCATCTTATTCGCGGCTTCTTCATGACGCTTGAAGGCATCCTCTTTCTTGGCTAACTGAACGGCCTTTTCTTTCACCAAGGCATCGTTATCGCATTTTTGATAATGGTCGTAAATTCTGGTTTTGTCCATAGAACGAACTCCTGTCGGCCCTATTCTACTCTATTTCTTCCTATCCTATCCCCATAGAAGGCGTAGAATTTCGCCCATGAGCAAAAAAGCCATCGATCTAGGAAACGCGAAAACATTCCCGAACGTCATCCATTTAATGATTCCGGCGATGATTTCCCAGCTCATCACCGTCCTTTACAACATCGTTGACCGCATCTATATCGGAAATCTCCCCGTTAATGGGGAAATATCTTTGATTGGGGCGGGCGTTTGTTCCCCGATCACTACCTTGGTGACCTCCTTTGCTTATTTGGCCGTTCTTGGTTCAGCTCCTCTGTTTTCAATGTCGTTAGGCCAAAATCGCAAAGAGGACGCGGAGAAAATCCTTTTCCATTGCATGGTGATGCTAGGCGTTTTGAGCCTGGTCATCATGGGCCTAAGCTATTTGCTGCTTAAGCCGATGCTCTTTGCTTTTGGAGCAAGCGAGGCGAGCTATTCTTACGCCAAAGAATACATGCTCTATTTTTTAATAGGCACCATACCGGCTTTCTTTTCCATCGGCTGCTCGCAGTTTTTAATTGCCCAAGGGCGTTCCATTCAATCGATGATAACGTCTTTGTCCGCGGCCATACTAAACGTCGCTTTAGATCCTTTGTTCATGTACACCATGAATATGGGAATCAAAGGGGCGGCAATCGCCACCGCGATCTCTTGGGCGTTTTCCTTAATGCTTGGCCTGATTTTCTTGCTGCGGTCGCCCGTGAAAATCAAATTCGGCCGGTTTTCTTTCGCCGTTGCATGGAAAATCATCAAATTAGGGCTATCTCCCTTCATTATTTTGGCCACGGACTCCGTGATTCTCATTGGCCTAAACAGCGCGCTTCAGTCTTTTTCTAATGGCAACGGAGACTTCCTAATTGAGTGCGCTGCCATCGTTCAGGCTTTCTTTACTTTGGTGACGGGGCCCTTACTAGGCATCTCTAGCGGCACCCAGACAATCCTTGCTTATCTTTACGGCGCGAGGAAAACGGATCTCGTCAAAAAGGCCGAGATTCAAATCACCGTCTGCGGGTTGGTGTTCACTTCGGTTTGCTTCGCTTTGTCTTTCTTCCTCGCGGAGCCTTTCGCAAAACTGTTCGTTTCTTTCTCTCCGGGCTGCAGCAATGCCGAAGGCGTCATTTCCAGCAGCGCTAAATACATCTCTTGGTACATGATTCCGATCATCCTGCTGACTTTTCAATACACCTTGGTGGATGGCTTAACCGGAATCGGACAAGCAAAATATTCGATTTGGCTTTCCATAAACCGCAAATTCATTTTGCTGCTGCCATTGACCTTCATGCTCCCTTGGCTAAGCGGGAGCGTCGAGCTCGCTTTCGTCGCAGAGCCCATCGCCGATGGAGTTTCTGGAATCGTCTCTCTAATCGTGTGTTCCCTTTTGTTCCCGAGGATTCTCAAAAAGCAAAAAGAGTCCACCGGAAATGCTTTAGACATATAAAAACGTCGCAAAACAAACGCGTTTTTGCTAGACGAAAGTTTTAGCAAGCTTGTTCAGCGGCTGCTATAAATTTCTTCAAAGAACCGATGCTTTGCTCGGCGGTAGCCTCATCGCTCATTTCGGCAAAGACGCGGAATTTGTTCTCGGTTCCCGAAAGACGAATCAGCAAGAAGCAACGGTCCTCAAACCAGAAACGAATATTGTTGCTGATCCGTTCTTTCTTAAGGCAGGGCATTTTAAAGGGGAAATCATGCCCCTCGATGTAGGACATGACCTTTTGGGGATCTCCTTCGAAAGAAACCGCGCTCTCGACGAATTGGTGATGATAGTTTGCGAAATCTTTGACTTCCTTCACAATTTGAGAAACCGGCTTTTTCATCGTGGCGACAAGATTGAGGAACAAAGCACCAGAAAAAGAGGAGTCTTTGCCATAAAGATAGCCTCTCATAGTCAAACCCCCGCTGCTTTCTCCCCCAAGCAGCGCATCGTTTTCTTTAATGCTCGCTGAGATATATTTGAAACCAACGTCCGTCTCGATGCAGCGGTAACCAAATGCCTCCGCAAGGCCGTCGAGCAAGGTGGAGGTAGCGACATTTTTCACGATGTCGCCCTTTAAGCCACGATACTTGATGAGGCCATAATAAAGGCAAGCCATGATTTCATTTGCGTCCACGTAGTTGCCTTTTTCATCGATGATGCCAAGACGATCTGCATCGCTATCGACGGCCATGCCGATGTCGTATCCACCCTCTAAAACCTTGTCCCTGAATTTGCCCATCATGTTCTCGCGGGTTGGGTTAGGGTCAACGAAGGAAAAGAAAGCATCGTGTTCCGTGTGAAGGGCGTCAAATTTCGCGAAGTCGAAATCTTTCGCTAAAGGCAAAATCGAGCGAGCGCCAACGCCATTCAGATTGTCAAAGAGAGCTTTCAAAGGACTATGGAACGAACTGGGGTTCAAGAATGTTTCGATGCAGGCAACATATGCTGGAAGATAATCCAAAATCTGCAAAAGCCCAGCGGATTCTCCTTTGGAGAAGGACAAGGCTTTGACACTTCTCACCTCAGCGATGCGCTTTTCAAGCATCGAAGTGAAATCAGCATCGGCATCAGCCCCGCCTTTTAAGAAGGGCTTCACGCCGTTATAGATATAAGGATTGTGACTCGCGGTCATGGTGACGCCATAATCCAAATCCTTATCACGGACAATCATCATCACCAAGGGGGTCGGAACAGAGGTCGCCGTCAAAATAACAGGGATATCATTTCCCATCAAAACCTCCGCGAACCATTCGGCCGCATAGTCAGACATAAAACGGTTGTCATAACCTATCGCTACAGGTTTAGCCTCTTTTCTCTCGCGAATGACGTTAGAAAGAGCTTGGGCAATGGCTTGGATATTGGCTTTGTTAAAATCGTCACCGATGATTCCGCGGAATCCGCCGGTCCCGAATTTGATCATCCTCACTTGGCCCCCTCATTAATCGCCTTGGCGGCAAGATAGACATCTTCCGTCAAATAGATATCGCAGTCAGGGTGTGTTTCCAAAACGCTGGCGGGGACACCGAGGGTGCTTTCGTTGCGAAGCAAACAAGCGATGGGTTCGGCCTTGGTGGTGTCGTTGGCAACAAGAATAATCTTCTTCGCTTTCATAATGGTGGCAAGGCCCATCGAAACGGCTTCCGTCGGAACCATGTTGATGTCGTTATAGAAGAAGCGAGCATTGGCTTTTCTAGTGCTCTCCGTCAAAGGGATCAGGTGGGTTTTCGAATCGCGCGGGGTGCCTGGTTCATTGAAGCCAATGTGACCGTTCCTTCCAATGCCAAGGATCTGCAAATCTACATATCCAGCCGCGGCAATCTTTTCGTCATAAGCTTCCGGGTTCTTTGCGTCCGGGAAGTTGGTGTTCTTGAGATCGATGTCAATCTTCGAGAACAAATTGGTCTCCATGAAAGCGCGATAAGTTTCTTTCTCAATGGGGCAATTGATGTACTCATCGAGATTGAAGCTTTTAACTTCGGCGAAGGAAACGCCTTCCTTGTAGCCTTCCGCCATACGATCATAAATTTCGAGAGGGCTGGAACCCGTAGCAAGACCAAGGATGGCCTTGGGGTTGCTCTTCACCAAAGAAAGGATCGCATCCCCAGCCTTCGTTCCTAATTCTTTTTTGTCTTTCGCGACGATAAATTTCATATTTTTATTCCGCCAAGCAAGCGATTCCCTAGCTGCTGGCTGCCTCCATTCACCCTATCATTTCCTATTTGCTTCCCAAAGGGAAGGCGAAAGACAAAATTCGAATAAAAAATGATAAAAGAGAATATAAAGAGGTACTAATGAGCAATATTGAGTGGGGAATCAGCAAAGCTATTCTCATTGCTAAGAATCAGGCAAAACAAAGTTTGTTATAATTTCACCGATGGATAGCAAAAAACCTGTATTGGCGTTAATCGCCCACGACAACAAAAAAGCCGAAATGGTCGCCTGGGCCATGAAGCACAAGCACGAACTAGAAGCCTATGAACTTTGCGGCACCGGCCACACAGCCAAGATGGTGGAAGACGCAATCGGGCGAACGGTTACGAAATTCAAATCCGGCCCTCTTGGAGGAGACCTGGAAATCGGCGCGGAAGTCGCTAAGGGCGGCATCCAGAAAATGATTTTCTTCTGGGATCCTCTCCAGGCGCAGCCCCACGATCCTGACGTGAAGGCTCTTATGCGCATCGTCGCGGTTTACAACATTCCCTTCGCGACCAACGAAGCAACGGCGGATTGCTTACTTCGCTAAAACAAAATTACGATTTTGGATAGTAGAGCGAACTCTAATCAGAAAGCCACAAAAGGAAGCCAATCTGGATGTGGCCTATGGCAATAGTCAAAAAGCATTCTTGGGCGTTTATTGTGAAATAGTTAATTTTAACCAGCAAAACCTAGGTTATAACTTCAAAATCGCCGCAGATTGTTGCCCAATTTCAAGGCGTCCAGCGTTCTCTGCGACTTCGCCGACCTTATAGATAATTTCTTTTCCAACCAAATCAATAAGTTTCGATTCAGTTCGGGGATTTATGACCATCAAAAGCTTTTCGTTGTCCTTTTCTCGCTCATAAGCAACATAACCTTTGCTTCCGTTAGCAACAGGTTTCCAAGAAGCATTGTTATCCAAAGCAACGTGCTTCGCTTTGAATCCAAGCAACTTTTTCACAGCGTTCAGCAAGGATCCCTCATCGTTAGCTTCTTCTTCAACGGACAGTCCTTTCCTATGTGAGTCAAGACGAATATAGGTTTTTTTAGATTTTGAGAAACCGGCGCTAGGCTTTGAAACGTCCCATTGCATTGGGGAACGCGACCCTGTTCTTTGGTAGCCTCCTTCAACAGATGGGATGCCTTTTAAATAGTGCATCAGCAATTCGTCGCCATAGTAGAAGAAGGGGACATCCGGCATAGTCGCCATAAAGAAATAGGCTAATGAGGCCTCTTTTTTATCAAGCCATTCCGAAAGACGAATCGTGTCATGATTGCCGCTGATGCAAGCCAAATACCTGCCTTCATCTTGAGCGAATGCAACAAGGGGCTCCAGCATTTCAAAATAGCGAGCCATCGTGTCGTTGTCGCCGTCTTTTTGGAAGAACGGACGATCTCCTCTAAAAGGAAGGCCAAAAGTGTTGTAATGCATGTCTTGAAGCATGAAATCCATATCGAATCCAGAATCTAAGGACATCATAGGATTCGCCCATTCCGAGACGAAGGCACTGTCGGGGAACTCGGCTTTAATGTCACTAAAGAACTGTTTCCAAACTCGCGCCGTCCCTTTGCCTTCTGGGTCTCTAGCGACAAGCCATCCCGCCATATCCACGCGGAAACCATCGATGCCTTGTTTCAAATAGAAACGGACCACGTCTTCCATGGCGCGAATCGTTCCTTGCGGCCCTTCGCCATCAGGGGTTTCTTCATATTCGGGGTGCTCAATGGTCCCAAAACCATAGTTGAGCTTTGGCTGAATGGAAAAGAAGTTAATCATCGCTGCCCCGTTTCTCTCGTAGAAGCCTCTGATCCAACTGAACTTCGGATCCACATTCCAGATGTCTTTGTTCCAAACGAAACGGGAGGTGTATTTGTTTTGCTTTGCCTTGCAAGATTCTTTGAACCATTTGTGATTGATTGCAGTATGCCCTGGAACCAAATCCAAGATAAGATGGATCCCTTTCTCATGACACCTAGCAATAAGTTTCGTTAAAGCCTTATTGCCTCCGTAGCGCTTCGCAACCTTCAAATAGTCTGAGACGTCATATCCGGCATCGAAGAAGAGGGATTCGTATATCGGGTTCAACCAAATAGCGTTGAATCCCATCTCCTTTATATAATCAAGCTTCTGGCAAACGCCTTCTAAATCACCAATTCCGTCGCCGTTGCTGTCCATGAAAGACTGCGGATAAATTTCGTAGAACACTGCTTTTTCAAGCCACTTTGGGGAAGGAATCATAGTTAGCTCCTACTTCTTTAGATGATTTTATTCTAAGACCAAAAAGTTCAGGAAGAGAAGGCTTTCAGGCAAACTGATATGAAAGCCTGCCATCGCTATGTAAGAGGCCTATAATGCGGCCTTGTGAAAAGAACCTCAGTAGAAGAAAAATCAGCAATGGCGCAAGCGGCGATGAGCTTCATCATCCTCATGGCCGTTGTCTCCTTATTTAATGATATGACCTTTGAAGGCGCGGCAAGCGTCCTCGGGGCATATGAAACGTTACTAGGCATGCCAACCGTCTGGCTGACCGCCATTTCAGGAGCCGGCGCCTTGCTAGGCTGCTCTTTAAGAATGCTCTTCGGCTATCTAAGCGACAAGACTGGCAAATATTGGCCTTTTGTTTTGATGGGTTATGGGATCGACATGATTTCCGTTCCTCTTCTAGCACTTGTCCCGGAAAACGGGTGGGCCCTTGCGGTGGTTTTCATTTTGTCGGAGAAACTAGGCAAAGCAATAAAAAAGCCCGCAAAAAGCGCCTTAGTCAGCTTTGCAGCCAAGCAAAAAGGCGAGGGGAAAAGTTTCGCTTTAGGAGAAGCCCTAGACCAAATCGGAGCCTGCGTAGGCCCGTTGATTGTCACTTCCGTCTTCGCCTGCACGACAAACGAGGCCATCCTAAGGCAATATCATTTGGCCTTTTTGTTCTTAGGCATCCCTGCCCTAGCCTGTCTTGGTCTTCTTTTCGTCGCGCGCATCCGTTACCCAAAACCAGAGGACTTTGAGCGTTCCGAAAGAAAAGAGGGAATCGGCCGCTTCAAAATAACCCCTGCGTTTTTGGTATTTTGCCTAGGCGGGGCTATATTCGCGATGGGGTTTCTCGATAGTTTCTCCTTGTTAAACAAAGATATCCTGCTTAAAGGGGTGATTAATGAGAGCTATCTGCCGCTTCTTTACAGTTACGCGATGTTCATCGATGCCCTTTCCGCTCTGTTCTTCGGCTTCCTTTACGACAAAATCGGTTTTTATTCGCTAGCCGTCGCCACTTTGCTAAGCGCTCCTTATGGCTTTTTGATATTCAATTCTTCATCTTTATGGGTTATATTCCTCGGCCTAACTTCTTGGGGAATCGGCATCGGCGCCTGCGAGTCCGTTTTGCTTTCTGGAGTCGCAAGTCTCTCCAGCAAAGAAAACCGCGCGAGGAGCTATGGTTTCTTTGAACTCTGCTACGGCGTAAGCGCCTTTGGGTTTTCGTTCCTAATCGCCTATTTATATGAGCAAAGCTCCTTGGCGATTTCCTTATTCATCGTTCTAACGATTGTCGTGGCTTCCACCCTATTTATCCTTGCAGAGATACTTCATAAGGCGGAAACGCCAAAAACCATTGAAGAATGAAATTTAACTGGTTAAATGACGTTTTAACAAAATCATTCGGTAAATAAGTTGCTCAATATCAAAAGACGATTTTATTAAGAGACTTAAGTAATTCAATTCTTCTCTCAAAAGCAAGACCATTCCAACAAAATGTCAAAACACTGATAAGGGACGGGGAAAATTCATTTTCACAAAGTTAAACCGCCCTTCTCAAGGATTCAGTTGGCTTTCAGTTTTGTAACTAAAGAAATCTCTTTAGCAGGCCAACTTTGTTTTTGATTGACGTTTTGCCCGTTCTAGTTAATTTTCCTTAACATGCGCGCACGCGCACGTATTATGTGGATTTTCGATTTCCCTAGTCATAAAATAACCATCAAGCGAAGGGATGAAATGACGAAAAAATGAAGACGATTAAGCTAAACGCCTCCGTCTTCTCAGCCATCCGCAAGGAAGGCGACGCGCTCCGCGACGAGCTCAAAGCCAAAGGCATCTATCTCGTCAATGTCATGTCTAGCCCCGGTGCCGGAAAGACGACCACCTTGATTTCCTTAATCAAGGCGCTCCGTTCTTCTTACCGAATTGGGGTAATCGAAGCGGATTTAGATTCCGAGGTCGACGCTGAGAAAGTTTCCACGCTCACGTCTTGCCCCGCCGTTCAAATCCATACCGATTCGCTCTGCCACGTCGATAGCGACATGGTTAAGGAAGGCCTTAACGCTTTCCAGGAAGAGGTTGACCTTCTTTTCCTGGAAAATGTCGGGAACTTGCTTTGCCCAGCTGAATTTGATTCAGGCTCGCATCTAAACGTTGCTCTCCTCTCCGTCGCCGACGGAACAGACAAGGTATTCAATTATCCAAAGATGTTCCGCTACTGCGACCTGGTGCTCATCAACAAGATGGACGCATTAGACTACTTCGACTTCGACTTCTACCAAGCCGCCGAGTTCATCCGCTCTTGCAACCCAGGCGCAGCCATCCTGCCGATCTCCGCCAAAACCGGGAAGGGGATTCAGGAAGCAGCCGACTATTTCGACAAAGCAATCCAAATTTGGAGGAAATGAAACATGCCTGAGATCTTCCGTCTCACCAAAGACACCCAATCCAAGTACGAAGGGGTTGAGCCAACTACTCCTGAGGAGAAAGCGCTCGTAAAGAAGTACTTCAAACTCGCTGAGAAAATCACCGACAACGTGGAAACCAAGCTTAAAGGCTGCACGGTGAATTCTCCCGAATACTGGGGCCTTCGCGAAGTCCTCACTGAAGAAGAAGTCGACGTTCTTCTCACGATGAAACTCCGCAAATGGTACACCATGGATCAGATCATCGAAAAATGCAAAAAGATGTATCCTGATCCGCTCAAAGTCAAAGAGTACGTCCACCGCGCCGTAATGCACGGCATCGTGGAATATGACTACGGCGATCACTATAACGACGATGGCCCAATCAAGGATGCCAACCCGACCCGTGAGAAGAGATATCGCATCTCCTTCTTTGTCCCAGGTTCCGCGGAGCTCTTCAACTCGACGAGGAAAGCTACCGACGCCAATCCGCCGGTCGCAAACTTCTTCGAACGCATGACCTTCCTCCCCCTCGAAGCGATCACCCCGATGGTCCCCGAAGGTGGTGACGGCATCGGCATGCACGCCATCCCTGTTGAAAAGGCGATTGAAAGCAACCAGGAAGCGGTCAAGCTCGAAAAGATCTCCTACTGGCTTAAGAAATACGATGGCCACATCGCTTCTGGCATCTGCTCCTGTCGTTATTCCAGAGCCAAACTAGGCGAAGGCTGCGCCGATGACCCTGAGAATTGGTGCATCCAGCTCGGCGATATGGCGGACTACGCCGTTGAAACCGGCCGCGCCACGATGATCACCAAGGAAGAAGCCCTCCGCATCTTGAAAAAAGCGGAAGACAACGGCTTCGTCCATCAGATCACCAACATCGATGGCGAAGACCACATCTTTGACATCTGCAACTGCGACGTGAAGATCTGCAACGCGCTTCGCACGTCCATGCTCTTCAACACCCCGAACCTTTCCCGCAGCGCCTACACCGCGAAAGTCGACCCCAAGAACTGCGTCGCTTGCGGCCGCTGCGTCGAATCTTGCCCCGGCGGCGCCGTCAAACTCGGCCAGAAGCTTTGCAAGAAAGATGGCTCCGCTCAGACTTACCCCGTCGCACCGCTCCCCGACAACAACCGTTGGGGCAAATATGCCTGGGATGAAAACTATCGTGACACCGCTCGCTATAACACCTATCCTACCGGCACCGCGCCTTGCAAAACCGCTTGTCCCGCGCACGTCGCCGTCGAAGGCTATTTAAAACTTGCCAACCAAGGACGCTACGACGAAGCGCTCGCCCTCATCAAGAGAGAGAACCCCTTCCCAGCCGTCTGCGGACGCATCTGCAACAAGCGTTGCGAGACCGCCTGCACCAGGGGCGACATCGACCAGGCCGTTGCTATTGACGCGGTCAAAAAGTTCCTTGCCGAGCGTGAGCTCGACCCCAAGACTCGCTCCATCCCCGAAAAGGTCATCGCCAAGGTTTATGGCGACTTCGAGGAGAAGATCGCGATTATCGGCGCCGGTCCGGCGGGCTTAAGCGCCGCCTACTACCTCGCTGTCATGGGCTATCACCCCACCGTCTTCGAAAGACACGAGAAGCCGGGCGGCATGATGATGTACGGCATTCCCTCTTATAAATTAGAAAAGAACGTCATCGATGCGGAAGTCGAAGTCCTCCGCGACCTCGGCGTTGAAATCAAATGCGGAGTGGATGTCGGCAAAGACATCACCCTCGACGAGCTCCGCGCGCAGGGCTACAAAGCCTTCTATATCGCGATCGGCTGCCAAGGCGGCAAGCGCCCCGGCGTCGCTAACGATACCGCGGAGGGCACGGAAATCGCCGTCTCCTTCCTCAAAGGCGCTTATGACAATCAAGATCAGAAGATCGAAGGCGACTGCGTCGTCATCGGCGGCGGCAACGTTGCTATCGACTGCGCCCGCACCGCTCATCGCTTCGGCGCGAAGAGCGTCTCCATGTATTGCCTTGAATCCAAGGACACCATGCCCGCGACCAAAGACGAGATCAGGGAAGCCGAAGAAGAAGACGTTAAGGTCAACCCGCAATGGGGCCCGAAAGAAGTCTTGTTGGACGAAAACGGCAAAGTCAAAGGCATCATTCTCAAGAAGTGCGTGCGCACCATCGATCCCGAGACCAAGCGTTTCTCCCCTGTCTATGACGAGAACGAAACCATCGAAGTTCCCGCGACGAAGATCATCTTCGCCATCGGGCAGGCCATCGATTGGGGCGAACTCCTCAAAGGCAGTAAAGTCACTTTCTGGCATGGCAACTATCCTATTGCCGACAAATTCACCTATCAGACCGCCCAAGACGATATCTTCGTCGGTGGCGACGTCTATACGGGCCCGAAATTCGTGATCGATGCCATCGGGCAAGGGCACGAAGCCGCGGAATCTCTCGCTCGCTTCGTCTCCCCCTTCCACGCTTCGCTCACCATCGGAAGAGACAGACGTTACTTCATCCCTCTCGACAAAAAAGACATCCTCTATCCCGACAACTACGACAACGCCGGGCGTCAAGAACCCGCCGCTCCTGAAGCTAGCGAAGAAGCGAAGACTTCCTTCCGTGACTTCAGCAAGACCCTCACCGAAGAACAGGTCAAGATCGAGACTTCCCGCTGCTTGCAGTGCGGGGCCTCGGTCGTCGATCCTCATAAATGCATCGGCTGCGGCATTTGCACAACTCGCTGCGAATTCGACGCCATCCATTTGGTGAGAGATCATCCGAAGGCCACGACGATGAGAAACGGCGATGACAAGATTGCCGGCCTCTTCCCCTATGTCTTCAAACGTGGAATGAAGATCCTTCTCCACAGCGGCTCTAAGGAAGCGAAAGAGCTTGCCAAAAAGAGAAAGGCCTTCAAGAAAGCCACGAAGAACAGCCCGAACAAACACACGGGCAACGCCGTTCCACCCATCGAGCGCTAATGCACGAGCTCGGAATCGCGTTCCACATCATCAAAGAAGTCGACGCTTTCGCGGAGGAGAAGGCAATCCCCTCCGTGAAAGGCGTCACCATCGAACTTGGAGAAGTCTCCGGCGTTGTCCCGCGTTACCTAGAAGACGTGTGGAAATGGGCCTGCGAGAACCGTTCCAAGCACATGAATGGCTGCAAGCTGAACATCATCGTCACGAAAGCGACGACGTATTGCAAGGCGTGCACAAAGACTTATCCCACCCTTCCTAGCGGCAAGAAATGCCCCCATTGCGGGAGTGAAGACACTTATCTTGTGGAAGGGAACGAGGTCACCATTCAGTCGATTCAAGTGGAAGATGAGCCGTCGAAATAACGACGGCTTTTATTATCTAGGCAAAGAAAAACCGCGGCTCTGTAAAAAGCGCGCGGTTTTTAGAAGATGATTTACTTCTTTTCTTCGGGCTTGCTGATGCCTTTGGCTTTCATGACATCGTCAACCAATGTTTTGGCTCTCTTGAGGGAGAGGTCGGATTTGACCTTGAACTCGGTGGGGAGATCCTCGAATTTCTTGGAGGTATTCGCAATCACCGGGATGGTGCTTTCGGCGTAATCATTGGGGTTCAAAGCATAATAGACTTTGAGCTTTTTGCCCGAGATGGTAATGAAAACATAACGTTCGCGATGGAGAGAGAAGGTCATGCCAGGGATGGACATGCGGTCTTTCACATCATAAGAGCGAATGTAGTCGCGAAGCTCATAGTACTTGTTGCGGAGGTCCTGATCCGCTCCTTTAAGGCGGGTCTCGAATTTCGCGCGGCGACGTTTCTTGAGATTGGCGAAGTGATCGTCTCCAGGGACAACGGCTTCTTCGGGCTCACCAGCGTCCACGGGTTCGTCGGCAGGTTCTTCAACAGGCTCTTCTTTCGCTTCCTCTTTAGCGGAGTGAAGGTTCTGGACGTGAATGTCGATCTCTTTATCGGCGATTGCCTTAGATTTCGCTTCGTCAACAATGTCGAGCTTAGCGAGGCAGGCGTTCACGATGCTCTTAACATCATCTTCCGTGAGAGAAGGAGCAACTTCCTTGGGCTCTTCTTTCTTTTCTTCTTTGGCCTTGATGGTAAGGAGCTCACCATAGGAGAAGGTAAGAATGATGTAACCGATGACGGTGAGGAAAACGCTAACGAAGATCGAAATCATGGAGCCTTCGCTCAAACGCCCAGTGATGTACTGGGTGTAAAGAAGGAGAAGGAGATAAGGGATGAAGGCAATGTCAAGGAAATGCCCAGCAGCATTGATGAGAAGCTTGTAATTCTTCTTCATGCAGATGATGGCGACTTCGAGGATGAGCATGATGATCGCGAAGATCATGATGAACACGCCGATAACACCAACGATGTTCGGGAACTTGGAATAGTTCCACATGTTGAAGTAGTTGAGAGCGTTGCCACGGATGCCGGTATAAACGGTGATGCCATTTCTGATGGTCGTGGAACCACCGACGATCACATGGCAGCAGCCCATGAGACCAATGAAGAAGGGGGATAGGAAGGAGATGACCAATCCAATCCAGGTCGACTTAGCAATTTTGGATTTTTTCATTACAATTGCCTCCAAACGTGCCCTATTTTAGTAACTTCGTATGCTATTTCAACAAAACAAGGCAGTTTTTTAACAAAATAAGCGGCTGGTATACCTAAATTCTGAGAAAGTTATCAAAATTTGAATACATGGGTTCGGCAAAAAGAAAAAACGCCAACGCTTTCACGCTGACGTTACCGGTCTTTTGGTGGAGTCGCAGGGAATCGAACCCTGGTCCGAAGAGCATCCCACCGAGGCGTCTACAGTTTAGTCCTCGCCTTTTACTCCAAAGGGCGACGAGAACCAACGTTCTTTGGAGGCAGCTGTGAGGTTTTCGACTTCTTCGCCCAGCTAAACTAGAAGCTTATTGCCTTGTGTTGCGCCCATCCCCTCGTAAGGCAAGAAGCGAGAGGTGAACGTGCTCTCCCCGCAATGGCGGGGCCCTATCTAGAGGGGCTCAATCAGGCAAGAGCGACGGAGGCACGATGCGAAGCACCGAGCATCCAAGGTTTGACAGTTTTGTTGTCAGTTATTTTTGTTTGGCACTTAGGGCCGCCAACCCACTGCAGCCGGGGCCAGACATCCCTCCGTCAAAACCTGTACGGCCCCAAAGAAAGATGTTGTTCACCGGTGGACGTATTATAGGGTGGTAAATTCAAATCTCCAAATTCATTTTTTTCTTGAAGGCGTAGAACAAAGGAGGAATCAAGCAGACAATTCCCATAGCAGAAGCGCAGATACCCAGCACAAACCCAACCCCGCCGCGGAGCCCATCAAGGGGAAAGCCGGGGTTCGCCCAATGAAAGGTTAAAACGCCCATAGCGCTAAGAAGGAGGGCGAAAAAGCCTGCAATTAAGGAAAAAATAAGGTTTTTGCGGCTATCTAGCCCAAAAAAGGAAGCAAGAGCCGCGATAAAACTAACGGCAATCAAAGCAACGTAAAAAGGATTCAGACAGTAGGAAAACGAATAGACGCTCCCCTCACTCACGATTTCTTGGCTTCCTCCAAAAAGGACACCGAAAGAATCTAAAGAAATCCATTCGCCGTCAGGAAAAACAATCTGAATCAAACCAGCCAATGTCACGACGGGGACAAGCAAAAAAAGTGCGCCAGAAGCGAGACAAAGATAACGGCACACCTTTCTTGCGAGCATGAGCTGATTATAACTGCCTTTGCTTCTTTCCAAGAAGTCATTATGCGTGTATTGTTTATTTTGCTTTCAGCAAAAAGGATTTTTGAAATGGGGAACAACAAGAAGAACAAGCAAAAAACAAGGCTGTCTCCTGAGACTAAAGACAAACTAAAAACCGGGTTCGGCACGCTCATCAGCAACGAGATGTGCATCAAGGCCGGAAGAGAATATCACTGGTACACCCCAATCATCTTGGCGGTGTGCTCCGTCATCATCACTTTGGTGCCTAGCTTCGTGAACACCATGCAGGTCAACATGGGCGAATCCGTCCTTGGGACCGGCTCCGTCGGCGGCGTTGAAAACGGGCTTGCCGCCTTCCAGGACGCTCTTAAAAACACCGCCAACGCTTCCGTCAAAATCACCGACGAGGGAAAACTCGTCGTGAGCGACGCCACGAAAGACGTCTACAACGCCGGCTCAGCCGATGACCGCTACTATGAGTACAAAGACAGCGTCACCGACGAGCCCGTCCTCCGCGTTCAATTCGCTAGCGATGACGTCTCTTCCACAATTCTAGACGGCCTTTCCAAATATACCGTAACCTCTTCTACAACCATCACAAACAGCGAAGGGGAAACAAGCGAAGTCCAAGACGCTGTTAGCACCACCTACCGCGTGTCCATCTTGGTCTTTAAGAACACTGGCTTCTCAATGGCCGTCTATAACCGCAGAGTCAACACCGCCACCACCTCCACGAGCGCTTTGCTGAACTATTCTTACGATCGCCTCGCAGGCAAGGATCTCTTATCCCTTACCCCAGACGTTTCTCTGAGCGAAAAGCCAGGGGAATACATTGCCGCCGTCAAAAAGAATTACCAAGACCTGCTCACGGCCGGGTATGAGACCACCAAGGTAACCTTGGCTTGGCGTAACGTCGGCATCCTCTCCGGCATCAATGCGGGCGTTATCTTGCTCCTTGGCTTGGTGCTATTCCTCGTGACCCGTGGCAAGAAGAACCCCTATCGCATAATCACCTTTTGGCAATGCCAGAAGATCGGTTATTGGGCAGCGCCAGCCCCGGCAATCCTCGCCTTGGGTCTTGGCTTCTTGCTCAGCAGCACCAGCGGTCTGTCTTCTCTGTCGATGTTCATGTTCCTCTTCCTTTACGGCTTGAGGATTATGTGGACTTCCATGAAAGCCTTCTCCCCTCAAGGGAAGTAAGCAAACAGCAAAAGCGTCGAACCTTGCAGTTCGGCGTTTTTTCTTTGAAGAGGGGGCATATCCTCAGTCTCTATTATCGTGAGGGTGAGTCATTCCAGAGTGTCTAGCGCCGTTACGGTTCTTCTTAATCTCCAAACTTCCAACGTAGAAATAAGGATTGAACTTCTTTGAAACGGATTTGAGTCTCGTGAAAAGAGCTTCTCCGGGCTGGTTATTGAAATTCGCGGCGAACACTCGAAAGTGTTTGCCAGGATAGACGCCGCAGGCAAGCGGACGGCCGTCAACGTATTTAAAGGAGACAAGCGCGCATTCGCTGCGGAGCAAGCCTGCGATTTTAATCGCTTGGGAACGAACAAAGAGAATATCCAAGGCAGTGTGAATGAGTTTCCCCTCTTTTTCCTCTAAAACCCCAAGGCAGTGTTTTCCAACCACCAAGGCGAAGAGAATCGGGCCCTGGATGTATTCTTCCGCAACCCAAGCGGAATCTTTCATCTTCTTCAGGCTCTCGTTGAACTCAAGGGGCGTTAAGCAAAGCTTCGGAGCAAAGCCCTCGTCTTCCTTTTTCCTTATATAGAAGGGATAGTTAATTCCTGCTCTTTGAATCCCGTTAGAAAGGAAGGTGAAGAAATCCTTCGGCTTTTCGTTCTTCAAATTCGGGAAATTGTAATAGGAAAGATGGGCGATTCCATAATCCTCCATCTTCTTATAGAAAAGTCCAAGATCCCTGCAATAAGCTGAAGAATAAGGGTGCCCATAGCAAGGGATGCCTAAGTTCAAGGCGAGGTTCATAAGATAGGGGTCTTCGTCGTAGAAATAAAGGAAGCCGCAATCAAGATAAGAAGCGTAGATATATCGCTCGGCTTCCGCGAAAGAGAGGGCGGTCAAAGCAACCCCGCTCACCTTGGCGGAAGAGAGGAGGAATTCGATCTCCTTGCGGAAAGAAGGATCTTTTTCTCTCGCGATAGAATAGATGAGAAAGGCTTCCATGCTCAGTCTCCGTAATCGCTCCCGCGCGACTTGTCTTCCACGAAAATCAGCAAGGGGTCGGTGATGTCTGCGATTTCGCGATAAACAAATCCCTCGCGGTCAATCCAAGGATTCTCGAAGTCCGCGGTGAAAATGACTTTATGCAGGCGTTTGATAGTTTTATCGATTTCCGCCATGATCTTGTCAAAAACTTCTGGCCGCTTCTCTTCAAATCCAAGAAGGCCGTCGTAAAAGCCAGGTTCGACGTAGAAAAGGTTTCCTTCGCCGTCGGTATAGGCGTGGACAAGGTTGTTCTGAGGGTCGAGGTAGGGTTTGTAAGCGAAGAATTCTGTGTAATCCATATATTGGTTTTATCTTATCACCTTCCCGCCTTTTCTTCCCCTTAAAGGAAAGAATTGGTAGGACAAACGTCAAAGAAATTGCAGGAATTCCTTTTGAAAGCCCTTCACCATCTCCCCAAACGGGGCGAGATAGGTATAACATATGTCAATGGTTAGCCAAGAAGCGAAAGACATCAAAATCGTTTTCACGGATATTGACGGAACTTTCTTTTCGCATCGTCAGCACAAGGTCCCCGAATCCGCTCTCAAAGCGGCTTTGCAGCTGCAGGAGAAAGGCATCAAGGTTTTCCTTTGCTCCGGCAGAAACTATTATCTCATTCGAAAAAGCGGCATCCTCGATATCTTCACCCCCGATGGCCTCGTGACGATGAACGGCAGCAACGCCATCATCGACGGGAACATCATCTACCGTTATCCCATCGATCCCCTCGTCGTGGACAAGATGGTCCTATTCGCCAAAAAGCTTAAATTCGGCCTCACCCTCATCGAAGAGACCGAAGGCCATATCAACATGATCGATGACCGCGTCATTTCCGCTCACGAGAAATACGGGACGAGATTCCCTCAGCCGCGTCACTACCCCGACCACTACGACCGCACCGTTTATCAGATGATCGCTTTCATCGACGATTTCGAAGAGAAACTCATCGCCCCACATCTCGATGACTGCAAATTCGCCCGCTGGGACGAATACGCGGTCGACGTGATGCTGAAAGACTCGGATAAAGCCAAAGGCATCATGTCGGTGCTCCAATACTATGGCTATACCCAAAAGAACGCTTTGACGCTTGGCGATGGATCAAACGACATTGAAATGCTTCTTTACGCAGGCATCGGCATCGCGATGGGAAATGCGAAAGAAGAGACGAAAGCTATCGCCGACTACGTCACCGACCCGATCGACGAAGACGGCTGGGCCAAAGCGATGCGCCACTACGGCCTCATCGATTGATCATTTGTGATAAGGCTCATGATGGGCGATTTTAAAGGAACGGTATATCTGCTCTAGCAACATGACCCTCGCCAGCTGATGGGGAAAGGTCATCTTGCCGAAGCAAACGGAGACGTTCGCTCTTTTTTTGCATTCTTCGGATAAGCCCAGGGACCCGCCGATTAAGAAAGAAACCGAGCTTCCTCCGGCAACGAGCCATTTCTCCATTTGGGAGGAAAACTCTTCTGAGGTGTATTCTTTTTGGTTTAAATCAAGGGCAATCACGAAATCGCCGGACTTGATTTTCTCAAGCATTTTCCGGCCTTCTTTGTTTTTGATTTCTTCTTCAATGGAAGCGGAGGCTTTCTCAGGGGTCGCGAAATCATTCGCCTCGATAATCTCGAGTTTCGCATACCCCTCGATTCTTTTCTTATACTCGCTCACCGCGTCTTTCCAGTAAGCCTCTTTGAGTTTGCCGACGCAGTAGACGTTAATCTTCATCGCTACCGCCTTCGATGCGTTCCCATTGCTTCAGCGGAATCACCCTTTCCATGGGAAAATCGACTCCTTCATCCTTAAAAATCGCCTCGTAGGTCGATAAGGCAATCTCCGGGGTGTTGCAATCTTCGCTTAGGTGAGCCAAATAGATTTTCTTCGTATGAGGCCCAAGAAATTCGCACATGTAGGCTGCGGATTGCTCGTTGCCAAGATGGCCATATCTCCCTTTGATTCTATTTTGCAAAGAGACAGGTCTGCCTGAAAGGCGAAGCATCTCTTTGTCATAATTCGACTCAAAGAGGTAATAGGTGCAATCTTTCAGGAGCTTCTTGTTTTCTTTCTTGATGGTGCCTGTGTCGGTCACATAGGCCATTTTTTCATCCCCGAAGGTGAAAATGAAATTCAAGGGATCGCTCACATCGTGGCTAGCGGAGAAAGGGGTGACTCCGATTTTTCCAAGAGGGAAGCTCATGCCCGGATGGATCTCGATATCGACTTCATTAGGAACCGTACTTGGGGTCGCGTAGATTTTCACACCACGTTTCTTCAGCAAGCCCAAAGTTCCAACGTGGTCATGATGCTCATGGGTGATGAAAACGGCGTCGATGTCTTCAAGCGTCTTGCCCAAGGCTTCGAGGCCTTCTTTGAGGCGTTTCAAAGGAACGCCCATGTCCACCTGAATCAAGGTGTTCTCATATTGAATTAGGGTCGCGTTTCCTTTTGAGCCAGAACCGATGAATTCGAAGCGGACGCTCATTCGATTCCGCCCATCCTTCGCTCTTCTATGGCCGCTTGCTTATCCTGGAACTCTTTCGAAGGATCGGAGAAACGCGAGAAGTTCTTCTGGAAGACGAGATTGACCTTGCCCGTCTTGCCTTTGCGGTTCTTCGCGACGATGACGGAGACTTCCGAGGTGTCGCTTGTCTGATTCTTCGGACCGACGGGTTCTTCGTTCTCCTCGTCCTTGTTCCCGTATTTATTCTTCTTTCCAACGGAGATGCCCATCTCGGTGTAATAGTCCGCGCGATAAAGCAAAAGAACGATGTCCGCGTCTTGCTCAATGGAGCCGGATTCGCGGAGGGAAGAAAGGGTAGGGATTTTGTTATCGCCTTTTTCAACGTCGCGGTTAAGTTGGGCCAAGCAGATGACGGGCACGTTCAAGTTGCGGGCAAGCTGCTTCAAAGACCCGGAGATATACGAGACTTCCTGTTGCCTTTGGTCCATGGAAGGGCGATCGCTGGTGCGGATGCGGCCGAGATAGTCGATGACGATGAGGCCTAAGTCTTGATGCTCCGCTTTAAGCTTGGTCGCCTTTGAAAGGATGTCGCCTAGCTTGGAGTCTGGCGAATCGTCCAAGAAGATGCTTTGCTTGGAGATTTCCTCGGTGGCGCTTGCGATTTTAATCTTCTGATTTTGGCTAAGGTAACCGCTTGTGATGTTCTCGCCCTCCACCGAAGAGCGGGAAGCGATAAGTCTCTCCATGATTTGCTCGTTCGACATTTCCAAAGAGAAGAAAGCCACCGTGCATTTGCTCTTCAAGGCGGCGTTATAGGCAAAATTGAGCCCTAAAGCCGTTTTTCCTACGGAAGGACGGGCGGCCAAGATGATGAGGTCGCCTTTTTGCCAGCCGTGCACAAAGTCGTTCAGACTGCGGAAACCCGTATCGATGCCCACAAGCCCGCGCTTGTCCGCGTTGGAACTTTGCTGAATGCGGATATTGACTGTTCTAGCGACATCAGCGGCTTTGCTCATGCCCTTCACGTTGCGTCTAGAGGCAATCGCGGTGACCTCGTCGTTGGCTTTCTCGATAAACTCGCCAATATCGGGGACCCCTTTCGCATAATCCTTCAGGATCGTCTGCATTTGAACGAGAAAATCGCGAAGGACCGCCTGCTCATGGACCATCTCGATGTAGTGGTCGATGTTGTCTGGGACGATGACCGCGTTTACGAGGTCAAACAGATAAGAAGTGGGAACCTCTTTGTCCTGCTTCAGCGTGATGAGCTCGTCGATGACCGTCTGGACGTCGACAGGACGCCCGGAGGTCGTAAGTTCCTTCATCGCGTGGAAAATGAGCTTATGGCGCGAATCGACATCAGAAAAATCCTTCTCTTCCAGCCCACCCAAAGCAACGGAGCAGGCATCCGGGGCGATGAGCATCGCGCCCAAAACAGAGCGCTCTGCTTCAAGGTTATGCGGGAGTTCGGCATCTTTGCTCATTATTTGTCCTCGGAGATGTGAACGTTGACGACGCCGTAGACTTCGCCTTCCTCGCCTTTATAAAGCTCAATCTTCAAGCGCGTATAGCCAAAGGCGTTCGCGGGATATTTGTCGACGAACTTTCTTTTATCGAGTTTGATGTTCCACTGCTTTTCCATGCCCTCGACAATCTCTTTGGAGGAAATTGTTCCAATCATGCGCCCGTTGGTGCCCATCTTCGCCTTGAACTCGACGTTGATGTGCTCAAGGCGTTTCGAAAGCTCCTCCGCCTCTTTCTTTAGCTCCTTTTGGCGAACGGCCTCTTCGGCGTTGGCTTTAGCTAACTCCTTTTGGCTATTCACCGTGGAAGGGACCGCCAATCCTTTCGGGATCAGGCAGTTAGTGCCATAGCCGTCGGAGACGTTGACGGTCTCCCCTTTGCGTCCGAGCTTGCGGACGTCAGCAGTTAAAATCACTCTCATTCTTTTGCTCCTTGTGTGTCTGATTTTGCTTCATTGAGATAGGTATCTAAGGTATCGAGCAAGCGGTTTTCAACCGTGGCGACAGGAAGGTCGCGGAAGGCAGCAGCCGCCATGCCGAAGTGGCCGCCGCCGCCCATCTTCTCGCAGAGAAGCTGGACGTTGATTGAGCCATCGCTGCGGGCGGAGATCTTCGTCTCGTTCGCGCCGGTGCGGCCAATCACGAAGCAGGCGTTGATGCCTTTGAGCTGCATCAATTGGTTCGCGACTTTGCTGATGGAGGCCTGATCGACGATGTCTTTGTCATCCGAGACGCAATAGACGACGCCGGTATAAGGGGTGCGCAAGGTCGAAACGATGTTGGTGACCAATGCATACTCTTCGTACTCGTCCTTAAGGAAATCATCCGCGAGTTGGTTGTCCGCGCCGAACTCTTTTAGGATTTCCGCGGCCTCGAAGGTACGAATGCCCGTGGATTTCGATTTGAAGAAATTGGTGTCGAGGAAAATGCCCGAAAGCATCAAAGTCGCGAAAGTAGAACTGATTTCAATGCGGGGGTTTGCGGTCGCGTAATGGATGAACTCGGCCAAAATTTCAGAGGTGGAAGATGCGGAAGGATCAACATAAGTGAGAACTGGTTTCTCAACAAATTGCTCGCCTCTGCGGTGGTGATCGATGACGATGGCTTTCGTTGCTCTCTCCAAAGCTTTCTGGCCCATCACGCGAGACGGAACGGAGACATCCACCACGACGAAGAGAGTCGACGGTCTAACGGCGTCCACCGCTTCCTTCGGGGTTAAGGTCATGCCATCTAACTCGGTCTTGGAGAAAGCGCCCGTGAAAGCATAACGCGTTTTCTTTTCGGTGAGTTTGGGATCGAAGACGATTTTGCAGGGCACCTTGCAAAAGTCGCAGAGGGCCTTAACGCCAAGGCAGCCCGCCAAAGCGTCCATGTCCATATCAAGATGGCCAGAGACGATGACGTTGCTCGCGCTGCGGATGATGCCAAGGATCGAATCGGCGACGGAGCGGAACTGAACGCGGCCCGTGTTCTCGATCGCCGCGGTCTTGCCGCCATAGAATTTCAGATCTTGGCCATAAGTGGAAACGACCGCCTGATCGCCTCCGCGGCTCATCGCGATATCAATCGCATTTGAGGCCATATCATGGAGCTTTGTGACATCCGGGAAATCGTGCGCTAAGCCAAGAGAAAGGGTGGGAATTACGTTTTCCCCCTTGCCAACCATGCGGGTTTTCTCAAGCACCGAGAAGCCGTCCGCCTCCATTTTTTCAAGAGAGGCGTAATTCGTGACGATAAAGTAAGAATCGCTGCGGAAGCGACGAAGCAAGATACCGAATTCTTTCGCGTAGTCGAAGATAACGCCGCGGACCTTGGTGATGACGTCGTTGTTGTCGTCTTCGGCGTTGCCCGCGATTTCAGAGTAGTTGTCCATCATCAAAATGCCAATGACGGGTGCTTGCTCTTTGGAATAATTGAAAATCGATTCGTAATCACTGGAGTCGCGGAAGATGAACAGATGGGCATCCGCGAGATATTTCACCGAATAGGTCTTGCCGTTCACCTCGATTTTGACCGTCGTATCCGCTGGGGCGTTCTTGATGTCCCTTAAGCCCGGCTGCCAATCCAAGATGTTCATATCAAGAAGATCGATATTTCTTTCTCTGAAAAGTGTGTTCGTCCAAAGCACGACATCGGAATCATCGGTGACCACCAGACCGATTTGGCCGAATTTATAAGCCTCTTGGATATCATTTCCGATGATGGAGGCGGCATCCACGTCGTTTCTTTGGCGAATGCGCCCGATCAAAAGCTCGGAGGTCCACATCATGAGGAGATTGAAGACGATCACCGCAGTGAAAGCGATAAACCAATAATCAATCTTCATGAAGTCGCGATAACCTTCGGGCCAATCGAGGTAATAAAGGCCAACGGCTCCGCCCAAAAGCACAAGCTCAACTAAAATGACGATAAAACTACCGACTCTGGTACGGTGCAAAGCGGCGCTAATAGAGTTTGATTTACGGGGTTTCTGACTGGCCATGGGCAAATTATAGCCCTAAGGGCTATTCTCTCCTAGGGCAAAGAAAAATAAAACCAACAAGCAAAAAGCCCGGAAAAGAAGATCGCCTTATTCGTCGCCGCCTTTGCTTTTGAGGGAGAGCAAATAAAAAACCACGGCGATGGTGATTGCCACAACGACGATGGCGACGATGATTCCGATAAGCGTGGTCGTTGACATGCGGAAATCCTACGTCAAAAGAAAGCAAAGTTAAAGAAAAGACTAAAGTCTCCCGATTAGGGAAGGCGCTTTGTGTAACAGCATAGGCCCAATATCCTCACAACTCGCGGGCTCAGCAGCACTTCCGAAGGCGGTCTCAAAAAGCCTTTCCTCATATCTGAAAGGACTGTTTGTGGCGAAACGGCGATAAGTCCAAAAAGAAAGGGTTCTATGCTTCCTTAATTAATTTGCACCTTAAGAGCCGGGCGAATGCCGTGTTTCTTGGTGTTGATTTGGTCTCTCATGTTAGTTTCAGGAAGGCATTGATGAGTATATATATTGTTCGTCCCGGAATTGGAAGTCCAATAGCGCCACACCGAATCATCAAAAGCCAAACCATTCGCGATTGCATAATCCGTGGCTGTTGTTTTTTCCCTTCCGAAGTTTGATACGTAGGCCTCGTCATAAAGTGGGAGGAAAACGTTAGCGGTCTGGGTGGTTTTGGTAACCAAGATTTTGCTCTGCCCGTTTACATACGTCTGGGTCGAGTACGTGTAAGGAGCGTCGACGGTTTGCACTTCCTCGTTTCCAAAGGCGAAGCAGGAATTGAAGAAGGAACTATTCATCCAATGTGAAAGATTCGCATAATTTTGGCCATACAGCGCACCGAAGGTATAGGCGTCAAGAATCGTGGAAGCAAAGAGGGTATAGAGACCCTTGCTAGCATTGGAATAAAAGAAATAGCTCGCATTGGTGCAAGGATTAACAATCCATTCAACTGGCGAGCAGCTAAACCAATAGGTCTCGCCGCTCTGCGCCTCAGTACCATTGGCAAAGGCAAGGCCATCTTGCGAAGGAGAAGCTTCTAGTTTCGCATAGTAAGACTCGCCAAGAAGGTACCATCCGTTGCTCTCCGCTTCTTTCTGGTTCAGCGAGGAGATTTTAGCTTCATCGGAGATGCGGCTTTGAGGATATAGGCCAAAGGCAGCTTTACTCTTGTCTTCATTGAAAGAAGGATGCGCTCCATGCAAAGCGTCAAGCCTTTCTTCGCTCGTCCAGAATCTCGCCTCCAAAGAATAGTCGGAGGCGGGCATGAGGAAAGAATAAGAGGCTTCTTCGCTCACGAGTAACCCTTCGGAATACCATCCCCGGAAGAGATAGCCTTCTTCCGGAGCAGCCCTCACTTCCATCTTCTCCCCACTATAGCCTTCGCCAGAGATCAAGCTGGCCTTGCCCTTGGCTTCGTCTTCGCTGCTTAAAGAGAAAACGTTGAGATTGGCCTTCCATTTAGCGGTTAAAGTCAAATTCCCCGTTCTTCCCGGCTCGATGGCGACAACGTCTGCCTCGCCATCGCTCCAGCCATCAAAGGCATAACCCGGGCGAGAAGGATCGGCGAGCGAAATAGAGGAATCGATGTTGTAGGAAGAGGGGTTGCCCTCGCCGTTCACACCGCCCTCGCCAAGGACATAAGCAACCTCATAGTCCACGGCATCCCATTTGGCGTAGAGGACAACGTTCCCGTGACTACCAGAAGGAAGCGCGAGGATTGTTTCAGAGAAAGAGGAGTCCAGATACCAGCCGAGGAAAGAGTAACCGTTCTTGCTCGCGGGAAGAAAGCTAACCTCGTCTTCGATGGTATACCACGATGGATTTTCCCCATTACTGCCACCGTCAAGCTCATATGTGATTTCATAAGAAATGGCGACCCATTTCGCGTAGAAATGGATTTCATCCATGGTTCCAGAAGAAATCTTCTCTGCTTTCTCGGTCAGTCCCTCATCGAAATACCAGCCCGCGAAATCATACCAATCGCGGCTAGCGGGGAAAAGTTGCGTCTCGGAAGAGGTGCTGACATGGGTTGGATTATTTGGGTTCTGAACGCCTCCATTAAGGTGGTAATCAATGCCAAAATAATCCCATTTCGCCACCAGGGCATATTCGTTTTTCGGCATCATGAAGGCATAAACCGCGTTTTCAGAGATAAGCGTCCCCGCGGTGTCATACCAGCAAAGGAAAGGGACGTCATCGCTTTTGGAAAAGGCGGCGACTTTCACAGAGAAGCCGTAAGGAATCTCTTTGGTCTGCTCAAAGAGATAGTCGCTGGTCACGTTAGACGAGGTCGGATTAATGATGATCGCGCCGTATTCCTCAGAATTTGAAGAAACCCTCAAGGCAAAAGGCTGCCCTTTGAAGCGCGCTTCGACAGCGAGGTCTTCTTCGCCAGCTTTATGGGAATAATTCATTTGTTAAGTGACAGAATCGTTGCAACAAAATCCGTAAAACGTCCTTGATTTTGAGAGATCGGTCACAAATTCTGATAAAGGCAAGAAGATTTTTACCGTTTCGGGCAATTTAGCTTTTACCGTTTTTGGTTACTCCGCTTTGAAGAGATCTTCCTTTCCTTTCATTCTGTATGACGGGCCAACGATCTGCACGACCTTGCAGTGATGCAGAATCCTGTCCAGCATCGCGTTCGCAAGGGCGGCGTCGCCGAAGACCTCGCCCCAATGGTTGAAGCTCTTGTTGCTCGTGAATATGGTCGAGCGCTTCTCGTAGCGCATCGCCACGAGCTGGAAGAGCAGATCCGAATCGCCTTTACCGACGGGGAGGAAGCCCACCTCGTCGATGATTAGGACCGAATAGGAGAAATAGAACTTGAGCCTTTTCGCGAGGTGGCCCTCCTCGGCGGACCTTCTGAGGTCCGCGATCAGGTCGTTGCACGAGACGAAGTAGGTCCTCAGCCTGCTTTTGGCGGCCTCTATGCCTATGGAGACGGCAAGATGCGTCTTGCCCGTCCCCGGAGTGCCGAGGAAGACGATGTTCTCCGCGGCCTGGACGAAGCGGAGGTTCTTGAGGTCGAGGATTTCGTCGCGGTTGAGCTGGGGCTGGAAGGAGAAGTCGTAGTCCCCAAAGGTCTTGTGGAAGGGGAAATGCGAAACCTTGACCATCGCCAGATCGACCCTCTTCTGCCTCTCGGCGAGCTCCTTCGAGAGAAGGGAATAGAGGCCGTCGACGACACTCACCTCGCCGGCGTTTATGGAGTCGATGACGCGGTCTATGCCGGACCTGACCTCAGGGAGGCGGAGCGCCTCGAGGGCGTTCAGCATCTTGACGTAATCAGACATCGCGACCGCCTCCCATCTCCTTGAAGCGGCTCAGCGTGTTCTTCATGAAGCCGTCGATCTTGCCTTTGTCCTCAACCCTGGCGTCCAGGCCGCCGCGGAGATGGGACTCGTCGTAGCAGACGCCCCTCTCGGCCATCGCGTGCGAGGCGATGAGGAACCCGTTGCAGAATATGCTGACGGTCTCCCCGTCGTCCTCCACGCCGACGGTCTTGGTGATATAATCCTTTGGCACCGAATATCTGGACCCGTGGTAGTAGACGAGCTGGGTCTGGGGCACCTTGAGGCTGTGCGACCAGCCTTCGTACTCCCTGATGATCTTGCCGGACGGAAGCGGCTCCAGATGTTCTTTTTCTTTGGCGAAGAGCAGCTCCGGCGGGGTGCCCGTCATGGAGTTGGCCTGCTTGTTCGAGTCCGACGTGAGCCTCTTGACGAGGTTCACTATGTCCTGCTTGGAGGATATCTCGCCGTCGTAGGAATAAAGCCATTTGACGTACTTGTTGGCCGTCTCGTCCTTACCTTTGGTCTGCGGGCTCCTCGGCCTGCAGAAGATGAACTTGACGCCGATGTCCTTGGAGAACTGCGTCACGGTTTGGTGGACCTTCCTCCCGTCGCCGAGGATGGATACGAGGGCGGACATGTTGTCGGTCATCATCGCCCTCGGCTTCGCGCCGAGCCACTCGAGGAAGTGGCAGAAGCAGCGCTTGAACGCCGCCTCGGTCTTGGTCTCGGTGAACTCGAAGTAATGGAGCCTCGAGTAGCTGAGCGTCGCGGAGAAGACGTTGAACTCTATGACGGCGCCGGCCTTCGTCCTCAGCTTGAGCGATTCCACCCAGTCGCATTCGACGAGGTCGCCTGGCGGCGTTTCATAGAGAGGGTGGGGCGTTGCGTCATTGGCTTCCAGCCTCAGCCCATGCGTCCTCACGTACGACTTGAAGTTGGAGCAGGTGCACGAGAGCTTCCCCTCGCTCTTGAAGTACCAGTAGGCGGATCTGACGGTGACTTTGTTCTTGGCGAGCGTGACGGCGATGTCGCCCTTGATCCCGTCGAGGGCGGATTTCCGCCTTCTCTGCTCCTTCGGCGGCTCATCGAGCCGCTCGAACATCTTCTTGATGGTGTGCCGGTCCTTGCCGTATTCCTTTGACAGGGCCGAGTAGTTTGGTTTCATTTTCATTTGGTTTAACGATCTCAGCGTTGCGGTGAGCGTTTCCATATAACCAGTCTCCTTTGCGGCTGATTATCCTGGAATTGCCCAAATTGGTGAAAGCTATTTTGCCCAAAATGGCATTTCCTATTTTGTCCTTATCACAAATTCTCCTTTTTGGCCGCAAGGCGTCGCCCTTGCGGCTTTATCCGTCAA
>CAVKPZ010000006.1:0-38636 GCA_963658395.1 Lachnospiraceae bacterium | reverse complement strand
AAAGTTCCTTATACGCTTTTTTTTGCATTGCCCAGTCGCAGGTGGCGAACACGGGTTCCTTGATTTTCCTGATGCGCTTGACAGCCTCAACTAGAGGCAAAGTCTCCTCGCTTGTAACCGTGCCTTCGAAACGGATGTAGCTAAGCGCGGAGATGACCATGGAATCAAAAACGTTGAAAGGCGAATTCTCCAAAGGAATCTCGCCTCTCCATTTTAGATAGTCCACTAAATATCCCACGTGGCTATTATGGTGGAAAAGGGAGAAAAAGGCATTTCTTTCTTAAGAAATGGGGCTCATTTTCCCACTTTCGCAGTTTTCCTTATCGTTTGGCTTGTTTTGAGGAATTCAAGGAGTATCTTTTCTCTTACTGGGAGGACAGTTTTATGTACGCAAAAAACATTTGGGCCGACGCAAGCGGTGAGAAAAAAGAAGCCATTTTCGCCTTTTGCGAAGGCTACAAGCAATTCTTAAGCTATGGCAAGACGGAACGCCTTGTCGTTGAAGAAACCATCGATATGGCGGAGAAGGCCGGATTCAAGGAACTAAGCACTTTCAAAGAGCTGAAGCCCGGGGACAAGGTCTACGCTCTTAACAAAGGAAAGAACTTCTTGTGCGCCGTCATTGGCAAGAAGCCAATCGAAGAAGGTTTAAGAATCTTGGGGGCCCACATCGATTCGCCTCGCTTAGACATTAAGCAGAACCCTTTGTATGAGAAGGGCGGCTTTGCGATGTTTGAAACCCATTACTACGGAGGCATCAAGAAGTACCAATACGTCACCATTCCCTTGGCGCTTCATGGCGTCGTCTATAAGAAAGATGGCACCTGCGTCAAAATCTCAATCGGCGAAGATCCTAGCGACCCCGTCCTAGGAATCACCGACCTCTTGATTCATCTCTCCGCAGATCAGATGCAAAAGCCTTTGGCCAAAGCCATCGAAGGCGAAAGCCTTGACTTGTCCGTCGGGAACATCCCCGCTCAGACTCAAGAAAAGAAAAAGCACCTAGTGAAAGAGAACATCCTCGCGCTTTTGAAAGAAAAATACGGAATCGAGCAAGAGGACTTCCTGTCTAGCGAGCTCGTCGCTGTTCCTGCAGGGCCCGCCAGAGACTATGGCTTAGACCGTTCCATGATCGCCGGTTATGGCCACGACGACCGGGTCTGTGCCTACACCTCCTTCAAAGCCGTCCTTGATCAAGGCGAATGCGATTACACGACCATCGCGGTTTTGGTCGATAAAGAGGAAGTCGGATCCATCGGTGCGACGGGTGCTCAATCCATGTGGTTTGAAAACACGATTGCGGAAATGCTTGCAAAGCAAGGCAAAGACAGCGATCTCGCCGTGCGCCACGCCATGAGCAACAGTAAGATGCTTTCTAGTGACGTCTCTGGCGCGGTTGACCCGCTTTATCCTAGCGTCAATGAGCCGAATAATTCCTGCTACTTTGGAAAAGGCGTGGTGTTCAACAAATACACAGGGTCTCGCGGCAAGAGCGGCTCCAATGACGCGATGCCAGAATTCGTTGCCTTCATAAGAAAAGCGATGGACGAGAACAATGTCTATTACCAAACCTCCGAAATCGGCAAAGTCGATCAAGGCGGGGGAGGAACAATCGCCTATATCCTCGGGAACTACAACATGTACGTCCTCGATGCCGGCGTCCCGGTTCTCTCCATGCACGCCCCAATGGAAATCGTTTCCAAAGCGGACGTCTATGAAGCCTATTTGGCTTATAAGACCTTCCTCAAAGCCTAAGCAGATCAAGCGTCTTGCCAGCAAGCAAGGCGCTTTTTATGTGGGGTGATGTGCGTCAAATTTATTGGGATGCAAAAGAGTGAAAAATAACGATGCTGGGCTTTGCTTTTGAATTCTTAAAGTCTCAAAACTTCGAAAGCTCATTAGGCAACGTCCGGATTATCTTTCACGTAGTCATTGCGTATCAATAGGATGTCTTTCTTGCAAGGGCCTAAAGGTTGGAGGGAGGAGTTGACAAGACGGTAGCCGTTTTTGCAAATCACGCGGTTGCTACCGATGTTGTCTTTGATGGCGGAAATATGCACGCGGGGTATCCGAGCGAAAAAAGATAATCCGTGAACGCCCCAAGGGCTTCCGTCATATACCCATGTCCCCATTCGGGTCGCTTCATAACATAGCCAATGGCCGGGCAGCCATCTTCCTTTTGAAAACAGACGATATCGATCATTCCGATGAGCTCCCCATCATCTTTTTTGTACAAGCCAAATCTTTCGTTTTTGGGGTCTTCATAGTCCCTCATCCAATGACGGAGCAGTTTTTCAGTTTCTTTCACTTCCTTGTGGGGATACCAAGTCAAATAACGAGTTACCATAGGATCAGAAGCCCAGCCACTAAAAATAGTCTCGGCCTGATCCTCGCGGAGGCAAGCCAAAACAAGGGAAGCAGTACCTATAGACGGTTTCTTTTTGCTTAGGTCAGGATAGCTGTTCATGAAATAAGGATACATCATCTCCGTTATGGAAAGGCAGGCCTTATAATC
Source organism: Lachnospiraceae bacterium (assembly GCA_963658395.1). Taxonomy (GTDB): domain Bacteria; phylum Bacillota_I; class Bacilli_A; order RFN20; family CAG-826; genus Alloenteromonas. Next base: position 36,121 of record CAVKPZ010000006.1, on the reverse strand, counting down.
TCTACGATGAATGAATTTGAAGCAGAAATCGAGAAAACGCTGCAAAAACTCACTATCCCGTTTAAAAAGGTGGGGCACGAAGCCATGCTCTCCATGGATCAATACGCGGAGGTTGAGAAGAAGCTAGAAGCCAAGGTTCCAAAGAACCTCTTCCTTTGCAATCAGCAGCACACGAAGTTTTATCTTTTGCTGATGCCCGGGGATAAGCGCTTCAAAACAAAAGAACTATCCAAGCAGATCAATTCCGCGAGGCTTTCATTCGCAAACGAGCAAGAGCTCAGCGAAGACCTGCATTGCTTCAAAGGGTGCACGAATCCTTTTGGGCTCATCTTTGACCAAAGCAATGCGATCCAACTATTGATAGATGGGGATTTACTCAAAGAGAAATCTTTGGGCTTTCACCCATGCATCAATAGCGTTACTCTTGCCCTGTCCACAGAGGATTTCCTAACAAAATATCTTCCCTTTGCCAATCACCCTTATATCTTGGTGCAGCTTGCTGGGGTGTAAGAAAAGACGGAACAAGTCCGTCAGTTCATTCAGCTTTCTTGACTTGTTTTATCGACAAGGAGATCCGCTTGCGGTTCAAATCGACTCCGATGACTTTGACCGTAACGATCTCGCCCATATGAAGCTCATCGCTTGGGTGGGAGACATAATGATCGGCAATCTCGGAAATGTGAACCAAGCCGTCTTGATGAACGCCGATATCAACAAACGCGCCGAAGTCAGAAAGATTTCGGACCGTGCCATTGAGAACCATCCCTACCGCGAGGTCCTTCATATCCTTCACTTTGCTATCAAGCTTCGCGGTGATCATCTTCTCGCGAGGATCGCGCCCTGGCTTCTTAAGCTCCTCGATGATATCGCGGAGAGTGTATTCGCCCACATTGAGCTCCTTTGCCAAAGGAGCGACATTGGAAATTCTATTTAGGGCTTCGTTCCCTCGTGGCGTGCCGACGTCTTTTAGGGATAAGCCAAGCTTCGCAAGCAAGGTCTCAGTGGCTTCGTAATCCTTTGGGTGGACTGCGGTGCGTTCTAGCGGATTGCCGTTTTCGATACGCAAGAATCCCGCCGCATCCATGAAAGTCTTCTCGCCAAGACCTTTAACCTTCAAAAGGTCTTTTCTGCATTTGAAGGGCCCGTGCTCATCGCGATAAGCGACTAAGGAAGTGGCAATTTTCTCATTCAGGCCAGAGACGTATTTAAGAAGGGAAGCGGAGGCGGTATTGACCCAAACTCCGACTTGGTTGACCGTATCGATGGTCGTATCACCTAGCGTTTGCTTCAAACGAGATTGGTCCATGTCGTGTTGATATTGCCCAACGCCGATGGCTTCCGGAGGAATCTTCACGAGCTCCGCCATCGGATCAAGCAAACGTCTAGCCAAAGAAACCGAAGAGCGCTCATCGATATCCATATTGGGGAATTCTTTTATGGCCAAAGGCGAAGCACTATAGACGGAGGCTCCGGATTCATTGACGATGGTGACCATGACGTTATCCATCTTGTTCTTGGCCAGGAAGTTATTCAGGAAAGCTTCGCTCTCTCTGCCTGCCGTGCCATTCCCTAAGGCGATCGCGTCGTAACCGAATTTCTTATAAAGCTCGAGGAGCTTCGCCTCAGCCTGAGCCTCTTTGCCAACCGTCGGATAGATGATGCATGAGGTAATAACAGCTCCGTTTTGGTTAATCAAAGCCAATTTGCAGCCATTTCGGTAACCAGGATCAAAGCCAAGGATCCGCTTTCCCTTCAAAGGGGAATCAAGCAGAAGCTGCTTAAGGTTCTTGGAGAAAAGGATGAGGGAGGCGTCTTCGGCTTTCTCAAAGAGCTCCGAGTTAATCTCATTCTCTAAGGAAGGGCCCATCAAACGTTTGTAGGAGTCCTCAATCGTCTCTCTTAGAATGTCATTGAAGGGGCTGCCTCTTTTGATGAGTTCGCGGGCAATCTGATTTTCGATGGTGACCTCATCGTAAAGGAAGGAGTAGGTAAGTTTCTTTTCCTTCTTGCCACGAGAAAGCGCCAAAGTCTGATGCGGTTTGATGCGGCTCACCTGAACGGTGAAATTGTTATAGGTGAGATACTTCTGATCCTCGTCCTCTTTGGTTTCTTTTGAAGTGATTTTGCCAGTCTTATAGATATAGGATTTCGCGAAAAGATAGTAGGAGGGGTTATCGCTAATCTGCTCAGCGATGATGTCGTTAGCTCCTTGCATGGCCTCTTCTTCGCTTTTCACGCCTTTTTCTTCGTTGATGAACGTCTTCGCGTATTCAGGCAAAGAAGCGAGGCTGCCTTCCTGCTTCAAGATATATTCGGCGAGAGGGGTGAGCCCTTTCTCTTTCGCGACGGAACCCCTGGTCTTTCGCTTCGGCTTATAGGGGCGATAGATGGCCTCAAGAGTAGAAAGCACGGTGCAGGAGAGAATCTCTTCCTTCAACTCAGGGGTGAGTTTGCCTTGCTCTTCGATGCTTTTTAAGACGGTCGCTTTGCGTTCTTCCAGCTTTTCAAAGCGCGCTTTTTCTTCTTCGAAGGTGCGGAGAGTGACATCGCTTAGATTCCCCGTCTCTTCTTTTTTGTAACGGGCGATGAAAGGAACGGTGCCGCCTTCCTCAAGAAGACGAAGAACCGCTTCGACCTGAGCGGAAGTGATGTTTAAGGTCGAGGAGAGATATTGAACGATTTCCATAGGGGAGATTGTACCTTAAATGAGATGCGAAAAGTTTAGGCAATGCCCCATTGTTCGTAAAAATAATCGAGGGTCACTCCGGATTCTCTATAAGTCGTGATGCCAAGCACTTCGCAGTCGTTTTTGAAGGATTGGCGATAAGCTTTCCAATTCTTTTCGCCAATCGATTTTAAAAGACCCCATTTTTTATAAGTCCACATTTGGCAAAGAGCCATGCGCGGGAATATAGACTCGATTTTGATGTGACGCTTTGCCGCCTCGGACGTGGCTTTTTGATAGGCCGTTTCACAGAGATCCGCCCAGCCTTTCACCTTGTCGTAGTCCCAGAACTCGCTATTGACGACGTCCGCATAGATGCTTTGAGAGAATTCACGATAGAAGTAAGCCCGACAGGTTTCATTAGATTCGAGGCTGATGCAATTCGCCACCATCTCGTCGAAAAATTGTTTCATAAGTTCCCCCGCTTCGCCGTAATAAGAAGAGAAGAATTCCTCTTTCAAAGACGCATAGCTTTGGCTTGTGTCCATCATCGTCCTTCCGGCAACGAATTTTTTGAATGCCCCGAAAGCGGTGCGGGGTTGGTCGGCATTATGCTGCCCTTGCAAGTAAACCATCTTCACTCCTTTGGAATGCAGATAAACAAGATTGTCGTGATTGGCTTCGAAAGAGTTCAACGGATAAAGGTAATAGAGGAAGTTCGTATCGTAAAGCCAGGCGGAAACGTCCCCGATTCTGGTCCAATCCTCGAACATTTGCTTTGAGGCTGCGTTTCTAGGATCTGTCAAAGGATAGTTGTAGTCCGCGTTGATTGGGGCAACAAGGCAAAAGACGTTGTCTTTCATATGGAGGGTTGGGGAATCATTCACCATCGGGGCCGTCTCATACCCGTCATAGGCGAAGAAGCCGATGCTCGCTTCTTTTTGATCCGCAACAGGCAAACTAGTAATTACCAAATCGCGAAGGTCGTTCACGAACTTAAGAACGGTGCCGGCGATGGAGCCATAAGTGGTGGTGGCCGCATTGCAGGCGGAGCAATGGCAAATGTTTGAGTTGTCCGCGGTTCCGAATAAGAAGGCTTTTAGGTTCGCGTTCGCCCGGGTTTGAAAAAGCCACTTCACGTAGGTCGCTGCTTGGTTAGCCATCTTCTGGTACTCGTTATTATCCCCGTGCGCGGTATAGCAAAGCTGCCATTTCAAATAATCATCGCCGTAAGTCTCCCCAGACTCGCTCTCGGCGAACCAAGCAGGATGAGCGGAATAATAGGTGCCAGGGTAAAGGACCCGAATCGAGGTGTGATAGTATTCCCCAGCGAGATTTCCAACCGCCGGAGCGGGGATGTAATAGGTGTAATCGCCATACCCCTGGTTATAGCCCCAGGAATACATATCTCCGTCATTCCCATCGCTCCAATCGCATTTACGGAGTCCAAAAGAAGGGGTGTAGCTTAATCTTAGATAAGGTAAATCGATGGAATCTCCTTTCGCATAAGTGAAGGATTCGGTTTGATCGCCGACGTAGCGATAGCCAACAAGTTCTTCAAGAAGTTTCAAAGCCCCAGCCTGATAGCCCATCGTATCGTTAGAGAAGAGGAAAATGCCTTTGCCGCCCGTGAACAGAGTGAAGGATCCTTCTTCACTAGGAATGCTCGTCCCATAGGAAGTAGCCAAGGTGGAATCCCCGATGTAGATGTTTGCTTTTTTATGGTCGCCGTCCGCATTTGCCTGCTCAAAGTCAATCAATGGCAAAGTAACCCCGGTGGAGGAGGCGAGTTTCTCTTGAACATAGGCCGCCGCGGCTTTCGCCTCCGTGCTCGTGGATAGGTAGGCAATAGAATAAGAAGAGACGCCACCTTTAAGGAAAGAGAAGGAACTTTCGTAAGTGATGCCTTCAGGGCGCAAAGGACGCCCGTGGGCATCTTTTACGTACATATCCATGGAATTAAGCCCATGGAAAACCACATTTTCATAAGAGACCGGATTCTCTAAAGTTGAAGCATTTTCTTTGGCAATTGCCGAAACAAGAGAATCATCCCAACTGACTTTGGAGGAGGCGCTGCCGAAATCTATTGTCACGTCTTTTAGGAAAACGCCGCTATACATGGTGTCGCAAAGGAAGCCAACCCCTGAAGCGGAATCTAGTATCGAAGCCGCCTTGAACGTGCAGTTCTCAACCGTGGTATCCTCGAGCGAAGAAGCGAGAATAGGGAAAACGGCCACGTCTTTGTAATTAAGGTTTTTGACACTCGCCCCCTTCGCCTGCCCCAAAAGACGGAAGCCCCAGCCAAGAGGATTTGAAATCGTGTGCCCGCGCCCATCAAGCGTTCCTGAAAAATAACAATCCGGGTCAAGGCTATCCACCGATGCGGCAGGAGAATTCAAATCTGCGGTGATGACGTAGTAACCAGAATCGTTCTTGCATTCAATCGATTTGGTGAAGTTCTCCAAATCTTCGTTGCTATCAATGACCTTGGTCGTGAATAAAGACATCACTGAATAGGCGGGGGAATCATCGTCTTTTACTACATTTACGCGAGTTTTGCCGCCAATTTCAGCGTCATATGTGCCCAAAATCCTGCAATTCCCGCTTATTTGTCTTATTTCAGAGCAATCCACGTAATTAGACGAAGAATCATAGAAAGCTATGGAATCCTCGTTAATCCATTTGATCCAACGGGGGTCATTCTCGGTAAATCCAGAGGTGTCGTAGGTATCGGATTCCCTGATGTTTTTGGAATCCGGCTCGGTGAATTGATAATGGTTCAACCCGCAGGCGACCCAATATTCACGAATGCCGTTTTCCTTCGAGGTCGCATCCTTTTGCTTATAGTGGACCCAAATAGCACTAGAAGCGAGGCTATTCGCAAGGGCCGTTACGTCTTTTGCACTTACTGCAACGACGCCAGCTATCATGAAGGCACAGCCAAGGGTAGCGAAAAGAAAACGCTTTTTCATATCACGCTGAGTTTAAGTGAAAGCCCTTTCACTTTAGATGTTATCCAGTAATGCTTTTGTGCGTTATCAAAGGAAAAGGCTCCCCAAACAAGGAGGAGCCGAGTCGATTTTCCAATATCAGATAATGATATTCGAATTTCGCTTATTTGCGGATGTTCTTATACATCGGGCCGTAGGCTTCGCAAGCGCGGTAGTCCTGACCTTCAAGATCGCTTCCGAATAATCCCCAGGATGCCGGGCGATAAACGTCTTTGTCATCGACGTTATGCATCGCGACGGGGATGCGGAGAATCGAGGCAAGGGTGAGGAGATCCGCACCGATGTGACCATAAGTGATGGCGCCATGATTCGCGCCCCAATGGTTCATGACTTCGTAAGCGCTGGTGAAGTAGCCTTTGCCGTTGCAGCGAGGAGCAAACCAAGTGCAGGGCCAGGTGTAGTCCGTTCTCTTCCAAAGGGTATCGCTGACCTCATCAGGAAGATGGACGCTATAGCCTTCAACGATTTGAAGAACCGGTCCGAGGCCTTTCACGATGTCGAGACGAATCATGGTCATCGGCATCTCGGCGCGGGTGAGGTAACGTGAGCTATATCCGCCGCCGCGGAAGTAGCCAAGATCGGCATAGGGCCAAGTGGTGGCGTCCATGCATTTCTTGATGTCTTCATCCGTCATCTCCCACCAGGGCTTCATGACGTGGTTGCCGTTCTTGTCGGTGACTTCGCCGCAGGCATCGATGCACTGCGCGCCGCTGTTGATGAGATGGAGGAAGCCATCCGCCTCTTTTGCGTGGCCCTCGATATCGTAGCCGGTGACGCGCTTAACGCTAGAGCCAGACCAATAGGTGCGGACATCGGCGAAGATAGAAGCGCGACCGTTGAGGAGACGCTCGAAGAGCATGCCAATGCCGTTGAGGGTGTCGTTTTCCGTAGCGAGGGTATACGGCTCTCTCGCACCGACCCAGTCGAAGGTGCTGTTGAGAATTGCCTCAGGGAAATCGCAGTTAGGATAGAAGTCTGTCCATTGGCGCTGACCCTGGAAGCCACCCACGATCGCGTTATGGCCAAGGGCTTCTTCTTCGCAGCCTTCTGGGAGATTCTTGTTCCCATTGAAGAGATCTTTGATGATGCAGCACATCTTGACCGTGAATTCCCAGTCTTTTTCTTTTTGCTCAGCGCTGCGCTGAAGCTCTTTGGGGTTCTTGTCGATGCCAGGATGGCAGTTCTTCTTCACCCAAGCGAGCGCGCGTTCATATTCCTTGTGGTCATAGATACCCAAGGTCATACGACGGATGATTTCAACTTCGTCGACGCTTTCAACGCGAAGGCCGAGATATTCTTCCATGAAGTCATAGTTCATGAGAGAGCCGCCGATGCCCATGGTGGCGGAGCCAATCTGGAGATAGCTCTTGCCGCGGAGCGTGGCAGCCGCAACAGCGGCACGGGCGAAGCGGAGGATCTTGGTTTTGACGTCGTCAGGGATACTGTTGTCGTCTTTGTCCTGAACCTCGTGGCCATAAATGCCAAAGGCAGGGAGGCCTTTTTGAGCGTGGGTGGCCAAAACGGAGGCGAGATAAACCGCGCCCGGGCGTTCGGTGCCGTTGAAACCCCAAACGGCTTTGATGGTCATCGGATCCATGTCCATGGTCTCCGCGCCATAGCACCAGCAAGGAGTAACGGTTAAAGTGATGTCGACGCCTTCTTTTTTGAAATATTCGGCGCAGGCTGCGCTTTCAGGGACGCGGCCGATGGTGGAAGGGGCGATAACGACCTTAACAGGAGACCCATCACTGTAACGGATGTTTTCCTCAAGCAATTTCTTGGCCGCGATAGCCATGCCCATCGTCTGGTCTTCCAAAGACTCTCTGACTTTGAGAGGCCCTCTTCTGCCATCGATGGTCGGGCGGATGCCGATGACCGGATATCCGCCGATAAGACGAGATTTCGATTCCATGTCTTAACTTTTCCTTTCAACGGGGCTTAAGCCCCTATTTGCGATAATTATGAGCGAAACAAAAAGCGATGGAGAACATAAATTGTGCTATTTCGTTCCCTTTTTGTCTCATATAAAAACGAACTGAAGCACAGACTTCGCCAAAATGAACGTCTTACCAAATGGAGACGCGCTTCTCGGGCGCAAGATACATGCCATCCCCTTCCTTCACGTTGAAGGTCGAATACCATTCAGGGAAATTTCGAGGCTGCATGTTCGCGCGGAGTTCCGCGGGGCCATGGACGTCGTTGACCAAGAGGTATTGGATGTATTGAGGTTTGCCCTTCATACACCAGACTTTCGCCCAGTTCTGGAAATACTTCGAGTAGTCCGCGTTCGGAATGGACTTCATGATTTCGAGAGTGACCCCGACACCGCCATTATCCGCGATGTTCTCGCTGACGGTGAGGGTGCCGTTCACTTTGCCGCCATAGAAGTCGATGCCGTCGAATTCTTCGATCATCTTCTTCGTGAGGGCGTTGAAAGCGGCGTAGTCTTCTTCCGACCACCAATTGTTGAGGCTGCCTGTTTCGTCGAAGGAGGCGCCGTTGTTATCGAAGGCGTGGCTGATTTCGTGGCCAATGACCGCTCCGATGCCGCCAAGGTTCTCTTCTTCGCTTTGGTCTAAGCCATAGAAGGGCTTATGAAGGATCGCCGCGGGGAAGGTGATGTCGTTAGCGGAAGGATTGTAGCAGGCGTTGACCATATGGCCGGGCATGCCCCAGCGGCTTCGATCGACCGGCAAATAGAGTTTATCCCAATCTCTTTGAACCGCTTTGGCGTTAATTTTGGCGATGTTGTCGGCTAAAGAAGCGCCTTCATCGACCTTCAAAGTAGAGTAGAAGGGATCCCCTTTGTCGGGATAGCCCATCTTGATCTCGATGGTCGAAAGCTTGAGGATTGCCTTCTCCTTCGTGGCTTCTTTGAGGAAGGAGTTCTTCGCCATTCTGCCTTTGTAGGTCTCGATGATCTTCTTCACCAAGGAGACGACGTCTTTCTTCGCTTCTTCCCCGAAATAGGTTTTGCCATAGTAGATGCCGATTGGGTCGGAGAATAAGCTAGAGCAAAGCTGATAGGCTTGCTTGTCCAAGACAGGGTCCTTGGGGACGCCCATGAGGGTGCGCCCATAGATGGTCGAAATCTCGTGGGTTTTTTCCGAGCAATACTTCGCTCCCGTTACCAAGGTCTTGCAATAGGCCCAGTGCAAATAGAGGGGGAGGTTCTTCTCATTGAAATAAGTGGAGAAGTTCTCAATGGCTTTCGGGTCATAAACCACGATTACGGAAGGGATTTTGTCTCCGAAGATGGAGGCTAGATAGGCTTTTAAAGAGAAGGGCTTCATATAGCCTTCCACTTTCTCTAGGCTCATCGGGTTGTGGTTTTTCACATAGTCCGCCCATTCGACTTGGCTCTTCACTTGCTTTGCCACCAAAGCGTCGAAAGCAAGGCAGTCGCTCAAATAAGACTTTTGCTCGCTCTCGCTTAAAGGGGTCAAAGCAAGGAGAGAGGCGACCATCTGAGAATAGACGGCGAGGAGCTGTTTCCCGGCTTCGTTGCCTTCCGCATAGTAAGAGGTATCGGGCAAGATGGTGTTCGGGCCAAGGAGGACAAAGCAATACTTTGTGGCGTCCTTCATGTCTTCCGTAACGCCGGAATTGAATGGCAAAGGGATGCCGCTAAGCTCAAAATCCTTGGCTTTTGCGCTCAGATCGTCCACGGAGGTAACGTCTTGAATCACCTTCAACGAGGGCAATAAAGGTGCAATGCCCTCTTTGTTTCTCTTTTCGACATTCAAATAAAGTTGATAAAGCTTCACCGCCTCGCCGACTTCAGGGGAGGGGATTTCCTTCTCCCCATTGGCAAAGGAAGCGAAGTCCGCCCTCAGGGTTTTCTCGACGTTCTCGTTCAAATCGGAGAAGCCGCCGCAAGTAGGACGGTCATCAGGGATGACGGCTTTCTCAAGCCATTCCCCGTTTACCGCGTGATAGAGATCGTCTTGGATTCTGATTTTCATTTTATTGCTCCTAAAAAATCCCTCTCATTCTAGGCAAGGGAGAAAAAGAAGCCATATCTTTTTGTTAATTAGTCAAAACAAACCGCTTTCCTGAACCTTTCGTTTGAAACTTTGCTAACCTATCCGCATGAAAATTACCATTGTCCGTCACGGCGACCCCGATTATGAGCATGATTCCCTAACCGAGAAAGGGTTTAAGCAAGCGGAACTGCTTGCCGATGAGCTAGCAAAACGCCACTTCGACGAGATTTATCTCTCCCCCTTAGGCAGAGCCCAAGAAACCGCGAAGCCTTATATAGATAAGGAAAAAAGAGAAGCCGTCACCTTATCTTGGCTTCAAGAATCCCCCTGGGTCTGGGATAGGGAACCTGCATCTTGGACAAAGAACCCCCTTTGCTACGACGCAAAGAAGTGGTGGGACGCCCCGGAGATGGACGTCTCCCCCGAAAACAAAGAGATCTTCCGAAATGTCGAGAATTCCTTTTACGCTTTTCTAAAGGAACATGGCTACGAAAAAGAAGGGAACTATTTCAAAACGAGTGGGGAAAAGAACGAGCGAAGCGTTTTGTTCGTTTGCCATCTGGGATTAGGAAACTTCTTGCTGAGCCGGCTCATCCACGTTTCTCCTGCGGTGATGTGGCATAACTTCTTCATGCCCACTTCTTCGATCACAACCGTCCAAACGGAGGAAATGGTCCCAGGCTACGCCAGCTTCCGCATCCGTGAATTCGGGGCGACCCCCCATCTAGATGACCGCCCTGAACTATTAAGCGAAAAGGGCGCCTTCCGGGAAAGCGCGGGGAGTGAAGGAAGATACGAGCGTCTAGAGAACCACGAAAAAAAGCATTATTGGGATAAGTTCTTCGAAAGGGTCGATTAACGCCTTATCTTGAGGCCGTGCTCCACGTAATAGTGTTTCTTTTCCTCATACATCTTGGCATCGGCGCAGGCAATGAGCTCATTTAGATTCATCTCATTGCTACCTGAAACGGTCGCATAGCCAATCGCAAGGGACATTGTTTCTCCTTTGATGGCTTTCCATTCCGCGGCTTTTGCTTGGCAAAGCGAAGTCAGGCCTTTGATTTCTTCTTCGGAGGAGCGGAGGAAAACGAGGAACTCGTCCCCGCCTGTGCGGAAGCATTCGCCTTTCCCGTGAAAGGCGCTTAGCAAGATGGAACTCGCGTATTGGATGTATTCATCCCCGACTTCATGGCCATATTTGTCATTGATTTGCTTCAGGCCATTCAAATCGATGAATATGACCGCGAAGTCAGAGGCAAGAGGTTTTGAAGCGAGGCTGTTATAAGCTTGGTTGTAGGAATAGCGGGAAAGACAGCCGGACAAAGCATCGAAACGAAGAAGATTTTCTTTGCCTGCCAGATCGAGGTCTTTTTGCTGCTGGGCGAAGCTGACGTAATGGATGTAAAGCAAAACGGTGGAAAAGGTCAGACAAAGGGATCCGATGCGCAACTCGCCACCTAGTTTTTTGCCAAAGACCTCTTGGACCAAGATGCCCCCAACAGCAAGGGCGACAAGCAGCAAAAAGGGGATGAGGTTCTGGCGAGGAAATCGTTTGGCGTAAACCACAAATCCGATGAAAACATAAAGAAACGCAAGGGCATAGACGCCGACATAGATAGGATGAAGAAACCCATGCTGGTAAACCCCGTTATCGTCAATGTAGAAAGTCCAATGGGTGAAGCAGGAGACGACTTGAAGAATCAAGTTCAGACCAAGCAAGACGAGGAAGAAGGGCTCAGTTCTCTTAAGCTGGGCAACTTGCCGTACAAAGAAGAAAGCCACGGCAGGGGTTACCACATAATCTAGGCACTTAGCCGTGATATGAAGCCAGCGAAGAGAGCTATCGCTGCCATTTAGATAAAGGGCTAGCCATTCGAAAAACGCGGACAAGGAAAGGAAAATATAGGTCATGGTAAACCTGAATTTCTCGTTTTTTGTCAATTGCTGATTGTGCCAAACCATGACGCAGAGAATTGCGAGAGTAAGGCACTCAACGATGAGAATAGCCGTGTAAAGTCCAGTCATTCAACGGCAAGTATAGACCCATAGGCAAAGGAAACAAGGGAAACGAAATCAGAATAGGGTGAGCTGTTCGCCTTCGCTAACATCTTTCGAATAGTCTTCGATCAAAACCTTCAGATATTCGTAGTCTTTGCAGTAAGAGTTGGGGATGCGAATCAAGCGGAGCCCTTTCGCCTTGCAATCCTTTGCTTTCTTTTTGTCGCTTTTGATGCGGTTCACATCCTTGTAATGCTCACCCCCATCGAACTCGAAGGCGAAGATCGGCTTTTTGGGGGAAAAGAGGGTTTTTGCGTAGATAACGGAATCAAATTCACGCAAATCCCCGTTATATTCTTCTCCGAGCACATCTTTAACGGGCACGTTTCTCACCACGGAGATATTGCCGCGAACCGAGACGATATGGGCGATCGTCTTGTAGAATTCGTCTTCCGTAAGGCTGCCGTTGCTTTTGCCTATCTCCCCGTTTTCGTAGCTAGGCGGGATCACATCGACTTTGCCTTTGGCCCCGCAATAGGCAAAAAGGGAATTCCAGACGCTGTCGCCGGTGCTCATGCGCTTCAAAGAAGACTCGTCCCCAAAGACGACCAGCTTCTTCTTCGCTCTTGATACGGCGACATTTGCGATCTCGCCGTGGCTATTGAGCCACTCGACCGTCTTTTTGGAGGAAGTTGAAGAAATGCCCGTTGAGATTAGAACCGTGTTCTTCTCATCGCCTTGCACCGAATGGATCGTCGAAGCGCGGACGTTGTTTATCCCCTTTTTCGAGAGCATGGCGTTGATTAAACTCGCCTGGTTCACGAAAGGGGTGATGATCGCAAGGTCCTCATCTCCGTATTTCTCGACGTATGAGACAACGTTGGCGGCTTCTTGGAAGTTCTGATTCCTCAGAGGGGTCTTCACGTGGTTTTCAGATGGGCAGAAGGCGATTTCCCCATCCGCAAGAGCGGGGCTGATGCGAAGCTGCTTGCCATAGAAATAGCTGTTATTGAAAGCGATGATTTTCTTCCCGCATCGATAATGGAAGCGGAGCAAGACGCGGTTGCTTACCTTATCCGCGTCTTTCATTGTGGAGAGAATCGAGTTGCTGATATAGTCGTAGGTCTCGGAGACCTCGTACTTTTTGCGGACGGATTCGTTCACCGATGGGTCGATTTCAACGACCGGGAGCAGCTGGTCTTCGTCTCCCACCAAAAGCAGGGACCTCCCTCTGCTAATCGGCAATAAAGAACGGGCCACATCCGCTTGCCCAGCCTCGTCCATAATGATGAGGTCGAAAAGGAAATCCATCGTCCCAAGTTTTTCGCTGGAGATATTGGTCGTGAACAGAATGGGGAAGGCGTTCGTTAGCAAGGCAAGGTTCGAATCGTTTCTTAGGAAGGAATTCAAAGAGCTCACTTGCCTGTCCGCGCTTTCCTTGAAAACGATTTCCCTCAGTTTGTCGAACTTGGTGGAGGAAAGGCGAGAAAGGTAACGCAAGGAGGCCTCTTTAAGGTAAGTTAGCGCATCGCGGTCCTTGCTAAGAGAAACAAAGCTAGCGATGATTTCCTCTTCTTTTACTTCCGGCAGGAGTGCGAGTTTCTTTTGAATCGTCTCTCTTTCTTTGTTGATGATTTTCTTCTTCACATCCAAAGAAGAGACCTTATCGAGGAAAGAAAGATTATCCAAAAGGGATTTTCTCCGCATGAAGAGGGTGAGGTTCTCAACTGCTTGCTTGTTCTTTTCAAGGACCTTTCTCCCAAGAGAATCGAGCTCATCCGCTTTTAAGGAGGGTTTATAGGAGGCGGAGAAATGTTTCTTCAAGGTGTTAATCGCCTCTTGGTTCACCTGGCGGTTGCCAAGCCTTAAGTAGGGAAAGGCGATTTCTTCGTCGCCGTCGCTGAAATGAAGTTTCTTAGCGATTCCATCCAAGGGCCTGTTGTTATTGGTGGACACCAAGACGGTTTTGCCATTGAAGAAGCAAGATAAGATGACGTTGAAGATCGTGCAGGTCTTGCCTGTCCCAGGCGGCCCTTGGACATAGGTGACCTTGTTTTTCAAAGCGCTATAGATGGCAAAGGCTTGATCGGCGTTTACTTGGGTGTCGAAAAGAACGATTCCCGGCTTCCTTTTGCCATTATCCGCATAAGAAGTGTTCCCAAAGAAGGCGCGCATCGGGGCTTCAAGCTCGCCTTTAGCCCAGCGGTGCTCAATCTTCTCAAAGAGGGTTTCAAAATCAATCTGATATTCCCTAGACAAGCAAAAGAAGTTGGGACGTGTATCGATTAACTCGTTTTTCTTAAGGGATTCCCTCACGATGGATGTGGCCTCTAAGAAATTCTCTTGGAGCAGTTTTAAGAACTCCACGGGCGTCAATTCGGTGTAACTAGATAATGAATGCTTCTTTCCTTCAATAAGAAAGGAAGGGTTCAAGCGCATCCCACCGACCTTTTTGATGAATTTTTCTTTAGGGGAGAAGGCCAAAGGCTCGTAGGCAACGATATACTTCTTGTTTTGGATATCGATGGAGAGACGAGACAAGGCAAGTTCGTTGTAGCGCCCATTCCATTCCTCAAGCTCGTTCCTCCGGACGCATTGCCCCATCTGTCTCATTTGGAAATCGCTAAGCGAATAGACTCCTTTCTCTTCTAAGATGCCAGAATCGAGGCCATCCACCAAAGCGGTGTCTTTGATGCAGGGATCGGCATCCATCTGGCAACAAAGCTCTAGATAACGAAGGATGTTGTTATCGAAGTTTTCGTATTCAAGCCAAGAAAAAGATGGGGGATCTGCGTTGATTTTGCGGATCAGTTTCTTGTTGATTCCCCCGGTGGTGAAATTCAAAAGGATCGCGGACTTGATCCGGTCAAACTGCAAGGGCTTGGCTTCCAAGGTGTCCGTTCCCTTAAAATCGTTATAGAGATCGCAATAAAGGGTCTTGGATTTCGGATCGATGTCTTGAACGTAACACCAAAAGGAAGTGTCCCGGTTCTCCTTATGGGAATCATAAACAACCGAAAGCCATTTGCCCTCTTTGATGGACAAGGAAATCACGCGCTGGGTGCTTGTTTTGGGCTCTTTCCTCGGATTCACAGGGAAATTATCCGCCAAAGAAAGGCGTTTGGCACCAAAAAGGGGCTAAGGCTTAGAAATCAACCCCGCCGATGCCTTCGAGCAGGCGGATGAATTTTCTAGAAGTATTCTTCATCAAAGTGATGTAGGCCCCATAGCCATCCGCTTGGTCCAAGCAATAGGTTTCGTTGCCTTTTTCGCTTGTGCCATAGAGCGTGTATCCCGCGTCTTTAAGCCCATCGGTGATCGCTGCGTACGTCGCGTCCAAGCTAGAGGAAGAGGAAGAATAGACGAACGCGTTCAAGTCCATGTAGTAACCATAGGAGGCGTATTCGAATTGTTCCATGCCATCAATGGGCAGGGCATAGACCATCTCGACCTTGGTGCCTTCGGACAAAGAGAACTTCGGAAGGCCGCTAGTCACTTCGCTGCGAGAGTTGAAGACGGTGAAATAATCATCAAGATTATCCTGATAAACGGTATTGAGCGGGGCGCTTCCCTCATAGATCATGATCTCGATGCGGTAAGCGAAATCGCCATGATTCAAGAAGGTGTAATCGCTCGTGGGGTACATGACCATATCGAGGAAGACTTTCTTCTCGCTCTCTTCGATATTCTTGTAAAGCACGTAATGGGTCGAGCCACGAGACCTGTAGGTGTAGACCGAATTGTCGGAATTCCGATAAAGCGAATAGCCCTTCTCGTTGAGGTAGCGCCTCCTTAGGTCGGAGAAAATATCCTCGTCCACGTCAAGCGTCACGCAGGGGATGTAAGAGCCCTGATCAAATTCCTGGCCAGCCACGCTGGGCAGCTCGTAATAAGTGCAATCGGCTTGGTAATAGCCTTCGGGGATGATGAAGTCATGCGCGTTAAAATAAGAGAGCTTGTCCGCGAGGACTTCGCTGATGGTGTTCTTGTAAATGAGCTCGCCTTTATAGACCCAGATCTCCACCGTGTAATCATCCCCGAAACTGCTCTTCACTGCCCGGAAATCAACATAGACGTCGTTCATCTTGTAAATGGAGTGGCTCTTGGAGTTATCGTCTTTGATGATGTCGTAAAGAGAGAAGCCGTAGGTCTCCAAATCGCTGATCTCCTGACTGAGCTCCTCCTGAGTCAGAGAAGCATAGTAATAGACGCCTTGCTGCTTCTTCTCGCTTCTTCCATAAGTGGATTCTAGGAACATGCCACTCGAGCCGCCAAAGCGGAAGCAGCTGAAGGTCGAGGCAGAAGGGAAGGGGAAATCCTTCAATCCGGTCTTTTCTTCGACTTTCTCAGAAGGGGTGAGCGCTTTGCCCACATGGCTATCCTTCCCGTATTCGAGGGCCACGCAGAAATCGATGTCCGGATCAAACTGGAAGATGGCTTTCTCGATGGACACCTCGGTCGCGAGGTTATCTTTCGCGCTGTAGATTCCGAAATCTTTTAAATCGGAAACGATGGACTCCTTCTCCGAAAGAGGCATCTTTTCCGGCAAGACAAGCTGCATGGAGAAAAGAGTGCCATCCGTGGCTTTATAGGAAGGGCAGACCAGACCAATGTTGGCTTTCTTGCCTTCTTCTAGAGTTTCAGGGAGGCTGGAGATATAAGCGTAGGTGCTATAAATCGACCCGCCATAGGTTGGGTTGTTTGCAAAAGCGTACGCCCCGTAATACCCGCCGCCATAATAGTCGGCAATCGACTCTTCTTCGAAGCAAGGATAGTAAGCGGCTTCGCCGGTCTTCTGAAATGTCGCCCCGTCGATGTAGGCGACGTAATCTTTCGCGTCGATATAGCCCTTGACGGTCACGATGTCGTTGAGGGAAGGCAAGGAAGAAGTGTTCTCTGGAACCACGCGGATACCGCAGCTCCCGCATTTGTCGTCCTCGTTTGCGATATAGAAAGCGCCGTCGTAATCAAAGCCGGAGACGACTCCGCTGATCTCGACATCCTCTCCGCTGTAATTAAGCTTATAGGAAGAGAGGGTGGAATAGCCTGTTTTAAGATCGTAGATGCGCGTGTTCACTTTAGAGCCGCCCTCCACCCAACGGGCATAGGGGGCAAAAGAATCGCGGTCAAATTTGGTGATGTCCACCGAATAGATCTCCGCGAAGTCATAGGCGTCTTTCTCGTAGGCGGAGAAAGAGGAGATGCGCCCATCATCTCCGACAGTGACATAGAAGTAATTCGTGTACCTAAGGTTGCGGTTTTGGGTGTAGTTCCAAAGATCGTCCGCGAGGTCGCTTACCGTGCAGACAAAGGAGTTTTCATCGACTTTGACGAAATCGTCCGCATATTCGCTCAGGATATCCATGAAATTCGTGGTAAAGCAAGAGGCATAGTCGCTTGCGATGTCGTAACGGCCATAGACATCAAGGTCGAAGTCGTAAACGAAATCGCCTCGCGCTTCCGTCCCGAACGAATGGATGTACTCCTTATCAGAAGGGAGGATCACATAGCCTCCCTCCTCGGGGCTGTAGTAATAGAAAGAAGGATCGTAGATCTGATAGATGAATTCCACGCCTTCTTCGATGGGGACGCTAAGCTTATAGGAAGAGGTGTTCGCGATGGCTTCCGAAAGGGTGTCCACGACGATCTTTTGAGCGGAAGAGCTTTCTTCGCTCGCGGAGTCAGAGGAGAGAGGGAAATCCGAAGAGGTTTCCGTTCCATTACCCCCGCAGCCAGCGAGCAATGCCGTTAAACTAAGTCCTAAATATGCCTTTTTTGCGATGCTTTTCATAAATTGCCTCCTTGATAGGTTAATTTGATGGTGGCCTTATCCTCATTCATGGAAACAACTTTCATGGTAAGGCCCACTTTTGTTTTATCGTTCCAGCTGCCGTTAAGCAAGTAGGCGGAGCTGTCAGAAGAGAAAACGTCCCCTTCTTGGAACAAGGAATCATTATCCGCGCTTTCGCCCACTTGGAGCCTATTGAATTCCTTGTTTTCGATTAAGGCGATCTGCTTGTAACGCCCTTGCCTAGAAGCGTCCGTCCTCGAATCTTCGTAGTTGTTGCTCGCCCCGATGAGGTAATAGGTATCGCTAGGATATTCTTCTGGGATTTCGTTCACGTACGAATCAAAAGACAGAGAAGAGGAAGAAGTGTCGTAAATGCATTTCGCGATTCTGCTGTCGACGTGATAGATCTTGATCCCAGACTCGGTAAACCCTTGCGGGCGATTGGAATATTGGATATCCGCGTCCAGTTTGTTTAAGCCCGTCGGGGTGTAATATTCAAACAAGAGATACTCATCCATCGCGGAATGGTTCCAGTTTGGCCTAAACAAGACGAACTGGTTGCTGTCTTCAAAAACAGGCAGATCGATGGTGATTTCTTGGTAATCCTTGAAGTCGTAATAGATAGGATCGCCCCAACCTAGAAGCATCTTCGAATAGGGATCATGGTCGCAGATGTTGTAATCCATCATCGAATGACCGCCTAAGGCCAAATAGTAGTTGTCGCTTGGATAATAGTCTCTTAGTCCCAATAGATGGCCCGTCTCATGGATGATCGTGTGGGCATCGATGGGATAGTGCTCATCCGAGAAACTATCGATGCCCACCCACATGTGATGAGCAAGGCTAGGACGGGGGAGATTCGCCTCCGTGGCGAAGGTATGGACCCACGCCCAAAAGCTCCCAGTCCTAGAAGAAGTGGGGCTAGAGTAAACGAAAACCACGTTGTCGACGTAGCCGTCCTTATTCAAGTCATAGGATTGCAGGAATTCATCGCTCACCCCCGAAGAGAGGAACGCACTCGCGGGGACACCAGGAAAATAGTTCCCATCGCTCTCGACCTCCTTCACCGTGTAAGGGACTTCCAAAACGGAAGTCACCTCACCCGAAAAAGCAAGTTTGCCCCCGCTGCTTTTTTCGTAAAACTCCGTCAAGGAGAAGTAGTTGCCGCTAGAGGAGAGGCTAGAATCAAAAAACGCCCGGCGGATCTTTTCCAAATCGCCGTCAGAGAATTCCCTTTCCTCTTTGAAATGGCAGGGAATCACGAGGATTTTCTGCTCGCCTAGGGCGCTGCAAGCAACGCTTTCCTTGAATTCGGAGGTATTCTCCAAAGACAAAGAAGAGGCGACCAAGCCCTCGCTTGGCTTAGGCGAGGACGCTCCACAAGAGAGCAGCAACGGCCATAAGCCAAGCAAGGCAAGATTTCGCCTCATATCAATCAGTCACCTCTTCCGGCAGAAGCGTAAGCGAGGGAGAAGGAATAGTCCACATTGTCCTCGGTGCAGGTGAACGCGACACTCATGGTCTTGAAGTCGGTGCTGACATTGAAAGTGGCAGGCAAAGCGAAGAAGGGCGAATCATATTGATCCTCGTCGCCAGCCGAGATTGTGACCGCATAGCCATCTTCAGAAGGAGTTTCGGCAATGGTGAAATGGGCGGAATAGTAATCATTCACGAGCCAATCACTGTCAACCATCCTCAGATCAACCGTGCCGTTGTCCCAAAATCTCGCGGTGAAGGTCATGTCTCCCGAGACGCCTTTCCAGTTCTGAACCAAGTAGAACTTAGGAGTCGCCACGCTTAGAGCATAGGTCGAAGTATAGCCATCAACAGTAACAGAGACATAAGGCGTGAAGTTAGGAGCGATAACAAGGGTGAAGGAAGAGATGAGGTCGTCTCCGCTAACGTGGGTAAGCGCGACATCATACATGCCTGTAGTACCGTTTTTGGTAATGGCATAAGTCGCGGTTTCGGCTTTGTCATTCACTACGTCTTTGATGGAGACGTTTCCAGCCGTTCCGTCATCGTTAGTGGGGTCGAAGTCGAAGGTGCATTTCACTGCTCCGCCATCGCGATAGGCAAAGCCGGAATCGACACCAAGGACGTCCTTGAATGTCGGGGCTTCGGCAATGGTAATGGTGAAGGAATAGCTAATGGTGGAGTCGACCGCGCTAGTGAAGATAACCGGATAGGAGCCAGCCTTGTTCGCATTAAAAGCATACGTGGTGACTGGGGTAGTAGAGCCCACATAAGTGTAGATGTCCGTTTTGGTGATGGTGAAGTCGTCCGCATCAGCATCGACATAGGCAACCACATCTTGGCTAGCGGAATAAGGGGAGACAGAGGGGGCTAGATAATAGGAGACGCCAGTGTAGCCGCTCATGCTCTTATTGGTGATCTCAGCCCAGTCGTAGCCACTAGGGGAGGCGGTGTAGCAAGCAGCGCTAACAGCGGTCGGCTTAGGAGCTTCAACAACGACGTTGAAGTTTTTGGTAACCTTCCTGGTTTTAATCTCAACCGCATAGGTCCCAACAGCGGACGCATCCAAATAAAGCGTCGGGCCATCGTAGTTCGCGTAAGAGATGGAAAGCCCGGTGCCGCCGGTGATGGTGATCTTCGGGGTGTCGAAGTCGAAATTCGCCGAATCAGGGGTGACCGAGGCCATTTTGACTTTCGTGTAGTCGCCCGATGACATGGTGAAGGAATCACCAATTGAGACGCCTTCCGAGTCGGTTAGTTCATAACTTGTGGCAGCGAAATCATCGAGGTTATAAGGACTTTTATAGGTTCTGTCTCCGACGTTCTGCTCAATCGTGTAGAGCGTTCTGCTATCAAAGGAAGCATCGTCGGTCAAAGAAGTGGTCCCGTTCTCGTCATCAACGACGAAAGAGGCGCTGCCATATTCAATGATTTCCGCGCTGGCATTGGTCAGCGCGCCATCATTGACCACGAAGCTAACGTTGACCGTGTAGTAATACCAAGAACTATAGAGGAAGCCGAAGGAGAAATTGTAGGCGTTATTGCTATAGCTGACTTTAAGATCCTTATTAGGATCGGTCTTCGCAGTAGAAGCGAGAGACTGGACGAAACCTTCCGCCCCATAGGCGCTGGTGTTAAAGCCAAGATAATTCGTGAATGGTAAAGAGGCGGATTCGTAGGAACCATAGTCCTTGCTGAGCGCGTTTTCAGAGTCTCTCTTAATCGGGACGATAGAGCCGTCGCTATCAACGATCAGATAAAGATCGTAGTTCCCAGACCAGTCGGAACCAGTCATATGGAAGACGCCAGTGCCGTAATCGTAATCGGAAACGGTCACGTCCCCGCCTTCATCGCTCCACGAGTTTTCCTTCGTGGTAGTCAATTTGCCGCCGCAAATTTTGCTGACGTCGGCCTTAGCGGCAGCGGCAACGACATCATCGATTGTGGTGACCGGAGTTTCAGACGAATCCCCCGAGCTTTCGCCAGTAGTGGCATCATCGCTTGAAGCGGCCCCCCCAGTTGAGTCTACAACATCAGACGATGAGTCGACCGATTGGTCAGAAGAAGAAGATGGGGTTGGTTCAACGGCCGTGCAGCCGGCGCAAACCGCGCTGAGCGCGAGTAATATAATGGAATTCTTTTTCATGGAAGTTCCCTCCTATGCGCGGAATTTTCTTCCTAGAACAAATATTTTCAACGTGAAATTTGTAATGGGAGCGCTTACATCGAACTAAGTGAAGAAAAAGACGCCTTCTCAATCGAAAAAGATATCCGGGCTTCACCGGTTTCTCCGATATCCGGCTTTATCCACGTATTCAGGATGCTCTTTGGCAAAAGGGTCTTCGTCTCCGACGATGAGGTAGTCGCAGATATTGCTATTGGAGCAAGTGCTCTTGCGGATGAGTTTCGCCCTCATATAGGCTAGCCCCGGGTAATCGGGATTGCAGAAGGCGGGCATGAGCTCCAATAGGCCGTGCTCTTTCGCGAATTCGGCGACCGGGCAAGAATGGAAGACGTAATGGATCGGCTTCCCTTTCTCATAGGGGTCCACTTCCATTTCGTAGTCGCCCCATTTGTCGCAGTGTTTCTCCGCAGAGAGGAAAGCGCGGTGAAGCAGCTTTCTGTAGAGGCTTTTGTTCGCATTGACAAAGGAGAGCTTTTTAAAGGAAGGCAAGAACAAGGAGGATTCCATCTCCTCGATTTCCTGCACGCTGAAGAACTCCTTGCAAACTAGGTAGTAGGAGGACAAAGCAATGCAATCATAGGTCCCCGCAGGGCCGTTATGCATGTTCCTTTTTCCGCCGAGATCTTTGCGATAATCCCGCAAAAAAGTCACGTACTGTTCTTGGATTTTGTTCCAGATCCCTTCCCTTTGACTCTCGGAATAATACAAGGCGATCTTTTTTAGGATGGCCTTTTTGCAGGGCTTTGAGTAAAGAACGTGGCAGCTCAAATCAAGGTCTAACTCTTTGTCTTTCATAGGAATATGAAAGCATAATGAAAAGTTAAGTTTAATTAAAACTCAAAGGAGACAATCTCATAGAGAGGGAGCTTCTCAAAGTTGAGAATCACTTTTACGTTTTTGTAGGAGAAAGGGATCTCTTGGTGGTTGGGCACAAGATAGACATGCGCGGGTTTCTTGTCGAGCTTGACGGAAATCTCGACCTCTCTTAAAGCGGGGATCTTATCGAAGCTAGAGAAGCAGGGGACGCGGTGATTGCCAAGCAAGTTGATCAGATGGAGGTAGATATACCCGTCTTTCTCTCGGAGCACGACCTCCATGTCGCCCGCTTGGTTATGGGAGATTAGGCGCTTTGGGGAACCGCAGATGAAGGAGAAGATGTTTTCCGCTTCAATAGTTCTCTCCTTCAGATAAGACAAACCGAGGTTGACCGGGACAAAGATAATCTTCCCTTTCTTATAAGGATAAGAGGCCAATCCAGGATAGGCGTCGCTCCCTTTCAAGACGGTCGGAGGCGGGTTCGTGCAATCGACGTCCCCTTCGATGATCGCGGGATGAAGGAACAGCTTCGTCTCTAGCCCTTCGCCTTTTAGCAAGGTGTAGGCATTTCTTACCTCAAGGTCTCCTTTGCTGGAAACATAGAAGCAAATAGGGTGTTTCCCTTCTTTGACTTCCGCCTCTAGGCCAAGCGAGGAAGCGAAATCTTTCACCGTGTGGGCGCCGAGCAAGATCAACTCTCCGCCAAGCGAGGCGTACTCTAGAAGCATATCCACGATGCCTTTAGAAAGCGCGGTCGCATCGCTCACGGCGAAGCGAGGATAGGCTTTAAGCTTCTCTAAAGTTAGCCCTTGCTCGGAAACGACGTTCAATGAGGTCCCTTGATCAAGCAAGCCAAGCATCGTCCCGTAGAGCTCGTTATGGTAGGCACAGTCCCTCCAGAAGGGAACGTCAATGCAATCGTAATAGGAATCAACCGAATAGAGGATGCCCATATCCGGTACAAAATCCCCGCCGAAGCAATATCGCTTCCTATCGTGGCAAAACTTAGAGACTTCCGCCCAGTTGGGGATCGCGGAAGGATTCATGCAGACGTTCGTCGGATCCTGCATGTTGTAGATTTGGAAACCTCCGCCCAAAGCGAGGACGCAGGCGGCCTCTTGCTCAAGCTGAATAACGCCCTTGGTGTGGTGGACGGGGAAGTTGATGCCCCAGCTCATGATGTCCCAGTTGCGTCCGCTCATCGCCATGAGGCGTCCGTCGAAACGAGCGCTATCGACGCTATTGGTAGGAGAAAGATCCCCGGAGATGTAATCGGTGAACGCCACGTTATCGGGCACCCAAGCCGTGTTCATCCAGTTGGAGGTGATCATGAAGTCCGGCTTGGCCTTATGGACTTCGCTAACGTAATGGTGGACGTAAGCAAAAAAGGATTCGCGGGTGAATCTGAGATAGTCGCGGAAGCCTTCTTCTTCGGGAAGAGGGATCTCTTTGCCGGTCTCTTTCTTATAGGCTTCCTTCGCCACCACGGAATAATCAACGGCCAAAGCCCAGCATTCCCCATCGACCCAAGCCCCGTCGATGTTGTAGTCTGAGATCAGCTCTTTGAGCTCGGGGATGAGCATCTTGTCAGGGTATTCGCCGAAGACGGAGATGCGGTCAAGGCATTCCCCTTTGGCGTTTCTAGCGGCCCACTCGGGATGAGCGGAAGTGGCTTTCATATCCCAGATGCCGGAGTAATGGGAATAAAGGGGAATACCGTATTCCGCGCTTATCTCTCTCCACATCCTGAGAAGGTCTTTCTCTAACCCGGGGGCTGGATAGCCGATCTTGGTTTTATAGGAGGTATAGCCAGGGTGGCCTTTGGTGTCACATTGGATGAAATCAGGCTTCACCTCCTCGATGATTTTCCTAAGGATTGCGGGATCGAAATCCCTCCCGATGCCTTTAGTGAATTTGTTCGCGTGATAATCGAAGTGCAAGCCGAAGAAACGTTCTTTTTTTTCCATGGGAAAAGTCTAGCACAGGGCGAAGTAGAGCTCGTTTCTTTTGGAACGTTATCGCAAAAACAGGCAAAGAAGGCGCAAGGTTTACCTGCCGCCTGGACCGCCGGGGCCTCCGCCCGGGTGGTTAGAGGAATTGCCAATCGTCGTCAGGCCAGACTTAATAGTACCCGTGACTAAACTAGAGCCACCCAAAGACGATTTGTCGCCGATATAGACGCCGTTGCGCGTCGCTTCTCCGATCGTCGCGCCTTTGACGACTTCAATAGAAGATCCTGTGGTCAAAGAAGGGGACTGAACGATGAAACTGACGCTAGAGAGGTTCTTAGGGAGAGCGATGGAGAACTCCTTCTCGCCGCAATAAAGGGAATAGGTGGATCCTTTGCTCCAAGAGGAGGTACTGTAAGAGAGGGCGTTCACGCTATTCGTGCTTGGAACCTGGGCCATGGAGTTCGAGCCTACGGCCAAAAGGTTTCCGCCCGTGAAAGTAAATGACCCGTCAAAGTCAAGCGAGCCGTTGCCTCCGCTGCTAGGCCCGGCGACGATGAGGTCGCCCCCATCCATCGTGATGTCGCCATTGGAGTCAATGCCATCGCCTTCCGCGTTCGCGTAAATGGTAGCCCCATCGTGGAAATTCATGCTGATGCCGCTAGTGAGGGTATCGCTTGTCGCGTTGATGCCATCGTCTTCGGCATAGATATAGGTGTAGCCGGAATAGAAATTGATAACTCCGCCTTGGATGCCTTCATAGCAATGGTAAATGCGGAGGTCCAAAGAAGAGGAGCTCCCAGATTCGCCGATGGTCAAAGCCTGATCGCTGTTTAGTCCTTGGTCGTTGGTGTAAAGAGAGTAGTCGCCAGAGAGGATGCTGATCTCCGTGTCGGAAGCGATGCAGTCATCCGCGGTGACGATGTAATGGTCGCCGCCTTTGAAGGTGACGGCGTTTTCCGATTTCACCCCTTTGCATTTTTGCTGCAAGTAATAGCGGCTCGAGTAGCGGTTCATGGAATCCGAATCGATCTTCTTGTATTGCCCGTTTTCCAAAATGTAGCGCGAATCCTCGTAAAGCGTCCCATCAGCATCGTCCGAAGCGACATAGAGCACGTAGACGCCCGTGGAAACGAGGTGAGAAGTGACGTTATCGAGGGTGACGGCCAAGGTGGAATCAATGCCATCGCCATAAGTAGCAGCATCGATCACGGAGTCTTTGATGGTCACTTCTCCCTCTTCCGCGTGGATGCCATCTTTCCCGGCATCCAAATAAAGCTTAGCGCCTTCGATCGAAGCGCCTCCTTTGGCTTGGATGGCGTGGCCAGTCGCGCTGGCGATGATATGGGTGTCTTGGATCGAGATTCCTTTCGGGCTCTTGATACCCGCGCCGACATCACCGTCAACATTCTTGTTGGAGGTCAGATACAAATAGCCGGATCCTTCGATGCTGAGAAACACCTTCTTGTTGCAGACCAAAGCGGCGTCCCCAGAAGAAGAGGCTTCGTCCGAAAGATAGTTCTTGGTTTTAGAAGCGACATGGAGGGTGAAGGAAGAGGCGGCTTTGATTTCCAAAGGGGCGTCCCCTGAATTGGTAAGGCTAACCCCGTTTAGGATGAGCTTAACCTCGCCTTCGGAATTGACGAGGATCTTCGCATTCGCATTCGTCCCGCTTACCAAATAGGTTCCTGCCTCGGTGATGGTTTTGGTCGCTCCATCTTCGATAGAGGAAACATCAATGAGGTTCGTCACGGAAGAGAAATCTTCTTCGCTTTGGGAGGAGAAATCCGTCGTGATGTCGATCCTATCCTCTGCGACAAAGGTATCGTCGGTGTTCTTGCCTGGGGTGAGGGATTCCGAGTTAGAGGAGGCGCCGCCCCCTTCGCTTGACGAGGAAGAAGAGTCGGGCGTATTCGCTGAGCTTGAAGAATCGGGCGTCTTGCCCTCAGAGCAAGCGCATAGGGTGAAAAGAGAGAGGGCCAGGATGGTCTTAGGGAACGTTTTCATAGAGGTGCTCCTTGTTGTTTTGATGGCGTTATTAAACAAAGAGGTCAAAAAAAGTAAAGAAGGAAAACGAAAAAACCTGCCTATTTGGAAGCAGGCTTTCCTCACGCACCCTATGGGTTGCTTCGCCTTTAGATCCTATGGGAGTGGTGGACGGTCTCCGTCTCTTCATGATGCGCGTGGCAATGGATGCATTCGCAGTCGTAGGTGTAGACGGTCTCGCTCTCCTGCGTCTCGTAGGTTCCAACGTAATCCTCGTAGATGTCCTCGCTCCCTTTGCCTTCCGCGACGGTGTTCCCGCGGTCATCGGAGATCGTGATGGTCGTCTCCCGGGTGCCTACTTTCCTGCTGCGATCCTCAAATCCAATGCTCGTGCCTAGGTCATGATGCTCTGTGTGAGCGAGAATCGCCTTGCACTTGCCTTTGCATTCAGGGCAAACATAGGCGTCTACGCTAGCGAAATCGGTCGCGTTAATCAAAGCGACCACCCCGAGCAAGATGCAGGAATGGATGTAATAGGTCAAAGAGATCCCTAGTTTGTCCAGGAAGAAGAAAAGAACGACGCAACCTCCCGCAAGAAGCAAAAGGAAGCCCAGTTCAAAGTAACGGTTGCTCTTGCAGGGGGAGAGGAAAT
Organism: Lachnospiraceae bacterium; assembly: GCA_963658395.1. Lineage (GTDB taxonomy): Bacteria > Bacillota_I > Bacilli_A > RFN20 > CAG-826 > Alloenteromonas. The sequence continues at coordinate 9,606 of CAVKPZ010000006.1, read as the reverse complement.
TGAAAAGGTGGTTCACGAAGATCCCTCCTAGGATCCCATACATATAGAAGAGGACGTATTTGATCCAGAAGTCCCTTGGAACGGCTATGTCATTTAGATAATAGCCGGCGAAAAGAAAGACGAAAGCGAAATACGCTAACAATACAACCCATTTGAAGAACATGCTTAGGCCAGGGGCTTTGAAGCTCTTCTTGTCGAGGAACTTCCTTTTCGCCTTCTTCTTGGCTTTCCTCTCGATCGCCCCTTTTATCGCGCGCACAGGCAACATACAAACGAGGAAAACCAGCCAGTAGGCGATGAATCCCCCAAGCAGAAGGGGGCCAGGGATGCGAAAGATCGCGTAAAAGACATTGTCCTGGGTTTGATACAGATAAAGAGATATCTGCTGGTAGAAAGGATAGGAGAAGAAATGCTGAGATCCGCTCAAGGCGAAATAAACGAAGAAGCAAAGAGTGGTAAGCACCAAGGAGAGCCCGGTGAAGGACCCTAGGACAATCGCTAAGGTCTTGTTTTTCATGCCTGTTCCTCCGTTTCATAGATTGTGGGCTCGCCATTCACATAACGCCAATAGGAGCCCTCTTGGGTTGGCTTAGCCTCGGAATAGAAATAGACCCTGCTTTCTAATTTGGAAGGGAAGATTGCTTTTGCTTGCTCTTCATTCCCTTTGTAGAAGAAATATTGGACGGGGATCTCTTGGTCATAGTAACCAGAGAAAATATCGTAGGTTATCTTCGTCTCCAAGGAAGCGGGGATCACCATTCTTTCCAGTTTCTTGCACCCGTAGAAGGCTTCTCGCCCTATCGTTTTTAGGGTATCGGGCAAAAGGAGGGATTCGAGCTTCTCGGAATTAAGGAAACAAGTCTCAGGGATCTCTTCCAAGGGGCATTTGCTTAGATCCAGCCTTTCTAGGCTAGAAGAGCAGGCAAAAGGTCGGCTCGCGCTGCTTAAATCGGAGAGTTTCTCCCCAAAGGCAAGGCTCTTGATCTCGCTTTGTTCAAAGGCTAGGTTTCCGATGCGCGATACATTGGGCAAATAAAGCGAGGAGAAAATCACGCTGCTCTTATAGAAAGCGTGATGCTTGATGGTCGTCACATTAGGGAAGGCGTCTTCATTCCCTTGGTACTCATAAGCCTTCTCAGCCTTTTCGTCATAGAAGGCGTTCTCCTCGATGCAGGTCACTTCCTCTCCCTCATAGGTAGAAGGGAAAAGATAAGGGAGGCTTACGGTCTTATATGCGACCCCGGAGGGTTCTATGGTCCAGCCCGAGAGGTCATATCCTGTCGTCCGGCGTTTATAGGAGGTTAGGCTCATCCCCTCTTCCTTCTTCTCGATGGTGGATGAGTCATAACTCATGCGGTAGCCGCATCGGCAGACGTAGTCATAATGGCGTTCGTCATAAACGTATTGGCTCAAGGAACGTTCTTTGCTTACATAAGCAAGCACGGGCTTATCAAAAACGTGGTCTTTCAGGCTTTTGCTTTCATCTTTCAGGGAATAATGCCCCTCCTTAGTGAAAGCAAGCCCGTAGTGCGTCCCCCAAAGAGAGAAATCCCCCTCGCAGGAGGAAAGGCAGATCAGGCAAGAAAAGCAAAGCAAGCTGCGTGTTATTCCCTTCATGGCATCCCCTTTCTGAAAAACTGAAAGATTCTAGAGGAAGAAGCGCCAAAGAAACGCCAATCAGAGGAGGAAAAGAAGCGAAAGAGCTTCGCTTTGAGGGTGTTTGCCCCTTAAAGCATCAAACGCTCCGTTTTCACGCTCGCCTTCTTTTTGCTAAAGGCGATCCCGTGGATTTCAACGTGAGTCACGCCAAGCGCTTTTAGCTGCGCGGGGTATTGCTTGCCTTTAATCTGGGCTATCGCCTCATCAGCTAATTCAGACAGAGATTCTTCATCCGCCTTGTCAGAAGACTTGAACTCCATGAGAATCCCCGGGCGATTTTTGGAATAGGGGCGAAGTTCGACGTCGAATCCGCCTTCCCCCGATTCGCGGTTAGACATGATTCGATAGTCTTCCGACATAACGGATAAAAGCCCAAGCATCATCCCATGGTAGAATTCCTCTTTCGCCGTGTCGAAATAGCTGACGGATTGGAGAAGGTAGCATCGCAATGTGCTTTGGAGCATTTCCCCGTTGTTCAGTTTGAGAGCCATCTGAAAGGAACGGATAACCGAAGGGGAAATCGTATTCGAAAGACTATCGATGATTTCCTTTTTGAATACGCTTTTGATCTCTTTGTTAGGAATCAAAAGGTTGCATAGAGGAACATCATCGAAGGAAGAGACGACTTCCGTGGCCTTCAGATAACCTGTCATCATCAGGAAGCTGTAAATCGTATCCTCAGAACGGTTGATCTCGGGGTAGATGATATCGGTGTCAATCATAGCCTGTACGGGCTGATCCTGCAAAAGGCTCACCAAAGCGTTTCGCATTTCTAGGCCCCCGCTTTTTATCGCGTCAAGGATGGCATCGTTGCTGCTGGTGCGGGACCAGAAGGCCTTAGGGACGCAATTGTTGTTGAAGTAATTGATGATGGACCATGGATTGTAAATCTCGGTTTTGCCAAAGGAATAGCCGTCATACCACTCCCTCATCTCATCGAGTTTCTCCTCTTTCCCGTAGTAAGAAGCCATCGTTTCGACGTCTTGGGAGGTGAAGCCGAAATAGCGAGAATACTTCTCATCGAGGATTGTGTTTACGACAAGGTTGTTAAGCCCGCTGAATAGGCTTTCCTTCGCGATGCGGAGGATGCCGGTAAGCACGCTGAGCTCAAGCGCGTTGTTGTCCTTCAAAACCGAGGAGAAGAGGTTCCTCATGAACTCGATGACTTCGTTGTAGTAGCCGCAGCCATATCCCTGCTGAATCGGGGTGTCGTATTCGTCGATGATCACCACAACACGGGCGTTGTAGGCATCCGATAACATATGGGACAGTTGCCCGAGAGAAGCTTGATATTCCACTTGCGTGGCGTCCCCGCCCATAATCTTTTCGAAGAAAGCCTTATCGGCGGAATTCACAGAGACATTCTCCAAAATATCCGCGTGGCGTTTAAATTCGTTCCGCAAGGAAAGAGTCAAACTCTCATACATGTCCTTCCATGTGTTCTGATGGGAATCCTTGAAGGAGAGGAAAATCACGGGAAAAGCGCCTTGATAGGAGCGGTAAGAGCTCCCGCAGGACCATATGTCGCGATTCTTAAAATAAATGGAGGTATCCTCGCCAGTCTTTTCAAAGAAGGTCTTGAGCATATCCATGGCGAGGGTTTTGCCAAACCTTCGCGGGCGGGTGAAAAGCATCACTTTGCTATGTTCATCAAGGATGTCTTTAATCAGCAGAGTCTTATCGACGTAATAGCATTCAGAGGAAACCTCTTTGTAAGAAGTGATTCCCACAGGGCAAGGCAGAAGCTTTGGCGGATTCGATTTGGAGGAGCGAAGTGAAGCGGGCTTCATAGCATTTGACGGTATCGTCCAGCGCCCCTTTTCTTTTTTGGCGCCTCCTATTTCCTTGGCGTTGCAGAGTTGGACGACACGCCGAGTGGTAAGGCCCCATCTTTCGGCGATTGCTTTGGCATCAACCGTTTCTTTTTTCATGAAAACATTCTCCAATCCAAAGCAAGTCTAACACAGAAAAGAAATCAAAAGGAAATTTCGGATCTATTTCCGATTAATTTCTTTTTGGATTTCCTTCTTACGAATCAACGCGTCCAAAAAGAACCCGTTTTGCCATTACTTTTTTAAAAAAGAAATTAAGCAAGACGAATGTTTTTCTGCATGTCGTAGAAGGAAGCATCGTCTAGATTTATGGTAAATCTAGCGGGACCAAGCTTTAGGGAGTCACTAGCCTTAGCGATTACGCGACTACCAAAGGCATCGAGGACAGCGAGTTTCTCATTTCCAAGATCAAGGATTTCTTTCACTTCACATTCAATCCCGTTCGCCTCATTGGTAAACAAGACATCGTAAGGACCAAAATGCACTTCCACATTGTCTTTGAAGATCTTCTTTTCCTTCAAAGACAAGAGATTCAGTCCCAAATCTTTATTCGTGGGGATGATGTGCTCATGGATGTTAAGCGTGCAGTAATACTCTTTTCTCTTGAAAGCTTTGCCCTTCTCGTCATGATGTTCCACCATCACGGGGTTCTTGATGACGCCCGCGGCGAGGACGTTAGTCAAGTCGACGGCTTTGTAATTATTAGCGTCGTTATGGAAGTCGCAGAGCTTCAGATCGATGTCGACTTTGACTTCCTCGCCAATCTCGTGGTTCTCTTCTTTGCCTAAGACCAGATAGAGGAAGTCCCCGTTGTTTTCTAAGGTATAAACAATCTGTTCTTCCAAGACATCCTTATCGACAATCTTGCAGGGGATAAGGCTACCAAATTTTAAAGCGGAGACAGGGATGTCCGTGACGTATTCGCCATCTTCGAACTTGAAAACCGAAGGAAGGGCGACGTCTTTCCCATACATCGCTAAACGCCCCTCATGGATCGAGGATTTCGTGCTCATCCTCTTCGGCAAGCGGGGGTTGATGCTTTCTTCCGTCTCCGCGTCGAACATCTTGAGATGCGCGAGCCCAAGAGACACATCGATGATGGTCCCAGCTTCATATTCAACCCCGGTGGGAGCTTTGATGATGATGGAGGTATCTTGATTTCCAAGAACCCCGTCTTCACTGAGGTTGAGGTCGCCATAGATTTGGGTTTCCACGCCGAGTTCTTCGACGTGGGACACTTTGACTTTGGTCTTCCATGAATACTTTTCAGGATCGATGGAGATGTGCTCGCAGCGGAGACCTAGGATCACTTCTTTCTTGCCGTCGAAATAACGCGGATTCACTTTGCGGAACAAAGAAATTGGGCAAGAGAAGGAATTCCCCTCGACATTGAAGGCGACTTTCACCTCCTCTTTGTCTTTGCTCAAAGTCCCTTTGAAGAAGTTCATCTGAGGGGTGCCGATGAAGCCCGCGACGAACTTATTCGCCGGGAAGCGATAGAGGTTCCTTGGGGTGTCGATTTGCTGTACAAAACCATCCTTCATGACGACAACCCTCGTGCCAAGCGTCATGGCTTCGACTTGGTCGTGGGTGACGTAAACGAAGGTGGTCTTCAGTTTGTTGTGGAGTTTGGAGATCTCACTGCGCATGCTCGCGCGGAGCTTCGCGTCAAGGTTCGAAAGAGGCTCGTCGAGAAGGAAGATCTTCGGCTCGCGTACGATGGCGCGTCCCAAAGCGACCCTCTGTCTCTGCCCACCGCTCATCGCCTTGGGCTTACGTTTCAAATAATCCGTAAGGCCAAGGATTTCCGCGGCTTCTTTCACTTTTTGGTCGATCGTCTCCTTAGAAAGATGCTTCATCTTGAGCCCGAAGGCGATGTTGTCATAAACGCTCATATGAGGATAAAGCGCGTAGTTCTGGAAAACCATCGCAATGTCTCTCTCCTTCGGCTCGACGTCATTGACGATCTGCCCATCGATGCGGATGTCCCCCGAGGTGATTTCCTCTAAGCCCGCAATCATGCGGAGGGTCGTGGATTTGCCGCATCCGGAAGGGCCAACGAAAACGATGAACTCCTTGTCCTTGACCTTCATGCAGAAGTCGTTGACGGCCTTCATGCCGTTGGGATAGACCTTGTAAACGTGATTCAGTTCTAATGTGGACATATGGTTCTCCTTTTTACCAGGTGTAGTTTTCTAAAGTGATGCCTTCGGCGACGTAGACCCCGCCGTATTTGTTAAATATATCAATGAAGTATTGCCTCCAATTCTCATCGAGCTTAGCCATCATGAACATGGGGGTAAGTTGAAGTCTTTGGACTCTTCCTTGAACCGTCGTGTCGCTAGTCGCGGAGTAAGCCTCATCGAGCTTTTGCTTGGCGGTATTGAGATTACCTTCTGAGATGTTAGCGATGTTCTTGTAGCTATAGCCAACCCCTGAAGAAGAGAAGGCGGAGGAATAGTAGCCGTCCATCATTGTATAGTATTCCTTCACGTAAGGGGCGCTAGCGGAATCGAAGTAGGCATCGATGAACTGGTCGCGAAGCTCAGCAGCGCTCAACGCATTGTCGTCCCAGCAAAGCTTGCTGAAGACATAGGCGTTAAGAAGGGTATCGACGTAAACGTTGTCCTGGAAGTTTCCCTGGATGAAGGCCCCTTCGAAGGAATTGCTCTTCATGGAGTCCACGAAACGTTCGATTCTCGATACGCCCCCTGTATAGGTGGCGTAGCCATAGCTAAACGCGGCGTCATAATACCAGGATAAGAGATTGTCCGTGACTTTTGCCCAATCGGAGAAGAGGGTAGATGCTTTGTAGTGGCCTAGGCGGTCACCATAGGAAGTATCTTCTACCATCCACTTGTTCGCATTCTCGTCGTAGATGCGCCCATTAAACCTCTGGAGTTCATAGCTCGCGTCCTCTTCCACGCCGAGATATTGGTCCATCACAAGGGGGGCCACGCGGATATAGAGATGATCCGCATTCGGGATGGCGGTGCTATCCGTTGTCGTGTCGCTATCGGCGTAGGTATACCCCGTGATTGTTTTGGAAGTCTTCTTGCTGATCCAACCGGAAGTAGACGTGGTGACGTCCATCGTATGGATGACGGGGGAGAAGAGGTTGTACTGATAAGCGAACATGACGAGCTGGAAGTTGCAGTCTTTGAGGACGCTGTCTTGGCTCAGTTCTTCGATGATCGCGTTATAGAAACGGATCATGGTGCCGCTATTGTTGTATTTGAAGGCGGAAGCTAAGCAATCGTCGCACTTACAGCATTCGTTCGTATCCGCCTGTCCGACGGAGAGGAAGGCTTTCTCACTGTGGTCATGAGTGGAGTAGTAGCTGGTAAGCACGGCCTTGAGGCTATCGTACATCGCTTCGCAGGCGGTATCGGTCTCTGCGGTGGTGCGGTCGATCTTGCCATCGCTTGTCACCCCGTCCGTGTAATGGATGTCGGTGACGTTCGTCCCATCGAAGGAATACCACATATTCGGATAGTCCGTGAAAGAATAGGTGGACGTCTTCACCAGACCCGTGTTGCTCGAATCGTAGGTGTTGTGAGCGGTGCCGATAGAAGTCGCTTTGCCTTGGGCGTCCGCGAACGTTCCGGTGATCCAGGCGTTGTCGTAGTCCCCAATGGAGCCAGAAGAGGCGTAGTCGCTGGCGTTATAGAAATGGGAGTTATAGGAATATTTCTCATCCGTGTTGCTACCATAAGCGTCTTTAGTGAGGTATGTGCGGGAATCGAAATAGGGGTTATAGGCTTTGCCGCCATTCTGGATGATGACGTCTTCTTTAACTTTCGCGCTTTCTTCAGTAGCGGAGAAGAAAGACACGCCGAGTTTCTCTTCAATGAGCTTCGTGGAAGCGTAACGCAAAGCGTTCCCGTTGTTCCCAAAGAGATAGAGGCCGTTCTTGCGGCTCGCGATTGCAAAGGAGTCGTCTTTCTTAAGGTGAGTGGATTTCACGTCACTTACTTCAACGAAGGAACCGTCCAAGACAACTTTATTAATACTATTAAGCGCGGCGGTATTCCCAATTGAAATCAGTTTGGCGTTCTTTGAGAAGGTATAGGATGCATCCGAGACGACGCTTGGGGTGACTCCTAAAACCGAATAGATGTATTTCTTCAAGTCGTTCGCAGCCCAAGAGGCGCTGGAATTCCCTGCTTCGTAAACGATCGCGTAGCTATCGTTCTTCAAAGAGAAGAGATTTTCTTCGTAAGAGGCAGTGAAACTCATGTCTTCGCTTGGATAAATCACGGAACCCCCTTCATAGGTCGTTCCGTTGCATGCCCAGCCCTTAAAGACCCCGTTCACCGCGTCTTCAACTTCCGGAAGAGTGAAGGCCTCCGTGCAATTTGCAAGAGAGGTACTGCTCCCTTCGCTTGAGGTAAACGTCAAATTGCAGGTCTTGCCAACCTCATTCGCGTTGTAGAAACGGAGATTCGAAATCATCTGGGTGCTGTCGATGTTCTCGGCGCCACCTCTTCTTGGGCGAATGGTGATGACCGTGTCGTGAGAATAGCTATAGGCATAGGCTGGACTGAGGTCGATATCGACGGGCAAGGAAGTGCTGATCAAAGAGGAATCGAATTCGTTGTAGATGATTTTCCAAGCGTCGCTCGTGTTGAGACCGTCGCTTGTATAAACAAAGTGATCGAAATCCGTTCCCCCATCACTCGGGACGGCTTGGAAATCAAAGGCGATGTTCGTATAGCCCGCTAAAGACATGTCGGTAATAAGAGCCTGTCTCAAGCCGAGAATCTTGCTGCTATAAGTAACGGATTTGTTGCCAGAAGAGAAAGAGGTGTCTGAAGAAATCGAACCGGTGACAAAGTAGTTCGTGAAAGAATCCCTATCCGAGAAAGCTTTGCTGAGCCTTTCTCTTGCCTTGGCTTTGTTATAAGTCGCTTCGCTCATGATGGTAAGCGAGACCACGCCTTCTTTGTCGAGACAGAAGCGGAAGCTGTCGCCGGAAGTGTAGGCATAGTTCGTCAAAGACCAATCACCAAGATCAATGACGTTGATGCTGTTGCCGTTCTTCCCCCAAACAACGCCGCGGGTATTGCCCCCTTGCTTCAGATACTCCGAGGTGACGTACATATTGACGACGTTTCCATTCGCGAACTGGGCATACCAGTCGCTCGTGGTGTTGAGATAGGAGTCGTTGCCGGAATAATAGGTATCGATGACGAGGCTATCGCCTTCAAAGCAAGCGTATGTCTTCGCTTTCTTTTCCCAGGTGGTGGTGACGTTGTCTTTATAGAAAGCCAGGTTACTTAAAGTGACCGTTCCAGAAGCAGAGGCTCTAGAGGAATCCCAAAATTCCAAGGTGGTGTTTGAATAATCCCCAGTTGCTACCTGAGTGAGATCAATACGGATAGCGTTCTCGCTTCCTTGGTACAGCTTCTGATATATCCCGGCGTTAAGGAACATCTCGTTCGTGTTGTTCGTGGAATCATTCACGCTGAACTTCATATGAGTATAGCCTTCGCTTAGGGCCTGATTAATCAGGTCCTTCGTGAGATTCAACGTTCCCAAATTAGAGAACACGGCTTTCTTGTTTTGGCTGTCCAAGGTATAGGTCGTGCCTTTGAAGTAGTGTTCGAAATTCGTGCTGCTAGAGAAGACGGAGTCCAAGGAGTAATCTGATTTGTACGTGATGTCTGCGATGAAGAGCTCGCCTTGGAAGTTATTGATGTTGAACGATAGGGAGGTAGCTCCGCTGGTGGTTAAAGAAAGGGCGTGCCACGCGTTATCGTTACTTAAGGCGAGGTTATAATCCTTGCCCCCATAGGTCGTGAAGGAATGGAAGCCATTCGTATACGTATCCTGATTAAGGTCGTAATACTTGTAAGATAAAGTGACCGTATGGGTGTTTGAAGGAATATCGGTAAAATTAAAAGAAGTGACGCCATTTAACGAAGCGGAGTTCTTGATGAAAAAAGAAGCCCGTCCTTCATTAGAATAAAGCGCATGCTCGGAGACATTGTTCAACGTGGAGTTATTGAGTTTGTTGATGAGATAAGCAGAGCCATCGCTTGCATCAAGCAAGGTCGACTCGGTCTTCTTTTTAAGGGTAATCGAGTCTTTGCTGATCTCATCGGCATAGGCA
>CAVKPZ010000005.1:16762-40830 GCA_963658395.1 Lachnospiraceae bacterium | reverse complement strand
TCGAAAATCGGGGCGCTCAGAATCGTCTGATAGTACGTTTTATGAAAAGTTTAGGTTTTAAGGAAAGGGATTATTCTTACGGATATGGTCGCGGTTTTCCCAATTTAGGTGAAATTTCTTATGAAAAAGAAGAGATAAAAAAAGCCATCCCGGGATGACTTTTGCTTAGAAGAGGTCCTTTGGCTCTTCCCCGGCCTTCTTCTGATTTCTTTTCGCTTTTCGATATTGGGCGGGGGAGAGGCCATAGGCGGCTTTGAAGACGGCGGAGAAATTGGTGGGGGACTTATAGCCGAGGGCGTTGGAGATCTCGTAGACCGTCATGTCGCTATAAGTGAGGAAATCCCCCGCGTTCTGCATCTTGACCTCGCTTACGTAGCTCACGATCGAGCAGCCCATGTATTCTTGAAAGGAGCGCGAGACGTGGGAGTGGGAGTAATTGACGTTGCTCATGACGTCGCTTACGTGCCAGGCTTTGTTCGTGGGATCCTGAATCTTGCGGATGATATCCAGGAGCCATTCCGGCTTGCTGGCGTCGAAAGCGTAGTTCTGGTCGATTACCGTGTTCAGGATTTTGAAGACGAGCAAGGAAGTCGGGAGTTCAAGTTTCTTAGCGTCCCCGTTCAATTCCTTCTGCACGTAGGAGCAAAGCCCGACGATCTTGCGGATCTGATGCTCCGCAAGCGAGCATCTCAGGGCCTTCTTGCGCATCAAAGCCTCATAGAGATCTTCCGACAAGGAGGCGCAGGCCTCCTTCATGTGCTCGATGCTCACGGTGATGAGAAGGCGGGAGGAATTTGCCTCGTTTAACCCGATCGCATGATGGTCGCAGGGGCGGATGAGATAGGCCTCCCCTTGCTTTATGACTTCTTCCTGTCCGTTGAAATTATGCTTGTAAGAGCCTTTTGTGACCAAGAAGAACTCCCAAAAGGTGTGGCCGTGGTACCCGATGAAATCGCGATAGCTTTGGTGAAAGGTGGCCTTTAGGCAAGGATGCCTCTCCGAATCCAGAGTCGCCTCGGAATGAATGGGGAAATCGCTCATTTTTTCGCTCCTCCCCATTACTATAGGACAAAGGGCAAACTTATTAAATTAGAAAGTGCATTTTGCCCTTTTGTCCAAATTAGGCCGAAAACCTATTGAAAATGAGCCTTATCCCTTCTATTGGAATGTCTTTACAATCTATCGAAAATTGTTTTCCCGATTTTCCCCTTTGGTCTTCCCTCTTCCTGGGCTAAGATAAGCCCAAGAGAGGTCTTTTTATGAAAATGTCTTTCCGCTGGTATGGGGAGAAGGACCCCATATCACTCTCCTATATCCGCCAAATCCCAAACCTCAGCACGATTGTAACCGCGGTTTATGAGGTGAAGCCAGGCAAGGTCTGGCCCAGGGAGTCCTTGAGGAAGCTCAAGAACAGCTGTGAGAAGGCGGGGCTTTCCTTTGAGGTCATCGAGTCGATACCCGTAAGCGAAGACATCAAATTGGGAAAGTCTAACCGCGATGAGCTCATTAAGGTTTACGCGGAGAACATCCGCAGGGCGGGCGAAGTCGGCGTCAAATGCGTTTGCTACAACTTCATGCCGGTCTTCGACTGGATCCGGACGAACCTCGCTTATAAAAACGAGGACGGCTCCTTCTCCCTTTCTTATAGCGCGGAGGAGTTCAAGAAACTCGACCCGAAGAACCTCCATCTCCCCGGTTGGGATGAGTCCTATACCCCGGATGGCTTGCGCGCCCTTCTTAAAGAATATGGGGGCATGAGCCATGCGAAGCTTAGAGAGAACCACCTTTATTTCTTGGAAGGCATCATGCCTGCCTGCAGGGAAGCGGGGGTGGATATGGCCATCCATCCCGATGACCCTCCCTGGGACGTCTTCGCTCTTCCTAGAGTGGTCTCGACAGAGCAAGACTTCGACGCGATTTTCGAAGCGATCCCCGATTCCCATAACGGCCTCACCTTTTGCCTTGGATCGCTTGCTGAAAGCCTAGCTAACGACGTCTACCGCATGGCGGAAAAATACGCCAAGGAGGGCCGCATCAAGTTCGCCCATCTCCGTAATGTCAAAGTCGACGACGAGAAAGGCTCCTTCCATGAGTCGGGGCACCTCTCCAAGGACGGCAGCGTCGACATGGCGCGCGTAGTGAAGATCCTCGTGGACAATGGCTTCGATGGCTACGTCCGTCCAGACCATGGCAGGAAAATATGGGGTGAATGCGGGAACCCGGGATATGGGCTTTACGACAGGGCTTTAGGAATCGCTTATATTAACGGCCTGGTTGAAATGGCCGAAAAGGAGAAAAACAAATGAAAGATTTGCCGTTTGACGTCGATTTGAGCAAAGAGGTAGTGGTCGTCACCGGCGCCGCCGGGGTCCTTTGCTCCTGCCTTTCCAAAGCCTTGGCCAAAGCGGGGGCGAAGGTCGCTTTGCTTGATCTTAATGGGGAAAGAGCAGAGGAGATCGCGGAGTCCATTCGCGGGGATGGGGGCAAAGCAAAAGGCTATGCCTGCAACGTGCTTGATAAAGACGCGCTTGCTCAAGTCCATGAGGAGATCAGAAAAGACTTCGGCCCCTGCACGGTGTTGCTTAATGGCGCGGGAGGCAATAGCCCCAGGGCAACCCAAGACAACGAAGCCTCGAGCGATGAGGACCTCGAAGGCAAATACAAGTCTTTCTTCGACCTCGACAAATCCGGGATCGAGTTCGTCTTCAACCTCAACTTCCTTGGGACCTTGCTCCCCACCCAGGAATTCGCCAAAGACATGCTCAAGGAGAAAAAAGGGAAGATCCTCAACATCTCCTCGATGAACGCCTTCCGCCCTTTGACGAAGATTCCCGCCTATTCGGCCGCCAAAGCCGGGATCTCGAACTTCACGCAGTGGCTCGCCGTCTATTTCGCGGGCGTGGGTATCAGGGTCAACGCGATTGCCCCGGGCTTCTTCGTTACTGCCCAGAACAAAGACCTCCTTTTCAAAGACGGGCAGCCCACCGCGAGGACGAAGAAGATTCTCGCCGCCACCCCGATGGGGAGATTCGGCAAAGCGGAGGAGCTCATCGGCTCCGTCCTCTTTTTGCTCGATGATGATGCCTCTGGCTTCATCACCGGCGTCGTGCTTCCGATTGATGGAGGCTTCAACGCTTATTCGGGCGTTTGATTGGCCACGGAACAACGAACGCGCTTCCTTAGACGGGGGCGCGGCAAATTGGCAAAACATTTTCGCTCAAGCGCTTCGCCGAAAAGAACTTCGAGAACTTCGTTTATTTGAATTTTACGGATTGCCCTTCGCTGGTCGCTTCTTACGCCGAACTTAAAAATTCAGATGATTTGCTGGACAAATTGTCACTTTTCGATGGGGCGCATCTTGCTCCTGGCAAGACGGTGGTTTTCTTTGATGAGATTCAGCTTCTTTATCATTACAGGGAGAAACTAAAAGAAAAAATCGGGCTGCCTCTATTGAGTCTTGACCTCATCACGGCAATGAAGCCTTTGGTGATCGATGGGAGATACCGCTTTATGCTTAGTGGCTCTTTGCCTGGTATTGAGGTCAATGACGTTGTTTTGTCTCCGCTAGGATATATGGACACGATGCGAATGTTCCCCCTTGATTTCGAAGAATTTCTCTGGGTGAAAGGAGTCGGGGACTCCATTATTGAAAAGCTCCGTGAATCCTTCAAAAAGCAAACGCCTGTGGAGCAGGAAACAAACAAGCAAATGCTTGAGTATTTTCGCAGTATGTTCTTGTCGGCGGCATGCCAGAAGCGGTGGAGAAATACCTAAAGACGCATAACCTCGAATCGGTCAAAACGGGTCACGAGCAAATCAAAGCGATTTATCTTAGCGACATGACCCGCTACGTTGAAGGAAAGGACAAGAAGCTGAAGATTCGGGAGGTTTATAAAGAAATCCCATCGGAAGTGAACAGCAAGAACAAGAGGTTTGTGAACTCCCATATTGCTGACCCCGGCTATTTAAGGAAGAAAGGTCTCTCCGATGAATTCTTGTGGCTAACAAACGCGGGGGTCACGCTGCCGGTTTATAACGTAACCGAGCCTGTTTTGCCTCTGAAGCTCGCTAGCGAAAGGAAAACGTTGAAGCTTTTCCTGAACGACGTTGGCCTTTTGGGGACCGCCTTGCTCAATACCGGCGTTCGTTAGAAACTGCTAGACGGGAATAAAGAGATCAGTTTAGGCGCCACCTATGAAAACGCGGTTGCTCAAGAACTTTATGCGCATGGGTTCGCGGAGAAGAATTTTTACTACAATTTGAAAAAGCATGGCGAAGTCGATTTTCTGATCGAATATTAGGGCGAGGCTTGCCCCATTGAAATCAAATCCGGGAAATCTGATCTCATGAATACTTACAACCGTGTCGCGCTAAATAACCTCCTTAAGCTTTATGACATCAAACAAGCTTTTCTCTTTGGGAAGGCAAACGTGATAAAGGAAAACGATGTAATCACCCTTTATCCTTTGTACATGGTTTCTTTTTTGAATGGAAAAACCATTTACTTAAGTGATGGGCCTGCATTCGAACAGGATAGCGACTAATCTTTCGAAAAGTTTAAATGCATATTCTTCTTACAAAAGTATGCAATTAAAATCAACGTTTAATGAAAAAAAGCCTCCATACGTCAACTGAAATACTAAATGCAGGTTTTTAGGCCGGGACTGCGTTTAGTTCAAAAAAGCCTCCATAGGGAGGCCTGAAGGTTATGTAGTGCGATATCAGAACTGCGTCGCGGTAATTTTGATATTCAAGGTTCCATCGGCGTCTTTGTAGATGGCGAAGGTCAAATTGACGGTGGTATAGTTCTCCCTGTCGTAAAGGGTATAGGTAATGAAGTTCGTCGCATAGCCGCCTTGCTCATTCGGCAATTGGCCTTCGCCCCAAGTTCCGGCGGTAAAGGCGCTAGGAGCGAGGCTGTTCGCGACGAATGATTTCGCGTCTTTGATTGCGCTTAGGTCAGACAGGGTGGCATTGATTGTGTAGTAGGCGAAATCATCGTCGCCGTTTTTGACCACTTTCGCGGCGCCATCATCGCCTGCGCTTAAGCTATAGTGGGCGTTATAGCGATTCGCGACTTCCTCGATGGCGCTATTCGCGGTGTAGGTCCCTATAACCGTGATGGTGCAGGTATCGGTAATTGGGCTTTCGCCGGGGACATCGATAGAAGCGGTTATCGTCGCCGTGGTTCCAGGGCTGGCGTCCGAGGCCACTTTGACCAGACCTTTGCTATCAACGGTGATTTTGTCGTTATCGCTAGAAAATCTCACTTCATAAGGAAGCATGTCTATGGTGTATTGGAGGTTATAGGAAGACCCGGCGGTCAGTTCGACGTTCTCTTCGTCGAAAGAGAAGGTGGGCGTATGCACTTTGCCGCTTCCGTAGGTCAGTTTCACGACCGAGACGTCTTTGCTGAGACTCACGCTGATTTTGAGCGCGCCGGTAGGGTCTTCGAAGGCCGCTCCCTCTTCGTCTTCGACCTTGGCCCAGCCCGCTTCCTTCAAAGCCTTGATGAGGTAATCGTTGGCTTTGAAAGTGGTGTTGTCGCCTTCTGCAACCGCGGGATCGTAGACCTTGATTTTCATCCAGGTCCTTTCCTTTGCCATCTTGTCCGCGACGGCTTCGATCTCCTCTTCGCTCGCGTCTTCTTTCCCTACGTAGTTCGCTGGATCGCCTTTGACGATGGCGAGGCATTTCTGATACATATCCGCGTAGTTTTGGCTCGTGACCCTGCAGGTGGAGTAATCGCTATAGGGGGTGAAGTCCAAGACGGGGCTAGAGACGGAAATGCCACTAGAAGAAAGGAAAGAGCTTATCTCCGAGCTTGGCCAGCCCTCCACGATTTTGTCGTAAGGGGAGATGAGGGAGAAGGAGAGCGAGAAGGCGAACTGGTTGTTCACGTATCCGGTTTTGGTTTGGATGTAGAAGCTTTCCGCCCAGTCGGTGTACCAGCTTTTCTCCCTGTCATAGACAGCGCTCGTCTTGTCCATTGCGATGTCGAAGCTTCCGGGAACGGAAGTGTCGCTTGTCGTCCCGTAAAGCGTATAGACCTCGCCTTTAGTATAGGTGTAATAGACGTCGGCTTTGAATTCGGGGACCGTGAATCCCGTCTTCGCTTCGAAAGCGGAGAGGAATTCCTTCGGCCAAGAGGCGCTAACTTCTTTTTTGGCTTCATAGGTGAAAGTGATGACATTCCCGCTTTGGAAATAGAGGGAGGCGAAGATGCTCGCCCCGTTTTCGACATCCTTCTTGAGGATGTAGGAGCCGCGGGATTTGCTCATTCCTTCATCGAGGACGTAGCCATCTTTTTCAAGGATCTCGACGTTCTCCTTCGTGAGGTCTTTTGCGAGGATGTCGTAGCAATAGACATAGTCGTTCCCACTTTTGCCGACTTTGTTGACGCTCCCTAGTTTTAGCAAAGGGGGGACGTCGAGCAGCGCATCATAGAAGGCGCCTTTCTCCTCATCGCTCCAGGTGTTCTTGCTATCTAGCTGATAATCGAAGACGTTATAGACCTGGATGACGTTGTATTTGGGATCGTCGAAAGTGTCGCCTTCGCTGTAAAAATAGTAGGTCAGATCATAGCCCACCCCGTCGGAGATTTTGGTGAGCTCATAGGATTGGTCCGAGTTCGAGGTGGCCTGTTCGGCGTTGCCATTATAGTCTTTGATGAGGGACCAGCCGTCTTTCTCAAGGTCCTTGTAATAATCCGCGATGGTGAAGTTGGCGGTGGAGTTCGTGATCTGAAGGAAGGGGACGTTGCTGTCGTCGACGACGATTTCGGCGCTGACGTCGTAATCAAAGCCCAGGGGGAAGGGAAGGATTTCCCCGCAGTAATCCCCAATGATTTCGGCCTGGGCATTTGTCCATTCGCCTCTGTCTTCGGATTCGGATTCGGAGGATTCGGAAGCGGAGGAGTCCTCGCTGGAAGAGGTCTCGGAGGAAGACTTGCTATCCGAATCAGGAGAGACCGGGTTGCAGCCCATCAGAAGCAGGGCACTAGATGAGAGGACAAGAAGTTTTTTAAGGGAGCTCATGATTTCACCTTTCGCTAAAAAGCACAGCGACAATGCTACTCTTTGATAAGGCGGAAAGAAACCTTTTGCGACGCAAAAAGATGGTTTTGGTGGCTTTTTTACGTTCGAAAGGGAAGCGGCTCATCGCTGAGCCGCCGATACCTCCTTATTCCAAAAGGAAGGTCGCGCTAGAAAGATAAGTTAGTTTCTTTTTGATGCGGAGCCTTGCCCCTTTCGCCGAGTAAGCGACTAGTTTGGTCGAGCCGTCTTTCTCGATGCTTCGGATTGAAGAGAAGGGGACGTTCTCAAGAGTCACCTCGAGCGAAGGGAAGTCGTTGTAGTTCGCGTTCACCAAAAGAAGCACCCAGCGGCCTTTTTGCTCATAAAGGTAGGTGTAGAGGGCGTCATTATGGGAGTAAGCTAGGGGCCTATTGCTTTCCCTAAGCAACCCAACTTCCAAAAGGTAGCGTCTAAGCGTCACGAAGAAATCCGTCTGGCTGGGGTCTTTGATCTCATAAGGGTAAACGCAGAACCCCTTTGCGTAAGCGAAGCCGTTCCCGGTCCGCTTCAGGAAGGGGTCATAAAGCCCCGACAGCACATGAACCCCTTTCTCGTATTCAATCTTGACGTAGTTCCCGCACCTTCTTTGGGAGGAGGAACGGTAGTTGTGCATGCCTTTTAGCGCCCTTCCGTTTTCAAGCATCTCGAAGCAATCGTAATTATGAAGCGCGCCGCGCCAAGTTGCGTTTTCCGCGTCAATGAGCGATAGGAGTCCTTTGTCTTTGAGGACCAAGGCCGCTCCGCCGTCTACGAAGACGAAATTGTCCGCGAAAAGACCCTTTAGCTCGTCGTCGCTGAAATTCCGCGCGTTTTGCCCGCCTAAGACGACCCTTTCCCCTTTGAATTTCTTCTCTTTGCAGATGCGGTAGGAATAGCCCATGCTTGAGAAGAACCCAATGGGATCGAAATCATCCGGGATGAGGTCCATGAAGCCATTTTTCGGATGGCGGTTATAGACCGTTTTCTCGTCGAGAGGGAAGAGCAGGCCCCTCATCTGCGAAAGCTTGAGGTCAAGTTTCATTACTTCGTTCAGATAGGGATCGATCTTCTTGATGGCTTTGCCATAGCCTAGCTCCTTCTGCGCTCCGTCGCCTCCGCATTGGAAGATGTTGTAGGTCATGCCCTTTAGCCCTAAAGGCAAAGCTCCTTCGACTTGGAAGGAGACGAACTTCGGGTCTTTGACGAAATCCGAATAGGAGCTGTTCTCCAATTCGGGGTATTGCTCGCAGCCGTCGCCGATGAAGGAACGATTCACCATGCTGACGCGGTTGAAATCGAAATAATAGGACTTCGCCCCCATCTCGCGATAAGCGGGCAGATGTATCCTATCGATCAAGGTGCCCTCGCTAGAGAGGTCGACGTGGAGCTGACGCCACTCCCTGGCCTCCATCGCATGCATCCACGGGGTGCTCGACATGAGACCAATCTTTGTTTTTAAGCCGAGGGAGGCGACTCTTTTTTTGATTTCTTTCGCTAGGCCATCCATCGTTTCCCAGGAGACGTCGAGCCAGGCTTTTCTTTCGGGGGTCGGTATCTCGCTTTCCAAAGCCTCCACGAACTCCTCGCGGGTCTCTTTTTTGCCGAGCTTCTTGCTATAGGCTTCCATGTGAAGTGGACACCAGCATCCTCCCCAGTCCAGAGGCTCGTGGTTATGGAGGCGGAAGTCATCCTCAATCCAAAGGACTTCCGGCTCGGTCTCTTTGACGTAATAGGCCATGAGATCGAGATAATAGGCCTTCCATTCGCTGTCCAAGGGGCAGGCGCTTAATTGGCATTGCTTGCCGTTTCGATCGACCATCGTTTGGAAATGCTGCCCTTCTTGAAGGGTGCGGCCTCGATCGATGTGGCCGAGCTCGAACCAGGGGTTCAAGGAAGTGGAGATGCCTACCTCCGCGAATTCTTTCTTGGCTTTTTTGATGACTTCGAGCCAGGGCTTCAATTGCTCTTTGGTGATATGGCCGACGCAGTATTCCTCGCCGTTGAAAAAGAGGATGACGTTCTTAAAGCCATAAGCCAAGCACCAGTCTTTGATGCTTTTGATGCGCTCTTCGGCGTATTGGTCCGGGTAGATCTGAGCGCGAAGGCAATGGAGAAATTTGTCATCGCTCATAGTTAGTCCTTATCAAAATCGACGACGTCTAGCCTGCTTCTGCTCATCCATCTGCCGTTGGTGAAATCCGGGAAAGAGACGGGGGCTCCACCTTTTTGGATGGATTCCTCGCTTAAGACGGCGATTGCCATCCAAGAGGCGGTGTCGTAGACATCGATCACGGGCTCTTTTCCGCTCTTCAAGTGGTCGATGAAGGAGCGCCACTCGAAATAATCCATGCCCCCATGGCCGGCCTCAAGCTGCTCTTTGGTGATGTGCTGCCAGAACTTCGGGAGGTATTCCTCGTATTTTTTGGCGCTGTTCAGGTATTTCTCGTAGGATTCGTGGGTGGTGAAGCATTCCTTCTCATTGGTGTCGAAATAGACGGTATCGGTCGCGCCCTCGAAGAACCCTCTTGTGCCTCTTATTGCGAATTCGCGGTTGTAGAAGCGGGGGAGGGTTGTTTCCAATTTAATGGAGATGGTCTCGCCATTCGCGCAGGTGATGAGCGTGTTCACGACGTCGCCTTGGTTCCAATGGACGCCGCTAAGCTCAGGATAGATATCCTTGTGCTGATTCACGTATTCGTGAAGCCCGGCGCTTTTGGAGGCGACGCTCACGAGGCTTACGAAGCGGTTGCCTCGATTGATGTCCAAAATTTTCGCGATCGGGCCGATTTCGTGGGTGGGATAGTTATCGCAGTTGCCGTGCTCGTAGTTTCTTAGTCTATAGTGCTTGGTGATGTAGCCGTCGGAGATTTCTTTCCTCAAGTCGTGAGCGTAGGCGCCTTCGCAGTGGACGATCTCGCCGAAGAGGCCAAGGCGCGCCATATGGGTGGCTAAAAGCTCCTCTTTGTCGAAGCAACAGTTCTCCATGAGCATGAAGGGGGTGAGAGTTTCTTCCTCCGCGCGCACCAAAGACCAGAGCTGCTCCAAAGAGTAGGCTCGCCCGACCTCCATCGCCACGGCGATGTGCTTTCTAAGCGCATAGATCGCGATCTCGATATGCGATTCCCAGGAGGAGGAGACCAAGACGGCGTCGATGTTCCCGATGCTCAAGGCCTCTTTGTAGTCGGCGCTGACGAAAGGGCGCTTCTTGCCCTCTTTCTCGATGAGGTCGGCGACTTCTTCGGCTCTTTCTTTGTAGACATCGCTCAAAGAAACGAGCTCGACGTCTTTCTGCTTCATCAGGATGTCTTTGGTGAGGTTTCTTCCGCGGTGGCCAAAGCCGACGACGGCGATGTTCAGTTTTTCTTTTTTCATATGCACGCCCCTCTTATTTTCTCTTCAGATAGGTCACACTGATGTAGCGCGTCGTGCCATGCTCAGGCAGCTCAATCTCCAAAACAACGTTCTCCTTCGGCTCATCGACCTTGTTCACTTTGAAGGACATTTCGATCTCCTCGGTGTGCGCCATCTTGCTCATCGCGGTCCAGCAGGGGACGGCAAGGTTCCGGGCGGTCTCTTCGCTTTCGAAGTCGGGGGGCAGATGCATTTTGACTTTCGCGGTGAGGGGCTCGTTGCCATAGGCTTTGACGTTGTTAACGATCGTCAGGCCGATTCTCTTTGTTTCTCCTGCCGTCAGATTGACGCCGTCTTTGTAACTCACTATGGCGGTCAACGCGCCTAGATGCGCGGCAAAGGTGTTTGGCTTAAGGGTAAGGCGCAGCGCGCGGATATCGTCTTGCTCATTGTCTAGCCCCCAGGGCTTAGAAAGGAGCTCGGCTAAATTGCTTTCTAGCTCACTCGCTGAGTCGACGAACTCGACGTCTAGCCCTTTTAGAATGGTGGAATACATCGCGTTGCCGTTGTAGTAGCAGCAGATTTCGGCCATCCTCGCGACTCTCCTGACGAGGTCGTCGATGGTCGAAGGGACGCGCGAAGACGTGCCCATGTTCACGGAGCAAGTCACGATGCGGTTCCCAATGTAGGATACCCAATCTTCTGGCAGGCCTTTCGTGCCGCTAAGAATGCCTAGGAGCGCTCCAACGGTCGCTCCGGTGCAGTCGGTATCGTCGCCGCAATTGACCGCGGTGAGTAGGGATTTCTTATAGTCGCCTTCTCCATAAAGGAGACCAATCAAGACGAAGGCGATGTTGCTTGGGGCTTGGAACCAGCCGTCGCCGATGTCTTTGTTGAGCTCGACGATCGCGTTTCTTGCTTCTTGCCAGGTTTTGTCCGCTTCGTGAAGGCGGATTACCTCGTTCACGCTTTGGGCAACCCTAGAGTCGCTTGGAATCTTCGAAAGGGCGATTTTGATGAGCGTAGGGATGTCATTCACGCCGAAAGCCGCGCTTTCAAGGGCGGAAGTGAAGGCGGCGGCGATGGTGCCTTCTCCCATGCCGTGATCCACCATCGCGTCATGAAGCGCGTATCTGACCGCCTGGTCGATCATCAAGGGGTTCGTGCAGGCCCAGATCTCGCTGCGGATCCAGGCGCCATTGGAATGACTCCATATGTTGAGATCGCTGCTTCCGGCGATCTCAGGGTGCAAGCCTTGGGCCATGTTGTGCTTGGAGATACCATATTCTGACCAAGAAGGCGGGATGAAATTGAGCCAATATTCCCCTAGGGTCTCCGAATCGATGTGGGTGGGACCCTGGGTCTCTAGAGCCCGGAGCCAGATGAGCTGAAGGTCTAAATCATCGTT
This sequence comes from Lachnospiraceae bacterium, assembly GCA_963658395.1. Taxonomy (GTDB): domain Bacteria; phylum Bacillota_I; class Bacilli_A; order RFN20; family CAG-826; genus Alloenteromonas. The sequence goes on along the minus strand of CAVKPZ010000005.1, from coordinate 29,016 downwards.
AGGAAGCGGCTCGCCTTTCGGGGTGACGAAACCCTTGACGTCCAGGATCTCTCTTTTTCCTTCGGTTGGCCCTCCGATCGTTCCCCCAATGTTCTTGCCAATAAAACAAGCGCGAACTTTATCGAGATATTCTTGGCGGTTCAGTTTCATAATTGTTCTCCTTATGCTGGGTCTGCACGGTTTTGGGCAAAAAGGTTAAGGGGAGTCCTCAAAACTTGCAGGATAAGTTTGTCCTCTGCCTCATCATAGACCCAAAGGGCGACTTCTTTTAAGGAAATGGGGATATTCGATAGCAGCTTGGTTAAAAATAGAGGCGAAAGTGAGAAAGCGCTACAAGGCCGCCCTTGAAAACCCGTTGGAATTTCTCTGATGGGTTTTAGGAAGCTGAATAGATACTCCCAGTGATGGTTAAGCCGTCATGGGTGGTAAGTTCTCCGCTTTTATAATGTTTCCAAAGATAGCCGTAGCTCTTTACGCTTAGGCTGCAATCAGTGAACGTGTTGTCGTTACCATTTTTGGAGGCGAAGATGACGGCAATGTTCCAATCCGAGGCGTCGATTTTGAAGTTTGTGAGTGTGTTGCTCATGAAACGTTGACGTGAGATGAAGCCCACTTCTCGGCTTAGGTCGGGGGCGAAGGGATCCGCTTTTACTCCGCCGATGATCTTGATGGTCACGTCGGTTAAGGCTGTGTTCTGCATGCTGCCGGCGAGCATGGAATAATCCCCGCCTGCCTCGCGCCACCAGGCTTCGGTAAGGGTTAGATTTTTTATGGTTGCACCATTAAGCTGATTGAAAAGGCCGTTGTAGGAGGATTGGCCGTTAATGGTCTTGCCGTTTCCATCCAAAGTGCCCTTGAACGTATATTTTCCGGAATTGAGCCATCCGCTGAACCACCCCCATGTGGTGGCGCCGTTGAAATTGCCTAAAGATATGTCTTCCATGAGAAGGTAATATCCCTCTATGCAGTGATCCTCTGTCGTGGAATCAAGGGGTTTAACCTGCTTGAAACTATCTGCTGTGTTGTAAATAGCAGCGGTAGCAATGGTCACCTCGGCGGTTACGTCATGGTCAAAAGCAGGCACGTTCCCATCCTTCGGCGTAGCAACCACGATATCAAGCTTGGCCTTTCCGTGATTGCTCTTGTCTTCTCTTAAGGCAGTAACGTCGAGATTTGAGATATCTTTTCCCAAATCGTATGAGGTGTTTTCGTCAACGACGTATTTGATGCTTTTGATCTCGTCTGTTTCGGCATCATAGCTGGTTCCGTTCAAATTCATCGAGACCGTTTCCTTGCTGAGGTCAAGGACTTGGCTGCCGCTTGTTTTCTTCTTGAACACGATGGGGTCTTGGCAAACACATCCGAAGGTGTCTTTTTCTTCATCTTCTGTGTTCCAAACGCCTTCGCTGTGATTAATCGTGATCGTGGTGGTTGCGCTGACGCCGACAAAATCCTCCCCATCTTCGACTGTGGCCTTCACATAAAAGATTTTAGGGGCGGTGGAGTCTGGATCGTTCAAGAAAGAGTAATCCGCGCCGAGCTGCTCGGCTGTTTTGTATTCTCCTTTCTCGGTATCCGAAAACGAGTAGACAATAGTTCCAAAGGTTGAACTGACGCCATCCAACTTGCTAAACGGTTTAAATCCGCAGTGTTTGCTAAGGGGTTCCAGCCCTTCGATGGCATTGACTTTTTTGGCGAGCGTTACGTTCGCGCTTGCTTTAAGCCCGGAGTACTCGAAACTAACTTTAAGGCTCTCCGCGGCGAGGTCAGCGACCGTGAAAGTAGTTGCCCCTTCGGTGGGGTAGGTGATCTTAACCTTCTCTTTTTTCGCATTGCTCAAAGTGGAACCAGAGCAATGCTCACATTTGATGGTGAAGACGGCGTTATCCATATCGAAGGCGTCTCCCACGGTATAGGCGGTTTTAAAAGATCCAGAAACGACCATTTCCTTGGTTCCTTTGTGATCGTTAGGATCGACGGGAATTGCCACCGGCGCGGCGATTTCTTCACCGCTGGCATTAAAGATTTTATCGCATCCTGTGCATGTTTTATAGGCTTCCGTCCCCGTGTCGACACAGTTAGGAAAAACTTCCTCGTGATCAACAAACTCGTGAACGTGAGAAGTCACCGCGCAAGAGGCGAGGAGCGCAAGCGAGGAAAGGCTGAGCGTCAACAACACCATTTTGTTTTTTGCTTTCATGGAACAAATCCCTTTCTATTGGCCTAGGACAAGGCGAACCTGGCCGTTTTTCTTATTTTAGCGTTCGCGCGTGACCTGTTCCATTTGCCTGGGGCAGCTTTTTGCGGGTGCTCGCGATGTTTTCAAGGTTTTTTCAAGTTTTCTCACAAATTTTGTTTCAAAGGTATCTTCGGGGGCCGAGAGACCGTTTTTCTTTGACCCCAGCGATAGAAAGCTCAGCTTCTTACTTGTCGAAAGACAATCCCCATGAAAACAGCCTAGTGCCCTTAATGAACTGAATTCTGCGTAAAATGTAAGCGCTATTATGAAAATGATTTTTCTCATTAATTTGGCGAAAAATAAGAGTTTTTACGCCAGACAAATTTAAGGAAAAGTCCGGGAAAGGGAACGAGCGAGTCGAGAAAAACATCCGAATCTATCGCCTTCAGAACGGCAGGAACGCTTTTGGATTTCATACTGTTAAAAATGTGGAACTTATCAAAATTTGCCCTGTACTTATTAATTCTTTTATTAAAGATGTGACATGGTTTGAAAACGCTTTCAAATTCGCCTATAAAAATAAGAAAAGATCACATTGTCTACGCAAAGACAAAAGGAGGCTCTATGAAAAGCAAGAAGGTTCAAAAAACGACGTTGCTCACCCTTTGTGCGGTCAGCTGCCTGGCGGCGGCTTTGACCGGCTGCTCCGGCGGCGGCAACGTTGACAGTTCGAAGACCCAGCTCTATGTGAAGTGCTACCAAGGCGGCTATGGCAACAAATGGCTTTACAGCGCCAAGGAAAGATATGAGACGCTCCATTCCGAAGACAGCTTTGAGGAGGGCAAAAAAGGTGTCCAAATCATCATCGCGGATCAAAAAGCGACCCCCTCTTCCTCCGAGATTAAAAACAACGTAAACGAACTTTATTTCTTCGAAGGTCTCAATTACCTCAACATGGTCAAGGACGATGCTTTCGAGGAGATAACCGAATACGTCACCGCGCCGAATCCCTATGAGGCCACCAAAACCATTGAGAGCAAGATGACAGGCGATTGCAAGGACTATCTGAATCTCGCCGATGATAACGGGACAAAACATTATTATGCGATTCCGAACTATTCCATGAATTTTGGAATCATCTACAACAAGACCGTCTTCAAAAAATACAATTTCTATTTCGCGGATGGCTACGAGGATGAGACGCCCGGGAGTGAGCTCCGTTTCATCATGAGCGCAAGCGACAAAAAGAGCAAAGGCCCTGACGGAGTCTACGGAACGAATGACGACGGGCTTCCAACCACCTACGATGAATTCTTCGAACTTGTCAACTATATTTACGGGGGCAAGCAAATCCCCTTCGTCTGGAGAGGTGAGGGAAATGGCAAAGACTATTTTGGCTACCTCCTTGACGCGCTCGCGGGCTTTTATGATGGGCCAAATCAAACGAAGACCGCTTTCACGATGGACGGAGAGATCACCGTCGTCAAGATGAGCGACAAAGGAAACGACGTCGTTTATAACGAAGATGGCAGTCCCGTCACGGAAAAAGTGACAATCCATCCCGATAAAGTAAATGACGCCTATGATGGCTACAACGTCCAACGCACCGCGGGAAAATATCACGCCCTCGATTTCGTACGCACCGTAGTCACAAACAAGGACAAGTGGCTTTGCAACCTCGTCACCGACAGCACAACGCATCTTGACGCCCAGACCTTCTTCATTAACTCTCAGTTTGGACGCCTCGCTGCCCATCAAGAACAGAAAAACAAATCCATCGCGATGCTTTTCGATGGCGATTGGTGGGAAAGCGAAGCCAGCGAGACCATCTCCTCCTTGGCGGACAATGAGAAAAGCGAACTCGATTTCGGCTGGATGCCTCTTCCTAAAGCCGACGGTGGCTCCAACGCCAAGCAGACCATCGTGAGCGACATCACCTCTTTAGTGTTCATGAAGAAAGGCTTAAGCGATTCGAAAAAGAAACTCGCCGGCGACTTCATGCAGTACATGAATACCGATGAGGCTTATCGGGAATTCACGACCATCACGAACGCCGTTAAATACTTCAACTACGAGCTTACCGATGGGGATAAGGCCAAGATGAGCAATTTCGGCAAGGATTATTGGGAATATTATCATAGTGCCGAAGTCGTCCTTCCTCAGTCTAAAGTTGCTCAATACACCAACGGGCTTGGGCAGCAGCTCAGAACGAGAAGATACGCCATATCCGCCGCCTCGTATTTCCCGCAAAACGATTTCATAAACAATTCGGGCCTCACCGCGGGCCAGTATCTCGCCCAGGTCTACAATTATTACAAGAACTCGATCTGGACAGGGCTTAAATAATGCGCAGGAAGCATAACCGCTCGGCGGAGCGCAAGAAGGATCTTGTTTTCCAGCTTATCCTTCTCGCTTGGCCGGTGCTCCAATTTCTGGTTTTCTACGTTTACGTGAACTTAAATTCCTTTCTTTTGGCTTTTAATTACGGGCCGAATGCCAACCCAAACGGAGGCTTCTTCTATTATTTCCAAGAAGCGTTTACCTTCACAAACGGATCCAACATCTATCTTCAGTCGATGCTGGTTTCTTTGATTCTCTATCTTTGTTCCTCGGTTATTTCAATCCCGTTGGCCCTTCTTTTCGCTTTCTACATCTCCCGTCGCTTCGCGGGCAGCAAGTTCTTCCGCTTCATTTTGTTTCTGCCCTCGATTCTCTCCGCGACGGTCATGATCATCCTCTTCAAGTATTTCAATAATCTGGAGATCCTTTACTTTGCTCAGGAGCATCTCCCTAGCGATCAAGTGGTGGACATCCTCTCGGCGAGCGAGGTGAAGACCTACATCACGATCGTCCTTTTCGACGCGTTCATCAATTTCGGAACGACCACGCTTATCTATTCCAACAAGATGAGTGAAATTCCAAACGAGATCTTCGAGGCGGCTAAGTTGGACGGTGTGAGCCATGCGAGGGAGTTCTTCAGCCTTTCCCTCCCTCTCACTTTCCCGACTCTGTCGACTTTCATCGTGACGGGCCTTGCTTCGATTTTCGTGAACCAATACTCCCTTTTCACCTTCTATGGATCGAATCTCAACAACCTCTCCCCGGGCCCGGCTGGCTATGTCATTTACAACAACGTCCAACAATATGCGGTTCAAGGGAACTACGACGCCCCCGCTTTCCATCAGATGGCTGCCTTTGGCATCATCTGCACCTTCGTCACGATCCCCCTGGTCTTCGGAGTGAAATATCTATTGGAGAAAGTAGGTCCCAAGGAGAGCTGATATGAAACTGAAGCTAAAGAAAGACAAACTTAGAGACAACCGACTGACCCTCTTCCCAATCATCATCCTCGCGATCCTTATTGTTTACGCGGTCGTCCTATTCCTCTTGCTTGGGTATGGCCTATTCGTCTCCACAAGAAGCCCAAAGACGACCGATTTCAGCGGCACCTACCTGATGATGAGAAACAAAAACTTCTATTTCAATTTGTTCGACATTTTCTCTCTCGTTCACATTTCCCAGAGCTCAGGGAAGGAAAGCACCTTGCTCGATGTGCTTGGAAACTCCCTCATCTATTCGATTGGCAGCGCCTTCGTGAAGACTTTGGTGCCTTGCCTCGCCGCTTATGCCTGCGCAAGATTCGAATTCAAGACGAGCAAAGTCGTCTACACGGCGGTGCTTCTCGCCATGATGATTCCGGTCGTCGGCTCCTTGCCTTCCGAGCTTAAGGTCGCCTACGCCTTTGGGCTGGTCAACAACCTTTGGGGGGTCATCCTCCTCAAAGCCAATATGCTTGGGCTTTATTTCTTCGTCATGTACGCTTCTTTCAAAAGCGTGCCGAGCGCCTATTTCGAAGCCGCAAAGATCGACGGGGCCAATAATTGGCAGATTCTTTTCCGAATTGGCTTCCCTTTGGTGAAGAACGTCTTTCTCACCATCCTCCTCATCAACTTCGTCACCTTCTGGAACGATTACCAGACCCCGATGGTCTATCTTCTCGATAAGCCGACGCTCGGCTATGTCCTCTGGCAGCTCATCGCGGGCACGGGCGTCCCCGGGGACACCAAGCTAAAGACCGGAGTCTACGCCTTCAACATGGTGATACTCAGCTCCGCGCCCGTCGTGGTCCTGTTCGCGATTTTCAAAGACAAGTTCATGGGCAGCCTCACAATGGGCGGCATCAAAGGCTAACGAAAAGAAAGGAACATCCTTATGAAAGCCAAGAATCTCTTTCTCTCAAGCGCGCTGCTTCTAACGATGCTATGCTCCTGCTCCGCACAGAAAGCCTCTTTGGATATCGCGCCCCCACACGTCCTTAGGGCCTCGAACTGGTCGCCTTTTGAGGAAGGGAGTCATGTCTATGGCTCCTCCTATCGGGTCCCGAGCATGATCTACACCCTCGATGGGGTCTCTTACAAAGCCAGCGTCATCGTGACTTTCCCCGACCAAAGCCAAAGCGCCGAGACGGAGATTTCGCTCACGCAGGCTGGCGTTTATACCTTCGAGTATTCGGTGGATGTGAATGGCGAGATGCATAACGTCACCGAGAAGATCAACGTCGGCTTTCCTCAAGCTTACATAGGGAATCCTGAGAAATCCTCGATAAGCTACATCACTGAGGAAGAATCCAAAGCGATGGGCGGAAAGGGGACGAGCGGGCTATACGTAAAGCTTGGTCTTGGCGACACGCTTAATTTCACCAAGCCCATCTATCTCGACGAGATGAACGACACGAACGCCTTGGTGAGGGGATACCTGGCGCCCTCTAGCAAAGGCAGCGCGGACTTCAGCCAACTTTATTTCAAGCTCACCGACGCGGACGATTCGAGCAAGTTCGTGATCCTTTGCTATTATTCTCATATCGAGACCAATTCCAATGGGACGACCGCCCATTCCTCTTCCTGCATCGCGCGCAGCGACGCGCAGCCTTATTTCGCGGGGATTCACCAGACCCAGGGGCTGCATACGAACGACACTTGGGGGCTCTGGTCCGGCGTCTCTTTCGATGGCTATATGCTCGATAAGAACACTTATGCGGATTATATCGACGAGGTCCTCTTCTGCTTTGGCTTGGATTACGATACGAAGACGGTCTGCGGGACGGGGTTTGGCAAAGGGGCGACCCTTGACACGGTCCTAGATCTCGACGATGCGAATCAAGTCTCTTCGCTTTGGAGCGGATTCAGCAGCAACCGGGCCTTCCTTTCCGTCTATGCGGAGAGCTATGCTTCCGCCACGGCCAACTTCGTGATCACCGACATTGGCGGCGTAACCGCCGCAGAGCTTAAGGAGAATTCCTTCGTTGATAGCGAAGGCCCTGAAATCTACCTTGAGGATGCTTCCTCGCCAACCACCGCGGTTGCAGGCTACTCCTATCCCATTCCCAGCGCGACCGCCTACGATCAGGTTTCTCTCTCTTGCCCAGTCATGACCGAAGTTTTCTACAATTACTTTTCAAGCGACCGGACAAGCGTCAAAATCACCGATTCCAGGTTCTACATGGAAAAGCAGGGGACTTACACAATCCGTTACACGGCTTACGACAAAGCGGGGAACAAAGCTGAGAAACTTCACACCGTAAGCGTCCTCGACTCCTTAGATGAGCTCGACTTTGACCTCCCGGCGCATGAAACCTCGATGCATGTTGGGGAATACGTCTCCGTCCCGAATGAGGTGGAAGCAAAAGGTGGAGTGGGGGACAAAACCGTCAAGACTTATTACGAAGTCGACGGGAAGAAAAGCCCCATCGAAGGCGGCGGCTTCCGCCTTGCCAAGCTCAAGGATTACAAAGTCATCTATGAGGTGAGCGACCTCATCGGGCAAAGCCTTAGCAAAGAATACACGATTTCCGTGAGCGATGGCGGCAAGCCAATCCTCGAGAATAAAATCGTCTACCCGCGCTACTTCGTCTCGGGCGGTTATTATGACTTCCCTGCGGAGAAGGTCTATCTCTATGAAAAAGGGAAGCTCGAGGAAAAACCGCTGAGCCTAGAAATCAAAGACGCTAACGGGACAAAGAGTTACTCCGACGAGCAATATTGCCCAAGCGTCGCTAACAACCTAGATAAGGTGATCGTGACGGCAAAATATGGCGACACCGTGCTCCAGCGTGACGAGATCCCCGTCATCAAGAGCATCGGGACCGCGGAAAGCGCGCGCTCGATCAACCTTTCGAATTATTTCGTGAGCGAAGGCCTGAAAAAAGAGCTTACGGAGGATGATGGCATCGCTTTTGAATCAGCCTCCACATCCTATGCGGGCTTCACCTTCGCCACCCCCTGTCTTCTCGATAGTTTCAGCCTCGACCTCAAGTCCTTGGAAGGCTTTTCCAAGAATGGGGCGGTCGTGATTCGCTTAAGCGACAGCGAGGATCCCTCAAAGGAGATCGAGATGAGGATAGCTCTTGTCGGGGAAAACACCTATTTCGTGGTCAACGATAGACGAGTCGCCTTCTTCAATAACTCCATCAACGAGGGCGGCAACTCCTATAGCCTCGCCTACGCGGATGGGTCCTTCTCCTGCGAAGGCTACACCCTCCCCGTGACCGCCTTCGCGGATGGAACCCCATTCGCTGGCTTCTCCTCTTTGAAGGGCTACATGAGCCTCGAATTTGAAAACTGCGATCCCGGGGCGAAGCTAAACCTTACAAGCTATTGTCAATCGGGCTTCTCTTCGAAAACCGCCCGCGACCGCGTCTCTCCGGTTGTCCAAATGGATAGCAACTACGGCGGAACCAAGAGCATAAACTCGGTCTACCATATTGCGCCTTCCTATTCCTTTGACGTCCTCTCCCCAAACGTGACCTTCTCTTTAAACGTCACCTCTCCTAGCGGGGAATACCTGAAAGCAAGCGACGGGACGCTTCTACAAAACGCCGACCCGAGCAAAGCCTACGACATCACCTTAAGCGAATACGGCCAGTATTATTTCACCCTCACTTCGATCGAGGATTCGCGCTTCCTTTCTAACGGCACAGAGCTCACGATCAGCTATTACATCCGCGTCTATGACGACATCGCCCCAACGCTCAGTTTCTCTAGGGGGATGGCGAGCGAAGCCAAAGTAGGGGAGACCGTCTTGCTCCCGAAATTCAAGGCGAGCGACAACGAGACCCCCGAGGAGAGCCTCATCGTCCAGAGGTTCATGCTTACTCCAAGCGGGGTCTACCATTACCTTGATCCCTCCTATGACGCCTATACGTTTAAAGAAGAGGGTGATTATCGCTTCACCATCCACGTCATCGATGGGGCGGGGAACTTCGCGACCAAAACGTTCCTGACTCACGTGAGTAAGGCTTAAGGAGGCTAGATTATGAATAAGATCTGCAAAAACGCATTAGCGCTCACCCTTCTCTTCCTTATCTCCTGCGGGGGCTCGAACCAGGAGAATGTCGTTGCTTATGACGAATCGGGCTACCCTCTTCTCACCGAAGGCACCCTTCATAATGTTTCCGTCAAATATGGGAACAGAGCTTTTGTGAACTCCGACCAGACAAGCGAATACAAAGTTATCGTCGATAGCTCCGTGAGCGGGGCGAGCGAGGCCGCCTCCTTTATTGTCTCAAACGTCTTCAATGCGACCGGCACTCTTCTGGAATCAATCGACATCGCCGATTTTGAGGATTCCATTTCGCGCAGCGACAAGTACATCGTCGTCGGATCTTCCGATTTGCTTGCCGACGCGAACAAGGAGCTTCCTGCCCTTAGTCTCATTGGCAAATCCGGTTATTACATCTCGAGTTATGGCAACAGCGTCTTCGTGATGGCCCGCCGGCACAATGGCTATCAAATGGCCTCTCTTGCTTTCCTTCGCCACACCGTGGGCTATGACATGATTAACGAGGACACGGTAATTTATGAGCGCGATGGCTCGATTATGCCCGACATGGAGATCATCGAACGTCCCGACTTCGATTATGCGAACCCGACCAACAACATGACCGCCTCCACCAAATACGGCATGGGATATTTGACAGCCTATCGTTACGTCACCCCTGTCCCAGAAAACCCCAAAGACACAGGGTCCAACGTGCACAACGTCTTCAATTTCATCAGCCCCGTCATCCACACGGACTCCTCAAACATGGAGGCTTACCATCCGGAATGGTTCTCCGAATCTGGGGAACAGCTCTGCTATACCGCGCACGGCGATGGCGAATCCCTTGAGCTCATGATCGACACCGCTTTCGAGAGCGTGAAACGCTCCATCGCGAACTGCGGTGATAATGACATCCTCAACTTCACCGATAACGACGTCGGCAATTGCTGCACCTGCTCTTCTTGCCAGGCCGCGATTGACAAAGACGGCTCAATCTCCGGCTCCATCATCCGCTTCGTCAATAAACTCGATGACAAAATGCAGGCTTATCTTCAGGAAGAAGCGGAAGAAAGTCGCAGCGAGAAAAGGGAAATCCACATCAATTTCTTCGCCTACCTTTCTTCCATCAATCCTCCAAGCGTCTCCGTCGAAGACGATCCGAGCTTGAAGCTAAACGAGGACGTTTATGTCCTCATCGCCCCCCTCCACGCGAACTACACGAAAACCTTCTACGACGAAGAAAATGCGAGTTACGCGGAAAACATCAAAGCCTGGGGCAACTATGCTAGTCACATCACCGCGTGGGTCTATGAGACCGATTACCATCATTATCTATACCCTTACAACACCTACAGCACGATGATGCTCAATTACCGCTTCCTGAAGGAAAACGGGGCGTCCATTATCCTCAACGAAGGGCAAAGGTACAACCAGAACGTCACTTGCTTCGGCAAGCTGAAGGAATATCTCGATTCCAAAGCTCAATTCGACGTGAATGCGAATTACAGCGATTGCACCGATAAGTTCTTCACGTATTACTTCAAAGACGCCTCTTCAATCATGAGACAATATTATGAGGAGATGATCTCCTGGGAGACCTATCTTGAGAGCAAGCCCGAAACCTACGGTTTAGGGGGAGGCGTCTACCAGGAAATCGGCAGCAAAGCCGAATACTGGCCAAAGCAAATGCTCGTGAACTGGCTTGGAGAGATGGATGAGGCCTATCAAGTGATTGAAAAGTATCAGACCTCGGACCCTTCTCTTTACAAGACCCTCAAAAAGCACATCCTTATCGAGAGCATGTTCCCTCGCTTCGCTTTATGCAACCTGCACGGCAATAGCTATAGCCCCAATGAGCTCGTCGAAATGAGAAAAAATTTCAAGAAGGACGCTGAAAGCATCGGCATGGTCGAGCATATGGAGCATTATTTTCTCGAATCGGTCTATTCGAGCTGGGGGATTTAAGGAGGAACTCGCATGAACAAGAAATCGAAAACATCGCTTCTACTTGCCTTCTCGCTCGCTTTTGGGATGACTTCCTGCGGCAAGGTGTCTACTGAGCCTGAAGAAGTGCCCTATAGCGAAGAAGATAGCATCAAGAAGGACAGCGTCTTTCTTGGGTTGCTCGAGAAAAAAGATTACACGCCCGACTCACGGCTGGCTTTCACCGTGACCTTAAGCGATGACAATTTGGTCACTTACGAGGACGGTGCCTTCCAAAGCCGTTTCCAAGAAGGGACCTTGACGGCGACTTTCGCCTCCTCTAGCGTCGTCTATGAAGTGACCGTGACCATCGCAAAAGACGGCACGGTGCCTCGATTCGAATTAGAGACCCAAGACCTTTCCGCCTATAACGGGACCACCTATGTTCTCGACACCTCCCTTTCTTACCGCGGGGTGGACGTGAACGGTTATGAGCATCCCTTAAAAGTGACCAAAGAGACGAATCTAGGGACCTCTTCTGTTGAAATTGATGGGACCTCCCTCAAAATCAGTGGAAAGTCCGTAGGAAGCGACACCTACACGGTTTACACCGAGTTTGCGGGCTTCGTTCTTTCGAAGACTCTTCAAGTCAGCGTGAAGAGCAACGAAGGCCTCGTCATCTGCGGGAAGAACCTCGTCTACGATAACCTGGGGCCCCATTATTCGATCTCGATGTATAACTACAGCGAGAATCCCATCAGCCTCAAGGATGACATCCGCGTTTTGAAAGGCGGTGAAGCCATCGCTTATAGTGACCTTACCGTCACCTTCTCGG
>CAVKPZ010000005.1:3835-16752 GCA_963658395.1 Lachnospiraceae bacterium | reverse complement strand
CCGAGCATCCTTTCTTTGGAAGGGGAGAATCTTGCCCCTCATAAGTCCGGGAAAACAAGTTTCACGGTGAGCGCCTTGGGCGAAAGCATCGAGGTCAGCGCGGAGATCTACAAACCCGTGATGGAGAGCTACGAAATCGAGGTGAAGGAGCAGCGTTTCGATCTTGATATGAGCGTCGCTTCAACTTCTTCCTCCCGCACCTTCGAAAGCAACGCCTCGAACAGCAAAAAGATCTCCATTCCCTCGAACGGAGACTATCAGGAGATCTCAAGACTCGTCGTGAACGAGAAGGAAATCGCTTTCTCTTCCTCTTCCGCCTCCTATTCTCCTAGCGAAAAGGTAGTTAGCCTCAGCGCCTCTTTGTTCACCATTGAGAATTATGGCAAGCAAAGCGTAAGCGTTTATCTCGAGGCGGGCGATTACACGGATGTCTACACCTTCACGCTTGATTTCGTGACCAAATACATCACCTCCTACTCCCAAATGAAGGAGTACTTCACCCAAAAATACGCCAAAGACGCGATTTATGGGCAATATGTCTTGGCAAATGATCTTGATGGTGAAGGGAAAGAAGCCACGGGCTCCTACATCTCCTTGGGGACAGTCAATTACGCTTATGGTTTCCGAGGCATCTTCGACGGCGACGGGCATTCCATTAAGAACTACAAGAGCTCGCTATTCGGGTTCTTCCTTGTGGTTGGGAATGGAGCCATCATCCGCAACGTCAATTTCGACGATATCCATTATCAGGTTAAGGAAAAGGGCGGAACTAGGGGACTAGCCGTGCTCGGGCGCTTCATTTTAGGCGCGACCTTCGACAATCTTGTCTTCTCCCTCTCTAGCGATTCGGTGACTACAGACGACAAGGCAGTAGGGGGCAAAAACGACAGCACGGGCATCCTCTGCACCGAGATTTTCTCCTTCAATACCGTTCGCAACCTCACGATCAACGCGCAGGGATTTGAGCTCGCCTCCGTATTCGGCAAGCAGATCCCAAGCACGACCTTTTACAACGTGAATGTTTACTGCAAATCCCTCTCTTACATCGGAGGCAATCAGTCGAAGCTAGATGGGGTGACCATCATCGAGGCCTAAAATGGAGAATCCCTACGAAAAATTGCTCCGGCAGTTTGCCGATTCTTTGTTAAAACGCCAATTCGATAGCGAAGATCCTTCCTTGAACGGAGGGGTCTTTTGTCCTTCCTGCAAAGTAATTCACGGGCGCTGCATCGATGCGGTGTACGCTCTATGCGTTGCTTACAAGGCTTTCAAGGACGAGCGGTATCTATTAGGCGCGAGAAAACTTCTCAAATATTCCTCGAACCTTATTTGCCATGATGGTGGCATCTACAATGATCTCCAGACCACCTGGCGTTACACGACCGTTTTCTTCGTAATCGACCTAGTGGAGACCTTGAGGGAATGCAGGGGCGTCTTGCCAGAAGATTTCGTAAAAGAGCTTGAAAGCCACGTCAAGTTCCATTCGAGATGGCTTTATGAGAATCTCGATGAGCATAGCTATACAAATATCAACTATCCCATCAACAACGCCTTGGCCCTTCATCTATCGGGGGATTATCTCCGTAATGAAACTTATCTGAAGCAGGCAAAGCATCTAGCCGAATACGCTTTAAGGCACATCACCTCTTCCAAGCTTTTGATGGGGGAGGGGAAGCCTCATAACAAGACTACCCCTAGGGGGTGCAACGCGATTGACATCGGCTACAACATGGAGGAATCCCTGCCCGCTTTGGTGAAATACGCCTACTATTCCAAAGACGAGGAAATGATGAAAACCCTCCTTGAGGTTTGCCAAGCGCATCTTGATTTCCTTCTCCCCGACGGGGCGATAGACAATTCCTTTGGGTGTCGGAATTACAAATGGACCTATTATGGATCAAGGACGTGCGATGGCATCATCCCGATGGCGCTTATCCTTGGCAAATACGACCCCCGTTTCCTTGCGGCGAGTTACCGAAATCTAAAACTCATCGAAAAATGCTGTATCGATGGCGAGCTTAGCGGCGGGCCCGATTACGGAGTGCACCACGAGAAGGCGTGCATTCACCATACCTTTGAGCACGCGAACGCGATTGCTTTTGCCTTTTGTCATTTTGAGAAAGACTTTTATCTGGATTTTTCTTCGGGCCTTCCTTGCGACGGGCTTTACCAAAAGCATTATCCGGAGATGGACAGCTATCGCTTCGGAGGGGAACGATACCTTTTCGATATCTCCTGCTACGATGAGAACATCCCCTATAGCGGGCATGCGAGCGGTGCGACCCTGACGATGCTTTACTCACGGAAGAAAGGGCCTCTTATCATGGGTAGCGTCGGCGATTATCAATTGACGGAACCGACGAACATGCAAGTGCCTTTAGATACCGAGCATCATCGCCCCTTGTTGCCTCGCTTTGAAGCCAGGAGAAACGGGATACTCTATTCCTCCGCTTATTTCACCAGGGCTAAGCGCCTGGATGAAAAGGGCTTGATCTTCGCATCTGGTCTCATGAGTAGAGAAGGCGAAGAGCTCTTAGAGGGCGAATTCGAAATCGCCTATTTGCCCAGCAAGGACAGATTCACTCTTAAAATTAAGCGCGCTCCAAAAGGCCTGGCTTATATTCTCCCCCTGATAGATGGAGAATTGCGAATCAAGAAAGGCAAGCTTTCTTCCAAGGAGGAAATCTTCTTTCTGACCCCGGGCTTCAAAGCTTTAGAATATAGAATAGAGAGCGAAGGGTGCGAGCTTGAGGTTGAGATAATATGATCACCGTCCAAGGCAATTACTTCAAAATCGATACGGAAAACACGACGTATCTTTTCAAGGTCAATCCTTTAGGAATCCTTGAGCACATCTATTATGGGAAGGCCATCCCAAACGAGAAAGACTATTCCTTCCTCGAAGAAGGCGAGGGCTGTGGCTACGGGGTGATGATGAAAAACGATCATTACCTAGCTTATCTTGATCACCTCAGCCAGGAATGTTCTTTTAAAGGCAGAGGCGACACGCGCGAGCTTTTGCTGCAAATCAACTGTGACGGCGATCTTGAATGCGAGTTCCTTTACGAAGGGTATGAGGTGATTCGTGGCTTTGAAATCCCCGGCCTTCCTAGCGTCAGACACAAGAAAGAGACTTTGGCGGTTCACCTAAAAGATGAGGCCAAGAAACTTTTCCTGCGCCTTTATTATTCGACTTATCCTGGCACCGACGTCATCACGAGAAGTTCTTCGCTAAAGAATGAATCGGGAAAGAAAGTCACGATCGATCGCCTGTTTTCTGCGCAGATCGATTTCGACGAAGACGAATTCATCCTCAAGACCTTTGGTGGAACCTGGGCCAAAGAAAGCGTGCTGCAAAAAAGACCGCTGCAGCATGGCGTTAGCAAAATCAGCTCCAACAACGGCCACTCCAGCTGCGTCCATTCGCCTTTTGTCGTCGTGGAAAAACCGGATTGCTCTTTGAAAAGTGGCGATTGCTATGGCTTTAATCTCATTTATTCCGGGAATCACGCGGAGTATTTTGAGAGGAATAACTTGCACAAAGTCCGTTTCCTAAGCGGCATAAACGATGATTCCTTCTCTTGGGATTTGCGCCCAGGCGAGGAGTTCTTCGCCCCGGAAGCGACTCTTTGCTATTCAAGCGGGGGCGAGAACGAATTGACCCATCAATACCATCGGTTCGTGCGTGAGCACATCGTGCGCGGCGAATGGCAATATAAGGAGCATCCTGTTCTGATCAATGATTGGGAAGCCCTGAATTTCGATTTCACGGAGGAAAAGCTCCTCGCCCTAGCAAAAAAGGGAAAAGAACTCGGCTGCGAGCTTTTCGTTTTGGACGATGGCTGGTTCGGAAATAGGGACGGCGACAGTTCGTCGCTTGGGGATTGGCGCGCGAATTTGGCGAAGCTCCCGAACGGCATCGGCGCTCTCGCGGACAAAATCCATGAGATGGGCCTTCTTTTCGGGCTTTGGTTTGAGCCGGAGATGGTAAGCAAGGACAGCGATCTTTTCCGGGCCCATCCCGAATTTGCCCTGACCCACAAGGATTACGAGCCTTTGGAAAGCCGTAACCAGCTCGTGCTGGACCTTGCAAACCCCGCTGTTGTCGACTATTTGATCGAAAATGTGGGCGAAGCGATCGCGAAAGCCAAATGCGATTACGTCAAATGGGATTGCAACCGGGCAATCTCTGATTACCTTTCCCCTTCTACCTCCAACCAAGGCGAAACCCTCCATCGCTATGTTCTGGGGCTCTATCGCTTCTTAGAGGCCATAATGAAGCGTTTCCCCCAGATTCTTTTTGAGTCCTGCGCGGCGGGAGGGGAGAGAATTGACCTGGGAATGCTTTGCTATATGCCCTCTTTCTGGGCTAGCGACGATACGGAGCCTTACGAAAGGGAAAAAATCCAGGAAAGCCTGCTCATGTGCTACCCCCAGTCTTGCATCGGAGCGCATGTCTCGGCCTCGCCGAATCATCAGACTCTGCGCGAATCTCAGATTGAGGATCGCTTCAACGTCGCCTGCATTGGCGCGTTTGGCTATGAGCTGGACCTTAATGAACTCAGCGACGTCGACACGAAAAGCGTTTACGAGCAGATCACCTGGTATAAGGAGAACCGCCGCCTATTGACATTCGGGGACTACTATAAAATCTCCTCCATCGTAGAATCCTCCCGCGGGCAATTCGTGATTGTTTCTCCTAATCAAGAGGAGGCCATCTATTTTCTTGGCAACAAAACCTTCGAGCTCTATTCCTCGGCCGCTTTCCTTAAACCCGTGCATCTTGACCCGGGTTCCGTTTACGAGGTCGAGGAGAGACGGCAGAATTTTGATTTCTACCAGGTCCATGGAAGAGTCAGGAACGACAGTCGCGCCCTGGTCGGCTCCGATTGGAAGGAAAAACTCAAAGATGTGGAATGCTTGAAAAGCGAGAAGCAGGTCGCGACTGTGTCAGGCGCTTCCCTCATGAACGCCGGAATGAGGCTTGATTACGAGTGGGGGAGCGGCAAATTGGCTAAGCGCCTTATGCTCGATTATTCCACGCGCATTTACAAGATCAAAAAGAAGCGAAATGCCTGACATCAGACTTAAGGAACTATATTGCTATTACGGCAAAGGAAAGAAGGAAAGCCTTGTCATTTCGGAGATGAGCGAGGTCTTTCCTGGCGGAAAGATCAGCGTCATCATGGGGCCTTCGGGATGCGGCAAGACGACTTTGCTCAAATCGATGCTCGGTCTTATGGAATACGATGGGGACATTTTCTTCGGCGATAAAGACATCTATGATATCCCTGTCCATAAGAGAAACATGGCCTACATCAACCAAGATGTGAGCCTCTATCCCCATTTGACCATTTTCGAGAATATCGCCTTTCCTTTGAGAAACAAGAAAATCGAAAGGGACGAGCTTTTCTCCCGCGTGAGAAAAATCGCGGAGAGATTCGGAATCGCCCATTGTCTTAACGTGAGGCCGAAGTACCTTTCGCTTGGGCAGCAACAGAGGGCGCTTCTAGCAAGAGAGCTCGTCGGGGAGCCCGATGTGGTGCTTATGGATGAACCGGTTGGGCACCTGGACCCTTTGACGAAACAAGGGGCGCTTGAATTCGTTAAGCAAATCAACAAAGAATATAATCGCACGATTCTTTATGTGACCCATTCCTTCAAGGAAGCGACGATAGTGGGGGATGTCATCTACGTGATGAAGGAAGGCAAATTCGTTCTGAAAGGGAACCCCGCGCAGATCATGTCGAGCCAGGACGAATTCGTCATGAAGATGAGGGAGGCCGATCTTTATGAAGAAAAGAAAGCTTAAAGCCTCTTCCAGCGATTTTCTGCCAAGCGCCCTTCCGGAGACCAGAAAAGACCAGTTTTTCTTCATTCTCCGCAATAACTCTTTGACGCTTCTCTTCTTGGGGCTTCATCTTGCCTTGTGCTTCGCACCCATCATCCTAACCGTCTTCTTCCAAAACCGCTTCGAGGTGGGGTTCTATCAGAAGTACGCCTCCGGGGAGCTTGGCGAAGCGGATTATAGGGCCTCGATGAACGTCCTCATGATTTATGGAACCTTGCTAGAAAGCGTCTTCACTTTCGTCGCTTCGCTTGGCATAAGCGGTGCAAATAGCATCTATAAGTCCCTTCTTTGGGGACAAGGAGTCCTTTTCAAAGGCGATTTCAAAAGAGGGATCAAACAAAACTATCTAAACACCTCTCTCCTTTTTTTCTTCTTCGCCGTTTTGCTTTCCCTTTGCCGTTTCGTGAGCGCCTTCTTCCTGGAATATCTCCTCGGCATCCCTTTTTACGTCCTTCTCGTTTTGGTTGTGATCCCCGTCTTTCTGATTGCCTCGATTTTCTCTTCGGCCTATGAGTGTAATGTGTTCCGCGCCATCTGGAACGCAACCAAGCTTTACTTTCCTTATTGGTGGAAGTTCTTGTTGATCTCGCTTGGGTTATCCGCCTCTTTGTATGGCTTTTCTCTCTTGAGGAGCGCCCCCTTGCTTTTGGCTCTCCTTCATCTGGCTTTATGCATCTTCGCCTTGCCTATCCTCATCCTTCTTCTTTATTCCCTTTGCTTCTCCCTTTTTGACAAATACATCAACCGCGAGCAGTTTAAAGACTTTTATCTCGCGGGGCTTTACAAAGCCGACGGGGAGGAGCAAATGCGTTTCTGAAAGGAACTGATTATGAAGAGAACCGCCAAATTGATGCTCGCCTTGCTTGCCTTGCCTTTGTTCTCTTGCGGAGGAGACGTGGAAAACGCCTCCAGCTCGCCGCTTTCTTCGTCCGAGGCGGAAAAGAAGGAAACCATCGAACTTGTTGACAAGATGAGCGGAAAAACCGTCGATCTAGTTTACAAACAAGCTCGGAACTACTTAGAGAGCGAGGATCCGGCCACTTTTTTATCTAAAGCGAGCGCGAACCTTGGGGATAACACAGAGCCTTTGAATCTTCGTTGGAAAGTGAGCAACGGGAAAGGAAGATACTCATTGGAAATCGCTCATGACGAGGACTTCACAAGCCTTTACGCGACCTACGATGAGCTTAGGGCCTCCGTTACTTCGCTAGGGATTTATAACCTTGTTCCCGGGACTTATTACTATAGGGTCAAAGGGGATAACGCCGTTTCGGAAATAGACTCTTTCACCCTCAAAGGGGACCTCAGAACGATTGATACGAACGATGCGATTATCAACATGAGGGACCTAGGGGGGTGGAAAATCGATAACTCCCATCGCATTAGATACTCCCTCCTTTATCGCAGCGCTTCTTGGGCTGGAATCGACAAAACCTGCGAGTCGCGCCTGAAAGCCCTGAATATGAAGACCGAACTAGATATCCGCTACAGCACCTCAAGCAAGGATTATGGCATCTCCGAGCATCCAATCAACGGAATTAATTTCCTTAATCTCGGCATGGGGCAATACGATTCCATCGTTCCGGGCTCAGAAAGGTATTATGAAAGCTCCAAGGCGAATATCAAAAGCATCTTCGAGACGCTTTCGAGGAAAGAAAGCTACCCCCTGACATTCCATTGCTCCGCCGGGGCGGACCGCACAGGGACGCTGGCCTTCCTCATCAATGGGCTTCTTGGCGTCAGCTACGCCGATCTCTGCAAGGACTTCGAGCTAACGAGCTTCTACAATTCCAGGAGGTGGAGGAGCAATATCGTCGATGGGAAATTCGATGATTCCGGCGTGATGCAAGACGACGAGGACAACTATGTAGCCTTCGGTTTGCTTTATACTCAGATGATGAAGAACTACGGAACGGAAGGAGGGGGCCTAAGCGAAGCGATTGAGAATTATTTAGAAAGTGCCTGCAACGTCAGCGAAGCCTCCATCCATTCGGTCAAAGAAATCCTTGTCGAAACGTGGTGAAGCAAGAAAGACAGACTTTTCTCTTAATACTGCCCAAAATCGACTTTATTTTGCTTCTTATATTTGAAAGCGCTTTCCTAAGAAAAGGCGCGGCATAAAATGATTCCAAATACTAATCAAAGGAGATTTGACATGAAGAAAAAACTCTTAGTCGTTGGTGCACTTTCCATGGCTGCTTTTACGGCAGTCGGAGTGACTACGATGATGGCCACTTCCGGAAACATTCTCTTCGCGGACACTTCATCCTCTTCCAAGTACACTTGGATGCATTACGCGAAGAAAGCCGCGACCAAATCCGAGAAAGGCGTCCGCGAATACTGGGTCAATTGCAACACCCACGAGGTTGTGTTCGAGGAGCCAGAGACCACCAGCATGGGCGAAGCGACATCCTATAACACGGCCGGTTTTGCCGCGGACGATGACCGCTGGATCTACAACGTCACTCTCGATGCGAAAGAAGTGGTGATGAGCGAGACCACCAAAGCGTTTGATCTTGGTTCGGATTACTCGGGCGCGACCATCACCTCAATGAAGGCAGGGACTTTTGATTTGGGCACCGATTCATCTAATCTCGACGTTTCTCTTTTTGCCGAAGACCATAGCGATGACGGCGTTAAATCTGTTGAAATCGATCTAAACAAAGACGGGAAATATTACACGTTGTTCTTCGATACGACCTTTGTGACCGCCAATATTTCCTCGATTGATGATTTCATAACGTATGTATCTCCCTATACAGCTACGACGGCAGACGGGGCGACTACTTATATTGACACGAACAAGTTCGGGTATTACAAACTAACCGCGGATTTAGACGCCAACGGGAAAATTAAGTATTCCTCCGGCAATTCTCAAAACGGCTATTTCGCGGGGACCTTTGATGGGTGCGGCCACACCATTAAATCCCCAAGCAACGCGAACCATGGATTGTTCTCCAATCTTAGATTTGCCGTTATCAAGAACCTTGTTGTCAGTGACACGTGGCATAGTGACGATGGCTACGTTTGCACTTTTGCCCGTCACGTTTTCCAAACGACTCTTGACAACGTGACTGTCAAACTCGCTGCCGGCAACTCCATAGTGACAGCAGAGGGTTACACTCCGACCTGCAAATCCGGATATGGCTGGATCTCTTGGCACACATTCCAAAGCAACACGCTGAAGGACTGCACCTTTGACGCCTCGGGATTCAAGCTTGGATCCCTCTTCGGGTGGAACGGCAGCATGACAATGCCCACCGTTACCAAC
Source organism: Lachnospiraceae bacterium (assembly GCA_963658395.1). GTDB lineage: Bacteria > Bacillota_I > Bacilli_A > RFN20 > CAG-826 > Alloenteromonas. Next base: position 7,630 of record CAVKPZ010000005.1, on the reverse strand, counting down.
TGCGTCGTGAAGGCGAAGAGCCTCACCCAAGCTATGTATTCCCAATACCTCGCCGGCAAAGACGAAGCCGCGACTTTTCAGCCTGAGAATGTAACCTTGAAAGACGGGGAAGTCGCCATCCCTGGGTTGAAATTCGTCCAGGCTTGATATTATTTCCTAGACTCTTGAGCGGCCCTGATTGGGTCGCTCTTTTCTAGGCGAAAAACCGATGAGACATCCGCCATCCTAATGTTTTCCCTTAAGCTTCTTATCCCAAAAATCCATGTAGAGATTCCAATCCCTCTTATCAAGGTCATGAATCCCCGCTAAATGATGATGGGCGATGTTCCCTTCTTGGGAAACCATCTCCTCGCTAACGCTGAATTGTTCGATGGCTTTGAATCCCTTTAAACCCATCTTTTCGTAAGTCTTGCTGAGCTTGAGACAGGTATCGTACTCCCCTTGGGGATCCGCCCAAAGATCCTCGCTTTTTGAAGATGTGTAGAGAAGACGCGGGGCAATCAAAGACAGGAAATCACTTTGATTATAAGGGAGGGGTTTGTTCCTATATTGCCTATAATTCGGAGCGAACCAGTAGGAGAAAGCATTGGTGATCACGCTTATGGTCTCGGCGCCTTTGTGGTGGTTGTTTTGCTCGGCGTCCCCGCTGCAGCCCGCGCAGGAAGAGCATACAAGGTTGATTCGCTTGTCGAGGGCGCCCGCTAGCAAGGAGGTTTTGCCACCTCTTGAATGCCCAACGGTGGCAATCGGCAGGTCTTTGGTTAGAGCATCTTGCTTTAAATAATCGATCACCAAAGAGAAGCCCTTCGCCCAAAGCAAGAGAGTGCCGTAGGAATCTCCCGCATCATGATCAACATCGTGAAACAGAGAGTTCATTCCGAAGCGAAATCCTTTTTTGTCCTCGGCGACTTCGCTTGTTAGGAAAGCGCAGCAAGCATAACCTCTTTTAAGAATATTCTCGATTGGGTAGAACCCGCTTTTATGATCACGGTTTGGATCGATCTCTATTTTGGAGATGGTTCCAACCGGCCGATTGCAGAGGAAAACGAACATCCCTTTGGCTTTTTTGGGAACGAATAAATCAAATCCAAAGGAAGTGAAATGGTCCTTTCTTTTGAGATGAGCTCTCAGGTCTTTCCGCTTTGCCTTTCCTAAGACGTTATCGTGCTTATCAACAAGCTCATAATAGATCTCGACGTCCTCAAAAGAGGGAAGATGGCCGTACACATTGCTTAGAAAGAATTCCTGGATGTCGTTTTTCATTTTCACTCATCGCTCTCTTTGCTCGTTCCTATTTTACCCTCACTTAATAAGGTACGCCTTAGAAAATGCGCCTATATTACTGCTGAATGATTGGCGTTGCTGATTTTCTGCGGGCATTCTCTGCATGAAATCCAAAGGCAAGACGGCACCGAATATACCTAAACTGAAAAAGCCCTTCCATGAGAATTTGCTGGAATCAACCCAAAGATTCAGCACATTCAGATGCAAAAGGACTTTTCCAGTGACGAATTTTGCAAAATTCGAATTTGCACAGTATCCATAATTTTTCTGTCTCCGTTGGCGTGATTTGGTTGCCCTTCTATGAGCGTTTTCAATTTCTTTGAATGCTCCCGGCGGTCGCAGAAGGCAGTCCTTTGGCGGGTTGCCGGGCTTCTTCCACGCGGCGTCCACGTCACTCTGCGACCTGGCAACATTTTCAGCGGGGATGATCGTGGTGATGCTAAAGTGCAGAAAAATCATTAGACATCGCAAGGCGTTCCGCAAAAAGCGCCGATGGTGCAGCTTCTTTTCATGGACACTGTGCAAACTCTTTTTTAGCGATCCGGCCAGGCGTTTTCGAGTAAATAGATGATTGGTTTTCCCTGCCTTGCGGCCTCCCTGGCACTTTACGAGAGGGTAAAACTGATCCTCGCTGAGAAGAGACATCATTCAAACTACGCCTCTTCCGATTTTGTCTCGCTTTTCGGCATTCTCGCCCTTCTTTTGATGCTCTCTTTTGGAAGGGTTTCTGAGTTTGGACATTACTTGCATCGATGAGCAATCAACGCGAAACTCGGCAACGGGCCGTATCACAAAGGCCTTTATGACGAGGGTTTAGACGAAGGGGAGTGAAAACCTCATTCGTGATTTCATTCGAATTTCCGGAGTTCACTTAGAAGCTGAAAAGTCTGGCTAATTTCATAATATCTCTGAAAATTCACTATATTTCATAAATAAATATTAATTTCACAATATTTCACAAAGATTTGTATAATTCATTCGGAGGACGAATATGACACCTAGGAACCCCTTCGACATCACTTTTGGCAAAGAGCCATATAACATCATCTCGAGAAAAGGCGATCTCGCCCCGGTCTATCGCTCCTTTGAAGACGAGCAACCCAATTCCCAGGTCTATATCCTCACGGGGACAAGGGGAAGTGGGAAAACAGTCGCGATGACGACAATCTCCGAAGATTACAGGAAGATGGAGGGGTGGATCGTCGTGGAACTGAATTCGGAAGGCGATATGCTGGAACAGCTCGCCTCGAAGCTTATCGACGAAGGCCATATGAAAAAGCTTTTTTTGAAAGCGGAATTCCAGTTCTCCTTCCAAGGGATTTCCTTCTCTCTCAAAGGAGGGGAGGCGATTAAGAACGTTTCTTCTTTGCTCAAAAAGGAATTCGAATACCTCAAAAAGAAAAACGTCCGGGTGCTCGTCACCGTCGATGAGGCAGTTTCGAGCCCAAATATGAGGTATTTCACCCAGGAATACCAGATTCTCCTTAGAAACGGCTTCCCCATCTTCCTTTTGATGACCGGCTTGTATCAGAACATTTCAAGCCTGACCGAAAGCAAAGGCAACACTTTTCTTTTAAGGGCCCCCAAAATCAATCTCACCCCTTTGAATCTTCTTTCGATTCAAGGATCCTACAGCAAGATCTTCGGCTTAAGTTTGGAGCAGGCGGGGGCTCTAGCGAAGTTCACGAAAGGCTATGCCTTTGCTTATCAATTGCTCGGGAACATTCTCTTCGAGAAAGGCAAAAAGGAGATCAATGAGGAAATCATTGAGGAATTCGACGAGACGATTTACGAAAGAGCCTATTCTTTGATTTACTCTGAGCTTAGCGGCGTTGAGAAAGAAGTGGTAGGGAAAGCCGCGCAGGGAAAGGACAACGAGGGGATTCTTTCCGAAACGGGCCTTTCCCCCTCTGGGCTTTCTAACGTCAAGAAAGGCTTGATGAAGAAAGGCGTGTTGGAAGAGAGCAGAGGGCGATTTGTTTTCGCCTTGCCCCGATTCAAAGAGGTCATAGAACGTCTCCTCATGCTCCTTTAGGCCGATTCACTTCTCGAGTTCGAACAGCCTCGCCTGGTAAGCCTCCTTGAACTCTATGGTCAAAATTCCGTTGTTTAAGGAATAAACAAGGCCGTTTTTCTTTGGATAGATGCATTTTGCTTTCGCATATCCCTTCAAAGGAATCGAGAAAGCCGAGCCCCCTCCCGTGCTCCAAACGGAGAGATAGGCCTTATCCCCATTCGTTAACCCCGTGGATACGTATTTGCTCTTAAAAGAAGCAAACCCGGTTGGGAAGAAGGGGAGGGCTACTTTTTTGAATTCCTTCAGGGAGTCATAGACCTTTATCCCTTCTTGGATAAGCGCGAACTTCTCTTTCGAGAGCAAGTCGATCCTGCTCGCGAGATGGATCCTTCCCAAAAGGGAATTTACCATATTGAAGACAATCTTCTCCTCTGAGATGTTCTCCTCCACCCAGGCTCTATCGAATTCAAACGGCGTGCCTATCGGAGCGGGGG
>CAVKPZ010000005.1:0-3757 GCA_963658395.1 Lachnospiraceae bacterium | reverse complement strand
GGGGGAGGCTACGGGGTAGCTCCACACCGCGGCTTGCTCCGGGAGGACGCCGGAGAAGATGTTCCCGGCGATATAGGGATATTTTTTGTAATCGGTCTGATCGCTTGTGGAGACGAGGGAGAAACGCGACAAGGTGAGGTAATCCATCCTCATGCCCCCTGAGGAGCAGGTCTCGAAAAGGACTTCAGGGAACATCTTTCTTACTTCATCGATCCAAGAAAGGTAGGCCTCCGCGCATAATTCGAGGCCTTCGCCCGCGGAGTAGGCCTCTTTCTCATTGCCCACGCCCATATCCTGGTTGTAGTCGAGCTTGATGTAGCTCGCCCCGTAATCGTTTACCATCCTTTCGATCGAGGAAGTGAGGTAATCCCTCACCTTCTTATTGCGGAAATCGAGGAAGTAGCGGCCCATCACGCAGACTTTCTTGCCATGCCTTTTCACGAAGCAGTCCTCATCGTAGTAATCTAGCATTTCCTGACATTTGTTCCCGATGATCTCTGGCTCGATCCATAGCCCCATCTTCATCCCGAGGGAGCTTATGAAATCCGCGGTCTTCTTGACCCCGCTAGGGAAACGCGCGTGGCTTTCCTTCCATTGGCCAAGATAAGGATAGACCTCGGAGCCTTTCTCCTCGTTGCTCCATCCGCAGTCGATCACGTAGTATTTGACCCCGGCTTGGGCGACGATCGGGGCGATGGCTCTGGTTCTATTTTCATCCGGGCTATCCCAAGAGAGATGCATGTACTCGTTGAAGATCGCGGGGAGATTCTCATCGCTATGGCACCTCCCTTTGATGGCTCTTCTGTATTTGCTCATCTCGAAGATCGCTTCTTGGACGCTATCCTCGAAAACTAGCGTCGCTTTCGGGGTCTCGTAGCTCTCTCCGGGATGAAGTTTCTTAGCCCATCCCCCGAAGGGATAGCAAGGGCCGCTTAGGCAGAGATAGAGGTTTCCTCCCCAGTCGCTGATCTCGTAATACCAGCTCGCGTTGCTCTCAATCTCAAAGAAAAGGGCTTTGCTATCGAATTCGAGGATCCCTTGGGGGAGCTCCTCTTTGCTTGACCAGCTGCCGATGTTGGCCCTAGCGACCCGGAACTGGCCTCCGGAGGTGGGGCAGGTGATCCCTAGATCGAAGAGGGATTGTCTCCTAGGCTGGCATTCGATGTGGTGGCCCTGGATGAAGCGTGTGAAATAAGCCTCGTCGCTTCTATTTGCGGGGAAGAGGCCTCCCAAAGCAATAATCGGGGCCTCTTCTAAGACGATATCCTCTTTCGCTAGGCTCGTGAGGCGAGCCGATACGCGTATGGCGTTGCTCCCTAGGAACTTCTCGAAGAGGGTCTCCACCCTGAGAAGAGCGCTTTCCTGGGTGATCTTCAGCGAATTGGGGGTCTCTTCTTTGTTTATGAAAGAGAGCCTTCCTTCTTCCGAGGAACTGATGAGCTTCGCCCCCAAATGCGTGTTCTTATCTTCTCCCGCGATCTGGGCCTCCGCGAAAGGATAGTAAAGCTCCTCATTCAAGGAACAGGCGATCTTGCCCCCTTCCTCTTTGAAATAAAGCGGGCCGAAAGTGAATGTCATGTCGATGTTTCCTCCGTCCCAAATTCTAGACTGACCTTCCTTTCGGGCAAAGCGATTTCCTAAGCAACTGCAGCCTTTTTTCGCCTTTTCTAGAAAAGTTTCCTAGCAAATTGGGAAAAGAGGCGAATTCCCCTTTATTAAAGAGGTGGAGGAACTTTTTTATGAAGAAGAAACATCAAGGGAAAAGGATGAGTGAGGAAGAGATGGATTCCCTAAGGGAGAAGGTCGATGGGAGATTCGCCTCTTTTTTGAAGGAAGGGAGATACAAGGACGTGCTCCTTTCCATGGGGAACCTTTCTTCCTACTCTTTGACCAACCAGCTTTACATCCTTTCTCAGAAGCCCGAGGCCACGACGGTTCGTGGGCTCAGGGGGTGGAACAAGCTGGGGAGATTCGTGAAGAAAGGGGAGAAGGGCATCAAGATCCTTCAGCCGATCCGAAGAAAGAAAGAAGAAGGAGAAGAGAAGTCCTGCCTTGGCTTCCGAATGGGCTACGTCTTCGATTTGTCCCAGACGGAAGGGGAGGAGCTTGAGACTTTCACGCTGGATGGGGAAGCCCTTGTGGAGAGCAAAGGGAAGATCAAAGAGGGGATGAGAAACGTTGTCGAAAAAGAGGGCTATCGCCTGACGTATGCGAGCAAGGAAGAATTGGGGGAGAACTGTTATGGCTTATGCAACCACAAAGCGAAGACCATCAAACTGAGAGAAGGCCTAAGCGACCTCCAGGAGATCTCGACGCTCGCCCATGAATGCGGCCACGCGCTCGCACACGGCTCTTCTAGGGAAGATTTCGAAGGCCTTCTGCCCTCAGAAAGAAGGGAAATAAAAGAAGTGGAAGCGGAATCCATCGCCTGCATCGTCTGCGCCTATTTGGGGTTAGACACGGAGAACTTCAATTTCTCCTATATCGCCAGTTGGGCCAGCGGGGACATAAAGAAGTTCAGGAAGAACCTGGAGCTGGTCTCTCGCTGCGCGAAAGAATTGATAAACGGCATCAAGGAGGTGCTTTATGAAGAGAATGAATGAAGATGGTCTGCAAGTAAATGCTTGCAAACGCTTGCAAGATGGAAGAGACTTCCCTTGGAAACAAGAGGTATCAACCATGAGCAAGAAATCCGTCGTCTACGTCCGTGTCGATTCTGACTTGAAAGAGAAAGCAGAAGAGATTCTGAAGCAGCTTGGCATAAGCCCCAGCTCCGCGATCACGATGTTTTATTCGCAGGTCGTAAGGTCCAATGGCCTGCCATTGAATCTCCAACTGCTTCCCTCCGAAGATGACTTCACCCCCAAAGAACTGGATACCGAATTTGAACGTAGGCTCAGCAAGATGGAGGAAGGCGAATATTACACGGCGGAGGAGCTGCGCAAGCTCATCAAGAAGGGGCATAACCCATGATTCAAGAATACGAGGTCATCCTTTCTAAAAATTTCAAAGCGGATCTTGAAAGCATCAGCAAATATATCTCCGATATTCTGCTTTCCCCTGAAAGCGCGGATAAGATCGTCAATGATATTTTGGATGTCGCCGAATCCCTTTCCTTTATGCCTGAAAGATACGCTGTCGTAAAACAACCCTGCCCTTCGAAAAGTATGAAGAGAAGGGTTATTTGCGGCAATTACGCGGTCTATTACACGATCGATAAGAAAAAAGAAAAAGTCTATGTCGTTCAGGTCATCCGGAAGGGTAGAGACGTCAAGAGACTCATGAGGTCTTGAAGCGTTTTACGACCGATTTTGAAGCAAAGGAGAAATCATGATGGAAACGTTTAACGAAGATTGTCCAGTTCCGATTGTCTCTTGCAAAGAAGCGAATCTCGTAAGAGACTACGCCTGAAAGCAAGAGACGCCCATTATGATTGAAATGAAAGCCATTAACGTCGTATCGGACAAGAAACTTCTCGATGGCGTGCTACCACCGTTATTGGAAGATCTCCTCACGCCCGAGGAACTCGAGACCGAGCTTGAAAAAGGCGACCAAAGCATCGAAAGAGGCGATTGCTACACCCAAGAGGAGATGCGCCTAATCATGGAGAGGGAGTTCAAATCATCATGAGCCAAGAATATTCGATTGCCTATTCTGAGGCTTCTATCGTGATTTGAAGAAATCCACTGGTGTATCGTCAGTAAATTAAACGCGCCCCAATCAGCGGATAAGATCGCTCGCCACATTTATTCAGTTA
>CAVKPZ010000004.1:5619-42429 GCA_963658395.1 Lachnospiraceae bacterium | reverse complement strand
TTCCAAGATTTCTTGATTCTCACCGCGTAAAACATTTGGAAATTCGTAAGCGCTAGCAAGCAATCCTTTGCTGGGCCTCTTGCGAATCAAAACCATATCTTCATAAACGATAATATATATGTTAATTAATACACGTCCCTTCTCTTTTTTAGCTTTTGGGAGCGGGACCGCCGTTTCTTGTTTAAACTGATGTGCCTTACATATATTTTGAAAGGGGCAGCGGTCGCACAATGGTTGTCCATTAGGGAGGCAAACGGTTTCTCCAAGTTCCATCAGCGCTTGATTGAAATCGCCGCGGCGTTCTGATGGCATCTTCTTTTTGTAGTAAAGGGTTGCTGCCTTCCGTTCTTCTTGGTCTTCATAGCTTTTCTTCACAAAGTTAAGCCTTGCATATACCCGGAAAAGATTTCCATCCAAGGCAACTTCAGGCTGATTGAACGAAATAGAAGAAATCGCGGAGGAGGTGTAATCGCCAATGCCAGAAATGGTCATTAACTCCGCTTTGGTCGAAGGCAATTCGCCATGAAATCTCTCGACTATCTCTTGCGCGCCTTTTCGCAAGTTTCTTGCCCTTGAGTAGTAGCCCATCCCCTCCCATTCTTTTAGCACTCTTTCCTCCGAAGCGTTTGCCAACGTCACTACGTTTGGGAAAGATTCCACAAACGAAGGAAATCGTTCCTTTACGGCTTCTATTCTCGTTTGTTGAAGCATGATTTCGCTTATCCACACCCGATAAGGAGTAGGATTCGTTCTCCAAGGAAGCGAACGTTTACACTTGTCATAATAGTCCAATAAAAGGCCAGCGAATGTGCTCACAAACAAATTGTAAGACAAAGATAAGAAAGAAAAACTTAGGATGCTTACTTATTCTTCAATTGCTTTACGAACGCCTCGTAAAGCGGATATTGCAAGTTGCCTGAGCCTTCAGGGAAGAATAGCGGGCGAGCCTCTTGATAAGGGACCCATTTAGCCTGATTTACTTCGGCAGAAGGAGTAAGATCCGTCGAAACGGCTTTCCCAATAAAGCCGAGCATAAGGATGCCTTTAGGAATGTACCAATAAGAGGAAACGTAATGGATGGATTCAAGTTCGATACCCACTTCTTCTTTCACTTCACGCCTAGCCGCTTCTTCCGCGGTTTCTCCAGGCGTGACATATCCTGAGACAAAATTCCAATACTCATCGCTTAGGTATTTTTGAAGTTCCATACAGATTTCGTTTTTGTCATTCACGACCATCGTAAGAACCGCCGTAGGGAAACCATCAAAGTAATAGCGGTTGCAGGTCTCGCAAAAAGGAACCATCCCATCATCTCCAGCGGGGTGATCAACGAGTTTTGAACCACATTCAGGGCAATAACGATAATGCATGGCATCATTTTAAGCATGTACTCTCTCGGTAAAAAGGGAAACCAAATAGAAAACGCTTCCCCATTACGAAAAGCTCCCCCGAAACGAGGGAGCTTAGCAAATCAAGAAGCGAAATTACTTCTTAAGAAGTTTGGAGAAGAGTTCAACAACTTGCGCGTGATCGGCTTCGCGGGGGTTGCCAGGATAGCAAGCATCCTTGAGAGCGTCCGAAGCGAGGTTGTCCAAATCTTCGGCTTTAATCTCTTCGCAGACGGTCGGAATGCCGACGTCTTCGCCGAGTTTTTTGACCGCGTTGATGGCGGCTTTGCGGTATTCATCTTGGCTCATCTTGTCGACGCCTTCAACACCCATAGCAATCGCGATGTCGCGATACTTGGTGCCAGAGTAATCGGCGTTGAACTCCATGGCGATCGGAAGAAGCATAGCGCAGGCCTTGCCGTGAGGAACGTTGTAATAAGCAGAGAGGGTGTGAGCCATGGCGTGGTCAATACCAAGGCCAACATTGGAGAAGCCCATGCCGGCGACATACTGGCCAAGAGCCATGGCTTCGCGGCCTTTGGCTTCATTGGCGACGGCGCCGCGGAGATTGTGGCCGATGATCTCGATGGCTTTGATGTGGAACATATCGGAGAGTTCCCAAGCGCCGCGGGTGATGTAGCCTTCAATCGCGTGAGTGAGGGCGTCCATGCCGGTGAAAGCGGTGAGGGATTTCGGCATCGAAGACATCATATCGGGGTCGATGATGGCAACGACGGGGATGTCATGAGGATCGACGCAGACGAACTTTCTCTTGTTCTGAACGTCGGTGATGACGTAGTTGATAGTGACTTCAGCGGCGGTACCGGCAGTGGTCGGAACGGCGATAATCGGGAGGCAAGGTTTGGTGTCGGTGATGGCGCCTTCGAGAGAGCGAACATCCGCATGCTGGGGGTTGGTCATGATGATGCCGACGGCTTTCGCGGTATCCATGGAAGAGCCGCCGCCGATGGCGATGATGCCATCCGCATGAATCTTCTTCGCGGCTTCGACGCCAGCGAGGACGTTTTCAATCGTCGGGTTGGGCTTGATGTCAGTGAAGAGCTCATACTTGATGCCCGCTTTGTCGAGGAGGTCGGTAACTTTCTGGGTGACGCCGAACTTCACGAGGGAAGCATCGGAAGCGACGAGGATGTTTTTGAAACCTCTTGCCTTCACTTCGGGGACGATGTTATTGATCGCGCCGAAGCCATGATAAGCGGTTTCGTTAAGAATGAATCTATTGGCCATTTAAAAGGCTCCTTTCTTATGAGCAAAGTATAAAGAAATAGGAGCACTAAGTAACGCTTTACCGATATATTGATTTCATTTGCAAAATGCGCACGCTCTTGCGCGTTAGAAAAGAGGCGCATGAGCGCCTCGAATTTCATTCGCCTTTAACTTCTTGACCGCCTTTGATGACAAGTTCGCCGGAATCGATCTTCGCGACCTCTTCCTTGTATTTTGCGAGTTCCGCTTCATTGCAGAGGACGAAATGTCCGGGGACGACCTCGCGGAATTTAGGCTTGTCGACGGAATAATCGTGGACCTGTTCAGGATGATAAACGATTCTCGTTCTTCTCTTTTCGGAAAAGGGGTTTGGCTGGGGGATCGCCGATAGAAGCGACTTGGTGTAAGGGTGAAGGGGGTGTTTGAATAGCTCATCAGAGCTAGCAAGCTCCACCATGTTCCCGAAATACATAACGGCGATACGATTGCAGAAGTACTTAACCGTGGAAAGATCGTGGGCGATGAAAATCATCGTAAGGCCCATCTCTTCTTTTAAATCATTCAGCAAATTAATGATCTGCGCGCGAATGGAGACGTCTAAAGCAGAAATCGGCTCATCGCAAATAAGGAGTTTCGGGTTCATGACCAGGGCACGCGCGATGCCAATCCTCTGTCTTTGGCCACCAGAGAACTCGTGAGGATAACGGGAGGCATGTTCGGGGACAAGGCCGACCTTTTTAAGAATCTCAACCGTCTTTTGATGGTTCTCGGCACGATTGTGATGCCCTTGAATCTGAAGGCCTTCTTGGATGATGTCTTCAACCGTCATGCGAGGATCTAGGGAATCCACCGGATCCTGGAAGATCATCTGGATTTGGTTAAGCAAGGCTCTAGGAGCGTGCTTGTTGTCATGGTGAATCGCTTTGATCTTTTCTCTTTGGCGTTCCAAAACAACTTTGTTTTGCTCTACCAAATAAGAGATTTTTGCGGCGTTTTCGTTTTTGAGTTTTTCTTGTTCTTCCGTAGACAAAGAAGGGAGTTTTGCGGCTTCTTCTTCGCGAATCGCCTTAATTTTCTCCTGCAAATGGATTTTCGAGTATTTGATTTCCTTGCGGTTCCATCTATCTCCCGCTCCGATGCGATAACCCCTGAAATAAATGGATCCGCTTGTGATGTCATAGAGATGGATGATGCAGCGACCAGTCGTGGATTTTCCGCAGCCAGATTCACCGACGATTCCGAAGGTCTCCCCTTCTTTAATATCAAAGGAGACGTCATGGACCGCCTTGAGCTTCACCGTATTTGGCCAAGTGCCAAGTTTAAAGAACATTCTCAAATGGCGAACCGCCAAAATGGTCTTGCTCTCGACGAGCTCAGGCTTGTAAGAGATCTTGGCCAAATGGACGGCGAGTTCCGCGTTTTCCACGTCTTTCTTCGCTTCCTCCTCTTCGGAGCGAAGTTTCGCCATCTCCTCGGGCGAGGCTTTCGCGGCCGTCGCTTCGCGAAGGGAGTTTTTGACGTTCGCCAAACGAGCGTTCGCCTCATCCAAAAGCTTCTTCGCCGCGGATTTTCTGCCTTTTTTAATGGCTTCGTCTTCGGCGTAACGGGCTTTCATCTCTTCAAGGGTTTCTGCTTCGTCTTTGAGATGGTTTTGCGTTTTTTCAAAAGCATCCTCTTGCTTGCTTGAGGTCAAAACATTGTCGCCTTCTTCCGACGAGACCAATTTGACGTTATCTTTATCGATAATTTCGGTTGAGACGATGGAATCAGAGACGTCATTCGAATCGATTTCCTGTGGGGATTTACTTTTCTTCATGGGATAATTTCGCCTCCTCATCATTTAATGCGTGACGGATACGTTCACAGACGATCTTCGGCGGGGTGACTTTCGGCGCGTCCTCATGCTCCAGCCAGCTCGCCACAAAGTGAGTGGGTGAAACCTGGAAGAAAGGCGGCTCATATTTAAAGTCGGCACCAATCGCGAAACGGTTTCTCAAAGCAAAGGCATCGCCTTCTGGAGGATAAATCATATCCGGAGGAGTGCCTGGAATGGCTTCGAGTTTTTCTTTGCTGTCGATATCGGGGATAGAAGCAAGAAGAGCCCAGGTATAGGGGTGACGTGGATCAAAGAAGACTTCCTTGTCCGTGCCGTATTCGCAGATTTTGCCCGCGTACATAACGGCAACCCTGTCCGCCATATTGGCAACGACGCCAAGGTCGTGCGTGATGAAGATGACCGACATATGGTGGGCTTCTTTTAGACGATTGATGAGCTCGAGGATCTGAGCTTGGATGGTGACGTCGAGAGCGGTCGTCGGCTCATCGCAAATCAGGATGTCGGGTTCAGAGATAAGGGTAATCGCAATGACGATGCGCTGCCTCATGCCCCCGGAGAACTGGAAGGGGTATTGCTTAAAACGCTTTTCAGGCTGAGGGATGCCGACCTCCGCCATGACCTTAAGGGCCTTTTCCTTCGCCATGGACTTCGTGATTTTCACCTGTGCCTGATATTCGTCACGAATGGCTTTCTCTTCTTTATCCAAGGCGATGAAGTCTTTAAGGATGGCATCGATTTCGTCTTGAATGGGATTTATCTTCTCATTCATTTCAGATAACGCCGCCATGTGCTTTTTGGGGATGGCATAGAAGAGAATGGATTTGCCACCATAGAGGAAACGGATTTTTTTGACTTTTGCCTTCAGCTCTTTAACCTTCGCTTTTTCTTCTTCAGTCAAAGAAAGAGCGGAACGCCTCGCTTCGAGGTCAAAGATTTTCGCGTCAAAATCAGCCTTAAGCTCATCGTGATGGGCTTTGGTCTTCTCTTTCGCCCGCTTTTTCGAAGCATCCAATTTGGCTTTTAGGTCAGGGGCGACGGAAGCATATTCCTTTTTCGCACCGGCGATGGTTTCTTTGGCTTTCCTTTTCTCCTCCGCCAAGTAATCTTCGTTCTGCTTTTTGTAGGCTTTCTCTTCCGCTTTAATGGCATCGATTTCCGCAAGGATAGCAGAAGCGTCCAAATGGCTTTTCTTCGCTTCCTTGAGCTTTTGCTTGGCTTCGGCTTTTCTCTCTTCAAAAGAGGAGAGCTTGTCTTCGTAGCCATTGAGGGGGAGAGATGCGCGGTTACGCGCCTCTTCAATCTTGTTGTTGCGGTAAGACTTCGCGTTCATGTAGGCGGTGAGCTCAGGGGCAATCAAGTCGTTGTAATAACGCTTGAGCATGTCCGCGTTGATGAGCATCGTCTCGGTGATCTGCTTGCCGATTTTCACGATCGGGTTCAACGAGGAAAGAGGATCCTGGAAGATCATGCCGATCTTCTTGCCACGGATTCTTTGATATTCGGCTTCGCTGGCTTTCGTCAAGTCGATGCCTTGGTACATGATGGACCCGCCTTCGACGATCGCGTTAGGAGAAAGAATGCCCATGACGGCTTTTGAAGTCACAGATTTTCCAGAGCCAGATTCGCCGACGATGCAAAGGGTCTCCCCTTTATAAAGATCAAAGGAAACGCCACGCACCGCCTGCACCTTGCCATTGTCCGTGCGGAAAGAGATGACGAGGTTTTTGACTTCCAAGGCTTTTTTCTGGTTCTCGTCGTCTTGCTTTTCAATCAAGAGACGATCTTTTTCAGACAAATTGACTGCCATATCACTCTCCTCCTTTCAAGGACGGGTTGAACGCGTCGCGGAGACCGTTCCCGAAGAGGTTGAACGAAATCATGATAAGCGCCATAACAACGCTTGGGAAAATAATCAAATAGGGATAGGTGGTCATGTAGATCTGATTGTCTGACAGAGTCGTGCCGAATCCCTGCATGCCGTTGATTAAGCCTAAATAGGAAAGCGAGGCTTCGGAGAAGATGACAGAAGGAATCATGAGGACCGAGGAGGTGATCAAGGTTCCAACCGCGTTAGGCAAGATGTGACGGAAGATAAGCCTCTTGTCGCTAGCGCCTAGCGTCCTCGCGGCAAGGATGTATTCTCGATCCTTGAAGCGATAGAACTGGGTTCGCGTCAAGCCAGCCGTCCCGATCCAGCCCGTCGTGCACAAAGCAATGCCAACCATCAGGATGGTCGGAGTGCCCGCGGGCTTATTAATGAGGATAAGGGTCATGACGACAACCCAAGGAATGCCGCCGAGGATTTCGCAGAAGCGTTCCATGACAATATCGGTCCAGCCGCCGAAGTAGCCGGAAATCGCGCCCCAAACAAGGCCGAACGCCAAATTGATCAAGCTGGTGACGACGCCAAGAATCACGGAATAGCGGAGACCATCGAAGACAAGTTTGAACATATCTCTGCCCTGGCTGTCCGTCCCGAAGATGAAGCGTGGCATGGAGGAATAGCCATAAAGGCGGTATCTAGAAACGGTCGCAGAGAAAGAGACCGTTTTGATTTTGCCGGCCTTCAGGGCTTTCACGCTAAGCGGGTGCTCCGCATCAATGCGAATCGGGCAGTGCGTCTCGCCTTCCGCGGTGAGAGAAACGCCAGCCAAGAATTTAGCCTGCTCCTCTTCGCTAAGCGAACTATTCAAAAAATCCGTTAAAGAGTACTCACAGTTCATCCAGCCGTTTTTCACATAGTTTTCAAGCTGTGAGGCGGGGATGTTCGACATGTAGGTGTCGCTATAAACGGCCTTGTAAGTGTCGTAGCGGAAACTTCCCGTCACATAATCGGCGTGATAGACGTTCATGCTGGAATTCGTCTCGAAGGGGTAAGCGTTCTTTTCCCGGCGCAAAGTCTCGCTGGGATCTAAAGAAGAAACGGCGGCCATTTTGACAATCTCGGTCTCCGGGACTTCCGCGGTCGTTCCATCAGCAACAGAGAATACGACCTTTTTTAGCAGCACATTCTGATTGGTTTCGCCGCGGGCTACTGTCAAAACGAAGCGCCCCATCATGTTCGAAGCGGCGGACGCGCTAAGCAAATCGCTTAAATCGAAATCAAAGGCGCCGCCTTCTTTCTTGTTCTCCGCGAGAACTAAGGTCGAATAGTTACCGCCATTATCGTTAGAATAGAGGAAAGAGAGAGAATAAACACCCTGCTCGCCGTATGCAAAATCATCTGGAATGGAAGAGATTTCAACATGGAGGTCATATTGATATAGATTCGGGGAGAAAGCGAACGCGGAAGACTGCAAGAAGCCATCCTGGCTATCGCCGCCCGTTGAAGTGAGGCGAATGTCCCCGCCATGCGCGTAGGAAACCGCCACGTCATCCATCCCTTGTTTATGGAAGGTGTAACTGATGTCGCCCACAATGGCGTCCGAGGAAATGTTGGCGTTGCTGCTGGTGACAGGGAAGCCAGAAATCGTCCCGTCTTTGTCGTAGGCATCCCAATCCAAGTCGATCGCGATGTCCTTATATTCGGTCGTGCCGTCCCAAAACCCGGTTCCCGCATCAAATAGACGTGGGGCAAGTTTTGTTTGATAGCTAAGATGGGGATCGGTGGTATCAAGCGAATTGGTGTCAAAAATCGGAACAAAAATGGTGAGAAGCAGAATCGTCCCTAAAATCACCGCCCCGGTCACAGAGGACTTGTTTTTCGCAAAGCGCCTGAAAGCATCCTTGAAGAAGGTGGTCGGCCTCGACTTCATCTTCGTGTCGGTGAGTTTGCGGTCGAATTGAGTGAGTTCGAAATCGCCTTTGGCGAAGCTTACGGTGTGCTCCTGATTCTTGGAGTCGCGATAAGTAAATGATTTGTTTTCGTCCATATTACTTCTTAGCCCCCATGCGAATGCGCGGATCGATGAGTCCATAGGACAAATCGAGGAAGACGCCGGAGATCAAACCAATCAGGGTGTACAAAGACATATCCGCCATCAAGACGTTGTAGTCATTGGAGTTAATCGCGGTAATGTAGAGTTTGCCAACGCCGGGAATGCCATATAAGGATTCCAAAATCATCGAACCCCCAAGCAAGCCAATAATTTCAGACAGAATGGATGGGAGAATCGGCACCATCGCGTTTTTAAGCGCGTGACGGGTGATCGATTGAGCTTTCGTCAAACCTTTTGTGCGCGCAAGTAAAAGATAATCGCTGCTCATGACTTCGGTTAATTCCGCGCGCGTAAAACGGCAATATCCGCAAATCGAGCCAAAGGAAAGCGCCATGGTTGGGATGATATAGCCTAGAACCCTAGTTGAAAGAGGCGCCGTGGAGGAAGGCCACTGACTAGGCAAAATGTCCCACGAATAAGAGAACAAATAAAGCAAAAAGTTGATTGTGATGAAGGAAGGGACCGAGATGAACACCATGACCAAAGTCGAAATGACATGATCGGTTGGCTTGTTTTTCTTCAAAGCCGCCCAAATTCCTAAGGCAATACCTAACGGGACTGAGATAATAACGGGCCAAATGTTGGTCTTCACCGTTGTTAATAAACGAGAATCCGTCCAAGAACTGCCGACAATGACGACCATCGCGTCCACGTTCGGCGAGATTTTATTGGAAATCCCCCAAGACCCTGTAAATAAGCCTTTGACCCAAGCGATATATTGATCAAAAATCGGCCTTTGATAGAAATAATGAGAAACGCCGCTCGCGTCTTTCCCCCAAAAGAGACATTTACCAAGATTTTCCTGGGCGGTCGTGAATTCAACGACATAGCCTAGGTTCACTTGCTTTGTGTAATAAGTGATTTGGGCGGTATCATTTCCTACCGTCGCTGGGAAAGGTTGCAATTTAACCAAAAAGAACGTGAGGCTCAGGATGATAACCGTCGTAAGAACGGCGAGCAAGATGCGCTGAACTGAATAACGAAACATAAAACCCCTTTCTGGGCGAATGATAAAGCAAAAACGAAATTTGCCAACAAATACTTTATCGAAAGCAATCCGCCCTAAGTTTTCGATAAAGAAGCAGCACCGGAGTTGCCCCCAGTGCTGCTTGCCGAACTAAGAGAACGAAGAACGAATTAAGCTCCGAGAACGAAGGAGCAGGTAGCGCTCTTTAGACCACCTTGGATGCCACAGACGGTGATGTAGTAATCAGCGCCGAAGGTGTACATACCTTTAGCCTCAATCACGTTCTTGGCCAAATCGCCCGTCAAGGTGAAGGAGAAGTCCCCATTTTCCTTCCAAGAGGCATCGACGACCGCCGAAGAAACGAGCTTACCATCGTCATCGTAAACATCTGCGTAAGAATCGGTGGATCCATCCGTATAAACTTCGAAGTAATCGGTGTACTTGCTGTTAGACGTGCCGTAGATGTCAGCGAGTTCAACCACCAATCCGTCGGTGTTAACGACCTCGACGTGTCCTTCCACGGAAACGGTGTCCGCGGTCTGCTTGATGGAGGAGATCGTCACCGTTACAGGGGCGATTTCCTTCCCGTCTTTGTCGATGATAATGCCGCTGTCCGCCGCGCCCCAAAGGGTGTCGAAGGACCAGGTCTTGCCGTCATAGACGAGGGCGTCGTCACCGGTTTTGACCTCCGTGGTATCGCTACCCCAGTTGAGGGTGAAGCCGCTGGAGTTCGAAGACTTCAGGATTTCGAGGAAGCTAAGCGGATCAAGTGAGTTCCCAGAGATCGAGCCGAAGGCAAGGTCGAACTGACCAACCAGCAAATGGCTGTAATAGACGTCATACCATACCGCGCCGCCTTCTTGTTGGTTGACGGTAAGGCGAACGGGGTAGCCAAGGCTTTGCGCAGCCGCGTCGAAGGCCTTCTTGATATAGCCGGCGATGAGGTTGCCATCAGTGGTAATCTGGTTCGCATACATCCAGAAGATGTCAATGGAGATTTCCTTGGTTTCCGTCGTGATCGTGCCGTCGGCGATGAGCTCTTTGATCGCTTCCTGGAAGCAGGCTTGGGAGAGAGGGAGACTGTAACCGTTAGTCTCGATGGTGTCGCCCCAGAAATCTTCAAGAGCAGCAGCATGCTCTTCGGTTTCATTGTAAACCTCACCTGTTTCGGGGTTCGAGAGATAGGCGTCGCCGAAGAAATTGATGCTCGGGGTCCCACCCATGTTCTGCGCGTAGTTGTCGCGGTCAATGGAATAGAAGAGGCCACGGATGAAGTTGTCGTTGGACATCCAGGGCTTCACGTTCCAGTAGTCATCCTTCGCGGTGTGGGTGACGGAGCCATTCTCGCCAAAGAGCTGCTCCCAAAGGTCCTTCGTACAGGAGTTGATGTTGAGTTTCCAAGTGGTGTCACCAGGGACCTCGACCGCACGCGAATCGGTCGAATAGGTCGAGAGGTAGTCGGAGGGGATACCAACGGAGTCCAAGTTGTTGGAATGGATGAACTCTTCGAAGGCGATGTTCTTATTGGTTGAATAGCCCGAGAGGACGTCCATATGGACGCCTCCGATGCGATAAAGGTTCGGATCATCGACGCTTTGATACCAATCGCTGTTCTTCTTGAAGGTGATCAGCTTATCGGTCTCCCAGTACTCGAGGGTATAGGGCCCGACAGAGAGGGTATTGTCGACCGGGGTGTAGGTTTTGTCGCTGTTATAGCCATTGATATTCTCAATGCCGACTGCGTTCACAAATTCGGCGGGGAGAGGCTGATAGAGGGTATCGGCGATGTTGTACATCGCGTAGAAGCGGTTGAGAGGGAGCGAATAGGTTACCTGGAGGTAATCGCCACCCTCATCGGTCCCGACGGAGACGCCGACGTACTTGCTGAATGCGGAGACCAAACTTTCAGGGACGCCCGTATCGGCGGAGCTGGTCATCGAGTAGAAGGTGCTCGCGCCGGAAATCGCGCCTTTGCCGGTTTTCTCGGCAAGCTCCGAGCCACGGTAGAGTCCATTGGCGGAGTTAAGCAGCATGATGAACGGGGTGAGATAATCTTCTTTTTGAAGATAACGACCATCGTAGCTAGAACGATCGGCTTTGGTGGAGAGGGTATGGTATTTGACGCGGCCGCTTTCGCCGGTACGGATATGCCATCTCCAAGTGTTGTGGAGCTCTTCGGCGGTCGGACTGGAAGTGATGACCTTGCCATCATCGCCAACCGGCGATCCATAAACTTCCTTTGCCAAGACGCCTTCCCATTCGTATCCGTTTTTCGTGGAATTGAGTTTCGTCCCGAATAAGCCGGTTGCGCAATAAGAGAGAAGATTGGGGACAACGGAGCCGTCATCGTCCCACGCATTCAAGGTCGCCGGGTCGGTGCTGTTCCAAGTATGGTAGTAACTTTGATACTTCTCATCACTTTCCCCGGCGAGGTTCCCGTTGATATAGCCATCGCGCAGAACGGAGAAACCGTATCCATTAACATATTTGCTCGTTCCTTTGACAACGCGAGGGTTGTAGAGGCTATAGCCGGAGTCGCTATAAAGCGGCAAGCCGGCGATGGCGTTGTCGACTGCATACTTCTCAAGTTTGCCAAGGATCGTACGTCTCTCGTCATAAGAAGCATCGACATACTGTTCGGCGTGGGCGCCGGCGTAGGTATCATCCGACGAGGAACTGTCGACATTAGAAGAGGGGGTGGTGCCACTAGAAGATCCATCAGTGTCGCCGGAGACGGGGGAGCAGGAGACCAAGGCCATTGCAATGGAAGCCAAGGCAACTGCAGGTGCAATTAAACGTTTTTTCATAGTTCTCTCCTTTTTGAGATGAGGGAAGTAAAAGACCCGTCGAAAAATTTGCAAGGAAAAATTTTCAAATTTTTTTCGGAAACTTACAAAGAAAACGTCAATCAAAAATCATCCCGCGAATGATAAAACTCGCGGCGAGGAGGCAAATCGACACGATAAGCCAAGGCCAAATGAAGGGGAATTTGCCTTTTCTTTTTTCTTTCTTCCCTTCGACATAAGCGTAATAATCCGGGTATTCGTCCATCGCGTTGGAATAATTGATGTTCATATGCTTGAAAATGGAACGGAACCCATAGACGAGGAAATCAAAAGCCCCGAAATGTCCTAGAAGAGACAGCAAGCCAAGGCCAAGGACCACAACGCCAGCAAAAAACAGGGGATCGATATAGCCAACAAGCTGATAATTCCCCTTGATGAAAAACACAAGGCAAAAGATGCCCGCGCCTAGCAAAGGATAAACAATCAAAGAGACAATCCAGGACTTCTTCATGCGGAAATCTTGAAAGAGGAGCCGCAAAAAGGCAAGAAAATCACGCAAAGGGGCCTAGGGAATTTTGAATCGCAAGACCCGCAACGAAGTCTAACGCCTTGAAAAGAACGGGAGTAAAATATCAAATATGGATAAACGTTCATCGAAGACAATCCTTAGGATATATTGCGGTTTTTCCGCGTGCCTAGCGGAAAAAACGTTCACTTCGATGAACGTTAGAGACATCATCAAGGCAGGTGGCGTCTCTCCTACGGGTTTCTACTCGCATTTCAAAACGAAGAACGATGTCCTCCAAGGGTTATTGGCAAAGCTCTTCCTCACCGTCAAAATCCGCGGGGAATTCAATTTAGAAGAGCATCTATCGCTGCTATTTTTCAGAATCCAAAGCGACATCGATATATGGAAAGACGTGGTGAAACTAGACGAAAACGCCGCGTTTATGCGCTATTCTTTGCTCCCCTGGTGCAAGTCTTTTCTGCCAAAGGACAAAGAAAGAACCAGAGCCCAGCTCTCCTCCGAGCTCCTCTCCGCGGGCCTTCTGCAATACATGCGATATCCTAGCGAAAACACCCCAAAGAAAATGGCCATCATGCTAAGCGGGGTGCTATCTCAATTGTTGGAGCTCAGTTTGGAACCCGTCAGCAAATAAAAATGCTCTCCTTCTTCCTGAAGAGAGATCCTGAAGTTCTTTTCAAAATACCTCGCCTCATCCTTCGGGTAAGAAAGGCTGCGCGAAATCTGCTGAGGCACGTTTGAATGATGCATGTCGAGCTCTTTCCTTCCTAGCGAATGAAGGATCGCGAACTTCCCTCCTTCCTTTAGGTGCCTAGAAAAGCAATCGCTCAGTAAAGAGGGATTCTGGAAATGAGGATAGGCATTATACAAAACGATGACGTTAAATTTTTTCCCCTTATCCCAGGTCAAGAAATCCCCATCCTCAAAATTTGCCCAATCCTGGCCCTTATATTTTTGCCTTGCGATCTCAATCATCTTGGGGGAAAGGTCCAATCCATAGACTGTCTGGCTTGAAAATTCGTGCAGCAGGCCCGTGATCGTTCCCGTACCGCAGGCAAGGTCAAGAACAAGGTCCCCTTTTTTGATGGGGATTTTGTCAATCAAAGAACGGATAATTTCTTTTTTGTCCGGCTGACAAGAGTCCCAATTTTGGGCAATCGAGTCAAAATAATCCTTAACGGGGTTCATTGAAAGAATTCCTCCACGTGGATTTTTTGATAACCGCCAAAGGAATTGGCGTAGCCAGCGATCTCGCTATAGAGCGATTTTCCCAGGAAAGCCTGGGTGATCTCGTTGCTCTTCGTGTCAATATCGACGTCTGCAAACAAGGAAGGGTAGACGGTCTTCGCGCAATACCAAGCGTTCGCCAAGGCAATCTCCAAATTGGTGTAATAGGCGTTATAGGCCATTTCTAGGTATACCTCCCCGCTTTGCCAAGCTTTCGTGGACTCAAAGAGATCTTTGTTCGTTTCATAGATAGGTTTGATGTTTTTAACGGCGGCGGCATCGATGATGATTTTGTCAGCGCTCGCGCCAATAGAAGCGAACTTCTCCGCATCGATTTTTTGGATGCCATCCGTTGCCAGGCCGCTGACCGCATTCTTGATATGTGCCACATTGAACGTCTCATAATTTTGGGCGGTCATCAGATGATTCGTCGTGCCCCAATTCCCCAACCCGCAGATATAAACGCTGGGCTTTTCGCTTTCCTCGACGTTTTCCGTGCGCTCTGAGATCTCCTTTGTCTCTTTTTTGATGAAGGAAATCAAAGCGGAGGCTTTTTCCTCCTTGCCAAGGACTTCGCCTAAAAGGCTCAGGCTGTCTTTGACTTTCTGATCGAAGACGCCTTT
Organism: Lachnospiraceae bacterium; assembly: GCA_963658395.1. Classification (GTDB taxonomy): domain Bacteria; phylum Bacillota_I; class Bacilli_A; order RFN20; family CAG-826; genus Alloenteromonas. The sequence continues at coordinate 27,910 of CAVKPZ010000004.1, read as the reverse complement.
GGATCCATACCCAAGCGTCAAGACGGGAACGCCGACTTGCTCTTGCAGAGCATTCGCCTTGTCCGCGTCTTCGTATTCGGACAGCACCAAATCAGGAGAGCAAGAGAGAATTTTCTCAGCTTCGGCACTTTGGGCGTTTGGCCCGCCGACGCCGCAAGAAGGAAGCGCGGAAAAAGCCTCATGATTGGCAATGAAATAGGGCCTAGCGACGCCATCGAACATCTTGGGGCGGTCCGCTAAAGACTCATTGTCGATATCTTCCACGCCTGAGAGCAGAGAAACCTCGCCCACATAGCTATAAAGCCTCAAGGCTCCTGCCCCGATGCAAACGATTCTCTTGTAACTTCCCTTTTTTATGGCAACCTTCCGGTTGACGGAATCCGTGACGTAAGTTTCGCCTTCCCCTTTCGGGGCGTTGCCCGCGCACGAAGCAAGCAAGGCGCAAGTTGCTAAAGAAAAAAGTATCCAATTTTTATTCATGGTTATGCTCCTCATCTAGATGAAAATGAATATGTTTGTCTCCTCCGGCGAGAGAAATGCCGATGTGCACCCCGAAGGCGTTGAAGACGTTCTCTTCATTGAACGCATCCTCTTTGCCTTGTCCAATCAACTTCCCCTCTTTCAGGAAATAGAACCTGTTCCCTAAGTCCAGCGCGGAATTAAGATCATGGGTTGCAATCAAAATGGAAATTCCATGGGTTTTTGCGAGCTTTTTGCAAAGTCCCTGCAAAAACACGCTGTTTTTTATATCGAGGTTGCTGGTGGGCTCATCCAAAAGCAAAAGGCTGGGGTTTTGGTTTAAGGCGCAAGCAATCGCGACCTTTTGAAGCTCGCCCCCGCTAAGTTCATTCGTAGCCTTGCTGAAGAAAGGAGAAAGACCAAACTCCTCCAAGATTCGCATCGTGCTCTCTTTGTCCTCTTTGCTAGGCAACAAGGTGAAATAAGGCATCCTGCCAAGCAAGACGGTTTCAAAAACGGTGAGGCTAGATGAAGGGATTCTCTGGGGGACATAAGCGATTTTCTGGGCCCATTGCTTTCTTTTCAAGTCTCCCTGGGACGCCCCATCGATCAGGATTTCACCGCTTTTTGCCTTCACTGTTCCTAAAATTGACTGGAACAAGGTGGACTTTCCAGCCCCATTAGGCCCCAAAAGAACCCCGATCTCGCCACCGTCAAGTTGGAAAGAAACATCGTCTAAAACGATTTTCCCTTTTTTCGAATAGGAAGAGGAAAGGTGATTCACGATCAGCATGTTTCCGCTCTCCTCGAAGTGAAGACGAGATATAGGAAGAAGGGGGCTCCAAGCAAGGAAGTCACCGCGCCGATAGGCAAAGAGTTGCCTGGGGCGATGGCTTTGGCGAAGAGATTCGCCCCAAGCAAAAGGATGGCCCCGCAAAGCAAAGAGCCGGGGATCAAGAAGGAATGGTTTTCCCCGAGGAGCTTTCTGGCGATATGAGGGCAAATGATTCCCACGAAGCCGATAATGCCTAGATAAGAGACGCAAACCGCTGTGATCAAAGAGGCGATAAGCAAAGAAAGGAAGCGCAAAAGCCCGATATTTATGCCCACGCTCGTAGAAAAACCGTCCCCTTGAAGAAGCGCGTTGTAACGATATCTCATCAAGAAGAAGAAAAGCGCCGCGGCAAGGACCACGCTGCCCATCACCGCATCGCTAAGGAAGGTGGCCCTGCCTAAATCTCCAAAAGACCAGATGACCGCCGCGCTCAAGCCTACGTCTGTGGCGTAAAACTGCAGAATGGTCGTCCCCGCGCTCCAAACCGCTCCAATCGCCACGCCAGAAAGCACGACGGAAGAAGGGGAGAAGCGTCTGATCCTGCATAAGGCGAGAATCAAGAAGATGGAAAGAAAAGCGAAGAGGAAGGCGAAAGAAGAGCTCGCGAAGGGGTTCACTGAGGAAATCAAACTCTCCGCGTTCTTGCCGGTTATGACGTATCCTCCCGCAAACAAAACGATTGAGACGTTTGCCCCAAACACGGCCGCGTTCGAAACGCCAAGCGTCCCAGGGGAAGCCATGATATTTCCTAAGGTCGTCTGCATGATGAGACCCGCTAAAGCTAGCCCCGCGCCAGCAATGAGGGCCGCAAGAGCCTCGGGCAAGCGAATCTTTCTCACAATCCGCACCGCGCCGGAGCTGCCTTGCCCGAATAAGGCGAGGAAAGACTCCCCAAAGGACATCCCTGAACTCCCAAAGCAAAGGCACAAGAGAAAAAACGCAATCACTAAAAAGAGGAAAACAAAAAGGACAATCAAAGGTTTTTTAAACCGTTGATTTACTCCTTTTTCTCCTCTAGAAATGCTCATGTGGGGATTATAAAAGCCTCAAAACATAGGTAAATTTCCATTAGAAAAATAAAAAGACACTTTTTCTTAATGTGTCTTTTAAATTAGCAAATCAGCAAAGGGTCAATAGATGATTTCTTCCGAGGCCAAGCCGAATGCCCCGCCAAGTAGAGTGAAGACGTTGCTGCAGACCGCGCCGACGACGATGTTCGCAATCTGAATCCCTCTGCCCCCGTTGCGGCCAAGATTGTCCATCACAATCTCCACGATTTGACCTGCGGCGAAATAAGCCCCTAAGCCAAGAACGACGGAGCCCGCGCTCATATAGGCTGCTCTGGCGCCTGCATCATCAATCTCAGGGGAAACGCCAAACACAAGCAGGATGCTACCGATTAAGACCATCGCGGCCCCAAGCACCAGGAAGAGAATCGCATAGACCATCCCAATCGTGTACATCGTTTTCGAAGCAGTTTTCATAATGACTCCTCCTTGAGGCGTCGACATTATGGACCTTTGGGAAAAATATGCCAACAAAAGAGGGGGATTTTCAAAGGAGTCCAAGAGAGGGGCAGAAGTGCTCCAACTGAAAAAGCCCCCGAAGGGGCTTAGTAAGTGGATTCAAGAATTACTTCTTGTCGGACCAGGTGACGAGGCAAACTTCCGCGTTGTCGCCTTTTCTCGCACCGAGTTTGAAGGCTTTCGTGTAGCCACCGTTGCGGGTGGCGAAGCGAGGGCCAATCTCGGAGAAGAGTTTCTTGAGGGAGGCTTCGTCCATGAGGACGGCAGCCGCCTGACGGCGAGCGTGGAGGGTGTTTTTCTTCGCGAGGGTCACGAGGTGATCGGCGAGGGTCTTGAGTTCTTTGACGACGCCCGAGGTCACTTTGACTTCCTCGTTGTTGACGAGGGAGGTGACGACGTTGCGAAGCATCATTTTGTTCTTCGAGGCGGTATAACCGGTCTTGAAGCGAACGCCGGCTTTGCCGTGAACGTTCTTTCTTCCTTGTGCAGCCATTTTTTAATCTCCTACATAGTCGCGGAAGTGCAAGCCAATGCTGGCGAGCTTATCTTTGACTTCTTTGAGCGATTTCTTGCCGAGGTTGCGAACCTTCATCATCTCATCCTCGCTCTTCTGGGTGAGATCCATGACGTTGGCGATGCCAGCGCGCTTGAGGCAGTTGTTGCTTCTGACGCTGAGATCGAGCTCTTCGATGAGCATGTTCTGATACTTGTTGTCCTCGGCTTTGGACTCTTCTTTCACGAGTTTCACATCGCCGACTTTCTCATCAAGCGTGGTGAAGAGGGTGAAATGGGAGATAAGAAGCTGAGAGGCAAGAGCCACGGCGTCGGTGGGTTTGGTGGACCCATTGGTGGTGACTTCGAGGGTAAGCTGATCGAATTTGGAGTCGTGGCCGACACGGGTGGGATCCACGGTGTAGGCGACTTTGGTGACCGGGCTATAGTTCGAGTCGGTGGCGATTACGCCAATCGCGTCGAGTTTGCGCTCAATCTTGTTTTGCTCCGAGGTGACGTATCCGCGGCCATTGGCGGCATAGATGGTCATATGGAGATGGCCCTTCTCATTGAGATGGGCAATTTCGAGGTCAGGATTGATGACATCGACGAGCTCAGGGAGCTCAAGGTCGCCGGCAGTGAGGACACCAGGGCCTTTCTTGTCGACGGTGATGCGCTTGAGGTCGCCGGAGTTATCGTCGATCTTAAGGACGAGGTCCTTGAGGTTGAGGATGATCGCGGTGACGTCTTCTTCCACGCCCTCAAGGGCGGTGAATTCGTGGCGGACTTTGACGTCGTTGTCTTCGATTTCGACGGCGCAGACGCTCGCCCCGGGAAGGGCGCTTAGCAAGACGCGGCGAAGCGCGTTGCCGAGAGTGATGCCGAAGCCTCTTTCAAGCGGCTTGATGACGAGCTTGCAGTAGTGCTCATTCTCGTCATTGATTTCAGGGTTGATCCCGACGGGTTCGAACGGATTGGGGAGACGAAGCTCCTCGTTATTTTTGGCATTGGCCATTTCTTTAGATTCCTCCTGAATGGTTCAATTCTGTAGCGATGGCATTCAAGCGGACTAGCCGCGGGGACGCTTCGGGGGGCGGCAGCCGTTGTGCGGGATCGGAGTGTTGTCTTCGATGGAGAGCACTTGGAAGCCGATGGTGGCAAGAGCGCGGACCGCGCTTTCGCGGCCAGCACCCGGGCCCTTCACCTCAACGTCGAGCTGACGGAGGCCCTGGTCATAAGCGGTTTTGCCCGCCGCTTCAGCGGCGACTTGGGCCGCGAAGGGAGTGCCCTTCTTGGCGCCTTTGTAGCCAAGGGCACCCGCGGAGCTCCAAGAGATGACGTTCCCTTGGGAATCGGTAATGGTGACGATGGTGTTGTTGAACGTAGCGTGGATGTGCGCGACGCCTTTGGTGAAGGAGCGTTTGATCTTCTTCTTGCGGGCGGTCGTGGATTTGGATTTTGCAGTAGCCATTTTTCCTTAACCTCCTTAGCGGGTAGCTTCCTTCTTGTTGGCGATGGTCTTCCTCTTACCTTTGCGGGTACGGGCATTGGTGCGGGTACGTTGTCCGCGGCAAGGAAGTCCGCGTTTGTGGCGGATGCCACGATAGCAGCCGATTTCGGTGAGACGCTTGATGTTGAGCGCGACTTCGCGGCGGAGATCGCCTTCGGTGCGGTACTTGGCGACTTCAGCACGAAGAGCAGTGAGCTGCTCATCGGTGAGGTCTTTGGTGCGGATGTCGACGTTCACGCCGGCATCAGCACAGATTTTGTTCGCGGTGGTGTCGCCGATACCATAAATATAGGTAAGGGAGATCACGATGCGCTTCTGATTCGGGATATCAACCCCAGCAATACGTGCCATATTTGCTTAGATTTCCTTTCTTTCGCTCAACCCTGACGCTGTTTGTGCTTAGGGTTGGAGCAGATGACCATGACTTTGCCATGGCGCCGAATGACTTTGCACTTGTCACAAATCGGCTTGACAGACGGCCTGACTTTCATTGTTTTGCTCCTTCAGTCAATGCTCCGGTTCAGTTTCGATACCGGAAAGTAATGCGCCCGCGTGTTAAATCGTAAGGTGAGAACTGGACCGTGACTTTATCGCCGGGGAGAATGCGGATGTAGTGCATCCGAATTTTTCCCGAAACGCAGGCTTGAACCACGGCTCCGTTGTTGGCTAACTTCACCTTGAAGTTGGCGTTGGGGAGGCATTCCAATACAGTAGCCTCAACCTCAATGCAGTCTTGTTTACTCAAAGGTCTTCCTCCTTTCTGCCGGCCTTTTCCCCATCGCTGAGGGTGAGGATCTCGTAACCATCCTTGGTGACTACGATCGTATTCTCATAATGGCTCGTTAGTTTTCCGTCTTTGGACACTACCGTCCAGCCATCTTTGAGCACCCTCACGTCTGGTTTTCCCTCAAGGATCATGGGCTCTATGGCAAGGGTCATGCCCTCGCGCAAGATCGGCCCGGTCCCCGCGGTTCCATAACAAGGAATGTAAGGGTCTTCGTGCATGTGGGTCCCGATGCCATGCCCCGTGTAATCGCGCGGAACGCTGCAACCATTGGCCTTCGCGGTTTCGCCGATCATGTGGCAGATATCGCCCAGATGCGCCCCTGGTTTGACCAAGGACATTGCATTATCGAAGCATTGCTTCGCGATTGCAACCATGTGTTTTTGCCTCTCGCCGCAGATGCCCACGCAATAGGTGCGGGCGGAATCGGCCATGTAGCCGTTCTTCTCGACGACGAGGTCTAAGGTAACGATGTCTCCGTCTTTGAGGATCCTCTTGCTTGAGGGGATCCCGTGCAGGATTTCCTCATTGAGGGAGACGCAGACGGAGGCGGGATAGCCACAGTAGCCTTTTTCCGCGGCCTTCGCCCCGTTTTCTTGGATAAGGCGCTCAACCTCGGAATTGATTTCCAAGGTCGAGACGCCAGGTTTGATGATGTTAGGAATTGCTTCCCAGATGAGCCCCACGATTCTTCCTGCCTCTTTCATGAGGGAAATCTCGCGGGGGGATTTGATTATGATCACGCGTTTTCCTCCAGAAGAGCATCGATTTCGTCGAAGAGCTCTTCGGGAGTCGATCTGCCTTCGAAGCCATGGTAGATGCCTTGCTTCTTGTAGTAGTCGATAAGCGGCGCGGTCTGGGCGTGGTAGTTGGCAAGACGAATGGCGAAGCTCGCTTCGTTGTCGTCTTTCCTCTGCTTGAGCTCTCCAGAGCAACGGTCGCACTTGCCTTCGACCTTCGGAGGAAGGAAATGGACGTTATAGGAGGCCCCGCAGGTGGGGCAGACGCGCCTGCCGGCGATGCGCTTGGTGAGCTCATCGTCCGGAACGGAGATGTCCACGACGAGGCTGACCTCTCTTCCGATCTCCGGCCCCATCTTGGTGAGGGCTTCGGCCTGAGCGATGGTGCGCGGGAAGCCATCCAGCAGATAGCCATTCGCGCAATCTTCTTTGGCAAGGCGTTCTTTCACCAGGCCGATGGTGATTTCGTCAGGGACGAGGCCACCCGCCTCGATGATCGCTTTCGCTTGTCTCCCAAGCTCAGTTCCTTCGGCAATCGCCTCGCGGAACATGTCGCCTGTCGAGATATGGGGAAGATGGAAGGCATCTTCAATTTTGGTCGCCTGGGTTCCTTTGCCAGCACCCGGGGGACCCATAAGGATGATATTAAGCATGTCACATTCCTCCTTGGACTTCTTCGAAACTCTTACCGGCGAGCAAGCCGTCGATCTGAGAGTTAATTTCAATGGCAACGCCGACGATGATGATCATGCCGGTTCCCCCGATCGCGAGGGAGGTGTCATTTCCGAAGATCCCAGACAAGGTGAGGGCAAGCGGGATCGCGGCGATCGCGGCAAGCGCGAAGGCCCCGATGAAGGTGACTCTATTGAGCACTTTCCCGACATACCTTTCCGTCTCTTTGCCCGGGCGGATGCCAGGGATGTAGGAGCCGTTCTTTTGGAAGTTGTCCGCAAGCGTTTCCGGATCGATTTGCATCTGGGCGTAGAAGAAGGTGAAGGCGATGACGAGGATGAGATAGATGATGAGGCCCCAAGGCATTTTCCAGGTATCCCCATCGATCCCCGGCATTTCATACATTGCCGAGTAGTTGAAGATCTGGAGCCATTGCGCATTGGCGGCATCGCTAGAGATGAAGCTAGCGATGACCGAGGGCGCCATCATGATCGAAGAGGCGAAGATGATGGGGATGACGCCAGCCGAGTTGACTTTGATCGGCAAGAAGGAAGCGCGGGCCATCGAAGGGGTTGCGCCGCCTTTGCCAGCCGACTGGACTGGGATTTTGCGCCGCGCGAGCTCGAAGAAGACGACCCCGGCGACGATAGCGACATAAGCGAGGATATAGAGGGCGAACGTAAACGCGCCCTGAATGATTTCGCTGGAAGCATGGCCGATATTCGCGCTGACCCATTTCGACCAAGCGGTCGAGATCTGAGTCGGCAGCGAGCGGACGCAGCCAGCGAAGATGATGACGGAGATGCCGTTTCCTAAGCCTTTCTCGGTGATTTGGTCGCCGAGCCACATCTCGAGCAAGCTGCCCGCGAGGAGAACGGTAACGATATAGGCATAGGTCCAGAAGGAATCATCCATCGTCAGCGACAGATAGGAGTTGTTTTTCATCGTCATGATGATGCCATACCCTTGGACCGCCCCGAGCAAGAGGGAGAGATAGCGCGTGGCCATCTCAATCTTCTTGCGGCCGTATTGACCTTGTTTGGAGAGGTCAGTCAAGGCCGGCAGGACGTCTTTGGAGAGCAACTCGACGATGATCTGGGCGGTGATGTAAGGCGAAACCCCTAGGGCGAATACCGAGAAGTTCGATAAGGCCCCGCCCCCGAGCAAGTCCATCATTGCGACGGCGTTGCCCGAGTTCATGGCGTTGCTGAGCTGTTCGCCGACAGCGACGCCAGGAACCGTGATAGCCGCCCCGATCCGGATGACGAAGAGAATCATGACCGTGAAGAAAATGCGGCCGACGATTTCTTTGTTTTTGAAGATCGAGACGAACTTTTTCATTATTTGATTACCTTGGCTTCGCCGCCAGCCTTTTCAATAGCTTCCTTAGCAGAAGCGGAGAAGGCTTTTGCTTCGACGACGATTTTCTTGGAAAGTTTACCATTCCCAAGGATTTTAAGACCATCGTTTTCCTTCTTGACGATACCTTTTTCGAGGAGAACCGCGATCGTCACGGTCTCACCCGCTTTGAAGTATTTCTCAAGGGTGTCGAGGCTGACGGTGGTGTAAACCGTCTTGACCCCGCGATGGGTCTTACGAGCGCCGAACTTCGGAAGACGACGGGCGATTGGGGTCTGTCCACCCTCGAAGCCGTTCTTCTTGGTGTGGCCGTGGGCCCCTTGGCCTTTGGTGCCTTTGCCGGCGGTCTTGCCGTTGCCAGAGCCAACGCCGCGTCCTTTGCGGAAGGACTTGGTGATGGCGCCGTCAACGTTTTTGAGTGTCGATAGAGAAGACATGATTACTTATCTCCTTTCGTTTCGCTCTTAGCCGGAGCGGATTTGGCTCTCTCAGCAGCATGGTAGGCCTTGATCTGATCTTCGGTCTTGATGCCACGGAGGACCATGACGCGGTCGTAGCTCTTGAGTTTGCAAAGAGCGTCGTGGGTCGCGCGGATGACGTTGACGGAAGTGCGGGAGCCGTAGACTTTGGAGACGACGTTCTTCGCACCGGCGAGTTCGAGAATCGCACGCACCGCGCCGCCGGCAACGATACCGGTGCCAGCCGGAGCGGGTTTGATGACGACCTTGGTTGCGCCATAGACGCCGACGATGTCGTGGGCGACGGTGCCTTTCTTAAGGTCGATCGAGTAGAGCTTCTTCCTGGCTTTGGTCAAAGCCTTTTTGATTGCGTCGGGCACTTCGCCGGACTTAGCAGTGGCGAAGGAATATTTTCCTTTGCCATCGCCGATGACGACGAGCGCGGAGAAACGCATGTGCTTGCCGCCTTGGACGGTCTTGGAGATGCGGTTGATGGCGACGACTCTTTCGAGGTATTCGTCCTCAGGACGACGGGCGCCGCCGTGGAAGCCACCGCGGCCACCCCTTCTCTCGGAAGGACGGCCTTTGTGGTCACCGGCTTTGCGATCGCCAGGGCGCGGGGCGCTGGCGGAGCCATGCGGCTCGAAGCCGCGAGGTTGGCGAACGGGCTTGTTCTCAGAGGTCTCACCCTCAGCAGCCACGTTTTCTTGTTTTTCTTCTTCAGCCATTTGAAGTGTTCTCCTTAGAAGTCGAGGCCGCCTTCACGGGCAGCGTCGGCGAGGGCAGCGACACGGCCATGATAGAGATAGCCGGCGCGGTCGAAGGCGACTTTCTTGATGCCTTTGGCAAGAGCCTTGGCGGCAAGGTCGGCGCCGACTTTGGCGGCGGCGTCCTTGTTGGAGCCATTAGCGAGCTTAAGGGCAACAGAGGAGGAGGCCACGAGAGTGATCCCCTTGGTGTCGTCGATGATTTGAGCTTCGATGTGCTTGTTCGAGCGGAAGACGCAGAGGCGCGGCTTTTCGGCGGTGCCTTTGACTTTCGCGCGGACACGGGCATGCTTGCGGATGCGAACCTTGGTTCTGGATTCTTTTTCGATCATGATCAATAGTCTCCTTACTTCTTACCGGTTGCGGCAGCGCGCTTGCCTTCTTTGCGGATGATGACCTCACCCTTATACTTGATGCCCTTGCCTCCATAAGGTTCAGGACGCTTGGTGTCGTGGATGAGAGCCGCGGTTTGTCCGACTTTTTGTTTGTCGATTCCGGTGACGCTGATATGGGTTTCGTCTTTGGCGGCGATTTTCACGCCTTCAAGAGGAGCAACCGTGACATCGTGGGAGAAGCCAACGTGCAAGACGAGCTTGTCGCCCTTCATCTCGCAGCGGTAGCCGATACCAGAGATTTCTAGCTCCTTGGTGAAGCCTTCGTGCACGCCTTTGACGGCGTTAGCGATGTTGGCGCGGGTAGTGCCGTGCATGGCAACGCTGTTTCTTTCATCGTTCGCGCGATGAACGAGAAGTTCTTTTCCGTCCTTCACCTCGACGCTGATGACGCTTGGATAAGCGACACTTAATTCGCCTTTGGATCCTTTGACGGTGACGGTGTCTTCGTTAATGGTAACGGTGACGCCCTCGGGAAGAACTACGGGTTTTAATCCGATACGTGACATAATTTCTTCCTTTCCAGTTGATTACCAGACGTAGCAGAGGATTTCTCCGCCAACGCCGGCTTTCCTAGCTTGCGCATCGGTGAGCAAGCCTTTGTCGGTGCTCACGATCGCGATGCCGAGGCCCTTGAGGACGCTCGGGATTTTGTCGGCTTCCGCGTAGATGCGGAGGCCAGGTTTCGAGATACGCTTCAAGTTGGTGATGACTCTTTCACCAGTCGAAGAATACTTGAGGGTGATGGTAAGGGTCTTCTTGCCATCTTTCTCATCGACCACGTAGTTGGTGATGAAGCCCTGATTCTTAAGAATCGAGGCGATGCCTTCCTTAGATTTGGAGGAGGGCATGGAAACTTCCTCGTAGCGGAGCGCGTTGGCGTTGCGGATACGAGTGAGCATATCGGCGATAGGATCTGCGTTCATGTTCTTTCTCCTTTCTTCCTCACCAAGAGGCCTTCTTCATACCGGGGATTTCGCCTTTGTGGGCCATTTCCCTGAGGCAGATACGGCAGAGCCCGAAGCGGCGGATGACGCCGTGGGGACGGCCGCAGCGTTTGCAGCGGGTGTATTCGCGGACGGCGAATTTCGGGGTCCGTTTGGATTTTTCAATCAAGCTTTTCTTAGCCATGGGTCAATCCTTTCTCACTTTTTGAAGGGCATGCCGAGCTTCTCGAGGAGAGAGGCAGCCTCTTTGTCGCTATGAGCGGTGGTCACCATGACGATGTCCATGCCGCGGACCTTCGCGACTTTATCGTAGTCAATCTCGGGGAAGATCAGTTGCTCTTTGACACCGAGAGTGTAGTTGCCATGCCCGTCGAAGGCATTCTTGTTGATGCCGCGGAAATCACGGACGCGGGGGAGGGCGATGGAGACGAGCTTGTCAAGGAACTCGTACATGCGCTTGCCGCGGAGAGTCACTTTGCAGCCGATGGCCTGCCCTTCGCGGACCTTGAAGGTCGCGATGGACTTTTTCGCCTTGGTGACGACCGGCTTTTGGCCAGCGATCAAGGTGAGATCGGCGACGGCGTCATCGAGGGCTTTGGAGTTCTGGGTTGCATCGCCCACGCCCATATTGATGACGATCTTCTCCATCTTCGGAGCCTGCATGAGAGAGGTGTAGCCGAACTCTTTGACGAGCGCGGGGACGATTTCCTCTTTGTACTTCTTCTGAAGACGGTTGACGTATTTGGTTTCTTCGACTTTCGCAGGGGCCGCTTTGACGGCTTTCTTCTTAGTTTCTGCCATGTTCGCTTCCTCCCTTACTTGTCAAGGCTCGCGCCGGATTTGGCAAGGCGAACCTTCTTGCCCTTCTCAATACCCATATGGATACGGGTGGGTTTCTTGGTCTTGGGGTCGATGATGGCGACTTTGCACACATCGATCGGCACGTAGATCTCTTTGATGCTCCCCTCAGGAGATTGCTGAGTGGGTTTGCAGTGCTTTTTGTGGACGTTAACGCCTTCCACGACGACTTTGTTGAGCTTCGGGTAAGCCCTTTGGACAACACCCTGCTTTCCTTTGTCGGCGCCGGAGATGACGATTACGGTATCACCTTTTTTAATCTTCATGATGTTCTCCTTATAGCACCTCGACGGCGAGCGAGATGATCTTCATATAGCCCTTGTCGCGGAGCTCTCTGGCGACGGGGCCGAAGACACGGGTGCCAACGGGGTTGCCGTCGTTATCAACGATGACCACGGCATTGTCGTCGAAGCTGATGGTCGAGCCATCGGCGCGCTGGACAGGATGCTTCACGCGGACGATGACGCCTTTGACGACGTCGCTCTTCTTGACTTTGCCGTTAGGAATGGCTTCCTTGACGGCGCAGAGGACAATGTCCCCGAGAGTCGAAGTCTTTTTGTGGCTTCCGCCATACTGACGGAAGACCCTGACGCTGCGGGCGCCGGAGTTGTCGGCGACCACAAGGTTCGTTTCCTGCTGGACCATTACTTCTCCTCCTCAGCTTTGATGTCGGCGCTGCCGTCTTTTTCTTCGAGGGAAGCTTCCGCTTCTTCAATGGTTTCGGCAGTGACGGCGTGCTCATCGATGGAGACGAGGCGGAAGTGCTTCGTCTTCGAGAGCGGGCGGCAGGCCATGATGGTCACAACGTCGCCTTCTTTGGCGGAGTTGTTCTCATCGTGGACGGCGTATTTCTTGGAATAGCCGACCCTCTTGGCATAGACGGGATCGTTTTTCTCAGTGGAGACGGTGACGATGATCGTCTTGTTCATCTTCACGGAAGTGACGACGCCTTGGATGGCGGTGCGATGATTTCTTTCCATGTCAAGTTCCTCCTTACTTCTCAATGTGAAGCTCTCTTTCGTGCTTCACGGTTTCCATTTTGGCTAAGTCCTTGCGAAGGACGCGGATTTGTTCGCCGTGTTCGAGATTGCCAACCGCTTTCTTGCGGCGAAGCTCGAACATCTGGCTCTTGAGCTCATAAATCTTGTCGTTGAGCTCTTCGCCCGAGAGGGCGCGGATGTCTTTGATTTCCATCTCTTAGGCTCCTTCTTTGGCCTCGGTCTCAGGGGCCGGGGTTTCATTGCCGGTGTCAGAGACGGTGACGTGCTCCTCGGCATCTTCCTTCTCGATTTCCTCGAGGGAAGATTCGTGGGCCGCTTCCATCTTGAGCAAGTCGGCTTGCGAGAGGGCTTTCGTCCTCTTGATAACTTTGGTCTTCACCGGAAGTTTGTAGCCGGCGAGGCGAAGGGCCTCTTGGGCAACTTTCGGATCGATGCCGCCGATTTCGAAGATGACTCTTCCCTTTTCGACGACAGCCGCCCAACCTTCGGGCGAACCTTTGCCGGAGCCCATACGAACTTCAGCGGGCTTTTTGGTGCGGGCGAGGTGAGGATAGATACGAATCCAGACCTTGCCAGCGCGGTCGGTGTAGCGGGCGAGAACGATACGGGCAGACTCGATTTGGTGGTTGTCGATGTAGTTCCCTTCCAGCGCCACAAGGCCGTATTCGCCGAAGTCGACGGTGGTGCCGGCTTTGGCTTTTCCCTCATAGCTTAAGCGATGGGGACGACGGTACTTAACGCGTTTTGGCTGCAGCATTGTCTTCTCCTCCTTTGTCGCTAACGTTGTTATTGGCGCGCGGGGCATGGTTGCCAGGGCGCGAACCCGGTCTCCTATCGAATCGGTTCATGCGAGCGGATTCGGGGGCGGGCTCATTGACGGTTGCCGTGTCGGTCTTGTTGAGAGAGCGGCAGATCCAGACTTTGATGCCGATGCATCCGTAAGTGGTGTGAGCGCTCACGGAAGCGAAGTCGATGTCGGCGCGGAGGGTGGTCAAGGGGATGACGCCTTCCTTATAGCCTTCTTCGCGGGCGATTTCCGCGCCGCCAAGGCGTCCGGAGCAGAGCGTTCTGCAACCTTTGGCACCGGCTTTTCTCATTCTCTGAAGAGCTTTCTTCATGGTAGAGCGGAAGGCAGCACGATTCTCAAGCTCGCTTGCGATCCATTTCGCCATGAGGGTGGCATCGAGGTCGGGGTTCTTGATTTCGACGACGACGAGCTCGAGTTCGTTCGGCTTCTTCACGATGGTCGCGAGGTCGCCTTTGAGTCTCTTGACGTTTTCCCCATCCTGTCCGAGGACATCGCCCGGGCGGGCGACGAAGACGGAGACGGTGACTTTGGTGCCTTTGTCAGAATTGACGCGGCCGATTTCGATGCGGGAGAGCATCGATTTCGCGAGTTCCTTCTCGAGGTATTTGCGAATGGCGAGATCCTCTTCGAGGTTTTTGCCATATTGCTGTTTGTTGGCGAACCATTTCGAGTTCCAATCGCGGTTGATCCCAACGCGGAGACCGACGGCGTTAACTTTTTGTCCCATAGTTTGATTTGGTCCTCCTACCTTAGCGAGCCTTCACGACGACGCGGAGGTTCGCATTGCGCTTGACGATTGGGGAAGCGCTGCCCTTGGCTCTAGGGATGAACCTCTTGATGCGGAGGCCATCCGAGACCTGAATTTCCGAGATGTACAAGCTGCTGGCTTCCATGTGGAAGTTATTGACAGCATTGGCGGCCGCGGACTTGATCGCTTTGGCGACCGGGAGCGAAGCGGCTTTGTTGGTCCTGGCGAGAATGCCAAGCGCCTCGGAGACGGATTTGCCGCGGACGAGGTCGATCACGAGACGGACCTTGCGCGGGGTGACGCGGATGTCGCGGACGAAGCAGCGGGCTTCCGTGACGGCTGGTTTTTCCTCGACCTTCACTTCTTCTTTGGCTGCCTTCTTGGCCTTGGCGGCTTTCTTTTCCACCTTGGCTTCTTCTTTGACTTCAGCGGCGGCTTCTTTTTTGACCGCTTTCTTCGGAGCGGCTTCCTTCTTCGCGGCCTCCTCTTTCTTAGGGGCGGCTTTCTTGGCGGGAGCCTTCTTCACGGTTTTCTTTTCTTCTGCCATGATCTTTCTCCTTACTTCTTAGCGGCTTGGTCGCCCACGTTATTTCCGTGGTGGCCCGCGAAGGTGCGGGTCGGGGCGAATTCGCCGAGCTTATGGCCGACCATGTCTTCCGTGACATAGACGGTGATGTGTTCGTGGCCGTTATAGACGGCGAAGGTTTGTTCGACGAAGGCGGGGTAGATCGTCGAGCGGCGAGACCAGGTTTTGATGATCTCTTTTTTGCCGGACTTCTGAAGCGCCTCAACCTTTTTCATAAGGTAGGCATCAACGAACGGTCCTTTTTTGCTGGAACGAGACATGTTGTTCTACTTCTCCTTTGCTTACTTACCAGCTCTCCTGACGATGAGGCGAGTGGAATTCTTCTTGACGTGGCGAGTCTTGACGCCTTGCGCTCTCTTGCCCCAAGGGGTACGAGGAGCGTCGCGGCCGACAGGGCACTTACCTTCACCACCGCCGTGGGGGTGGTCATTCGGGTTCATCGCGGAACCGCGGACGGTCGGGCGAACGTTCTTCCAACGGCTCTTGCCGGCTTTGCCGAGGTTGATGAGGTTGAAGTCTTCGTTGCCGACGATGCCGATGGTAGCGCGGCAGGTGCCGAGGACTTTTCTCACTTCGCCAGAAGCGAGGCGGAGCATAACGTATTTGCCTTCGGAGCCGAGCACCTGAGCGCTCGTTCCGGCGGCGCGGCACATCTGAGCGCCTTTCCCAGGTTGAAGCTCGATGTTGTGGACAAGGGTACCTTCAGGGATGTTCTTGAGGTCGCAGCAGTTGCCGGTTTTGATGTCGGTGGCTTCGCCGGAGACGATCTTGTCCCCAACGTGGAGCCCTTGCGGCTGGATGATATAGGCCTTGGCGCCGTCAGCGTAATAGACGAGGGCGATTAAGGCGTTGCGGTTTGGATCGTATTCGATCGCTTTGACGGTCGCCGGGATGTCGTCCTTCCTTCTGCGGAAGTCGATGATACGATAGCGGTTCTTGTTGCCTCCGCCGATGTGGCGGCAGGTGATCTTCCCCTGATTGTTGCGGCCACCAGTGTTCTTCTTGGTGTCGAGCAGCGATTTTTCAGGAGTCGATTTGGTGATTTCCTCGAAAGTCGAGTTCGTCATAGCGCGACGCGACTTTGTCGTAGGACGGTAGGTTCTAATTGCCATTTCCTGTTTCTCCTATATTGGATGCTTTACTTATATATAAGGATATAAGACGGTGATTCCTTACTCTTTGAATAGGTCAACAGCATTGCCCTCGGCAAGGGTGAGCACGGCTTTCTTGAAGCCTTGGATCTTGCCTTGGTAGCGTCCGCCACGAGTGGTGGCCTTCGGATGCTGATTGACGACATTCACGCCAACGACCTTGACCTGGAAGATGCTCTCGAAGGCGTTCTTGATCTCGGTTTTGTTAGCGGTTTTGAGGACCTTCATCGTGACCTTGTTCTCATTCTGCATGAGAGCCATGGTCTTTTCGGTGATGAGCGGCTCGATGATCACGGAGTAATCATGGGCGGTCGGCTTCGCAAAGGAAGCGGTCTCGATTTTCTTTTCGTCGGCCATATTACTTCAAAGCCTCCTCAATCTTTTTGATGTTGTCTTTGCTGATGACGACGGTGTCGAAGTTGAGCAAGTCATAGACGGAGACGTTGCAGACTTCGGTGAGTCCGACGTTGTTGATGTTTCTCGCGGAGAGGATGAGATTCTCTTCGCCGCCCTCGACGACGATGAGGGTTTTGCCGCTCGCCTTGATGGCGGAGAGGCTGGAAGCGAAATCCTTGGTGGAAATCTTTGAGACGGCGTAATCCTCGACGACGATGAGGCCTTTCTTGACCTTCTCGCTCCAGACGGTGCGGAGGGCAAGCTTGTGGGCCTTCTTATTCTGGGAACGTTTGTAGTTCTGATTGCCATCGGGTCCGAAGACGGTTCCGCCACCGACCCAGATCGGGGATTTCACATCACCCGCACGGGCGCGGCCGGTTCCTTTTTGTCTCCAAGGCTTCTTGGCGGTGCCATGAACCTCATGGCGTTTCTTGGTCTTTGCGGTGGCTTGGCGGAGGTTGGCCATGTAGGTCACGACTGCATCGTGGACGACCTGGGGGTTCTCCTCTTTGATGCCGAAGACTTCGCTGGAGACCTCAATGGTTCCCTTGTCTTCGCCTTTAAGCGAGACAACGGGGAGGCTGATATTCTTAGCGGCCATTGTTATTCTCCTTTCTTCTCTTCATTGATGACGGCAATCGGTTTCACAACCGGTTTGCGGAATTGCACCTTAACGGGGGTGCGAAGCATGACGATGGCTTTTTTCGGTCCGGGGACGCCGCCTTTGACGAGGATGTAGCCCTTCTCAGGGTTGCTCTCGATGATGGTGACGTTTTGAACAGTGCACTGTTCCGGTCCCCAATGGCCAGACATCTTCTTGCCAGGGATGACGCGGTTGTTGTCACGTCCATTGTTGGCGAGAGAGCCGATCTGGCGATGATAGCCAGAGCCATGGCCTTTCGGGCCGATGTGGTGGTGATACTTCTTGATGGTGCCGCTGTAACCATGGCCTTTGTTGTGACCGATGATGTCGCAGACTTCACCAGCGGCGAAGATCGAAGCGTCGATCGTGTCGCCGATGTTCTTGCCGTAGATTTCGTCGCCCTTGAGCTCGTAGAGATGCTCTTTGGTGGCAACGCCGGCTTTCTTGTAGATGCCTTTGATGGCTTTGTTGACGCGCTTCTCAGCCTTGTCTTCGTAACCGACCTGAACAGCTTCATAGCCGTTCTTCTCGATGGTTCTCTTGTCCACGATGACGTTCGGCAATACTTCGATGACGGTGACCGGGTACATGGTTCCGTCGGCGGCGAAGACCTGCGTCATGCCCATTTTTCTTCCGATGAGGGATTTCATGATTTGGGTCCTCCTTATAACTTGATGTCGATATCGACGCCGCTCGGGAGATTCAATCTCTTGAGGTGGTCGATGGTTTCTTTGGTGGGGTTGCTGACATAAAGCAGCCTCTTGTGGGTGCGGATCTCAAACTGTTCGCGGGCATCCTTGTACTTGAAGGTTGCGCGGAGAACGGTGTAGACCTGCTTCTCGGTCGGTAAGGGGATCGGTCCCTTGACAGACGCGCCGGTTTTCTTGGCCACATCAACGATCTTTTCGACGGAATCGTCGAGGATCTTGTGTTCATAGGCCATTAAGCGAATACGGATCGCTTTTTCTTTCGCCATGAATGTTCCTCCTTATAAATTTTTTCAGGCTTCTGACGTTCGTTCCATGCGAATTCCCTGACCACCCCATCATGACAACGCCTGTGGGTGTGTCAGCAACCTCGCATTTCATCGCAAGCGCCAGCGTGTGTAACAATACGCGCGTGAGGGATGGGGCGCAAGCAGTTTTTTACAAATTTTTAGCCTAGTTGCTTGCTTTTTTGTTTTTTTCAAAAAGGGGCTTAAAAAAAGAAAAGACCCCATCGAAAGTTTTTCTGGAAATGTTTAATTTTTGTGCACAATGCACAAACTTTACTTATTTTTTAATTCGGATTTTTGGGTATTGGGAAGGATGGAATGGGGGTCTTTTCCCTCTTGGATTAAGCGCTTCTTTCCCTCTTCTAGCGAGTACTCGCAACCGCAGTAGAGTTGGTTGTAGAGACCATAATGATCTCTTAATTTCACCCCGAAAAGCTGACCGTTGGCTTTCTTGAAATCCGAATAGAAATACTTGGTGCGGGAATGGCTTTTCTCAAGCTCTTTGCCGATCTCATTCATGACCTTGGAGTCCTTTTGACGGGAGATGGACATCACGGTCGCGAAATAATCGAAGCCATGGCTCTCCGCATAGTCATAGGCTTCCTTCATGCGCTTGGTGTAGCAAAGAAGACAGCGCCTCCCGCCTTCTTTTTCACACGCGAGCGGGCGCAGTTCCTTCATATATTCCTCATGATCATAAGGGGGCTCGATCAGTTTGATGCCATAGCCGTAATCCCTTTTGTAAAAGGCGAGCAACTTCTCAAGTTCTTCTCTTCTTCTGAAGAACTCGCTTTCAGGGAAAATATTGGAGTTATCGTAATAAATCGTGATGTCGAAATGGGGGGCGAGAAATAAAAGAGGGAAGCAAGCGCATGGAGCGCAGCAGACATGAAAAAGAAATGTCGGCTTCTCGCCTTTAGGCAAAGAGGAAATCTCCTCTAAGGATTTCAGATAATAGTTCTCACTCATTTCCCGTCGAATAGTCATAGTTCCCGTAAATGAACATCGCATCGCCGAAGCTGAAGAAGCGGTAGTTTTCCTTCACGGCTTCTTCATAGCAATGAAGGGTCCATTTTCTGCCCATGAAGGCGGAAACAAGCATCACCAAAGTGGACTTAGGGAGGTGGAAATTCGTGATTAAAGCGTCGATAGCTTTGTATTCATAGCCTGGGGAGATGAAAATCCCAGTGGAAGAAGAATCCTCAGCGAACTTGCCCCATTTCGCATAGACGGATTCCAGAGTCCGGACCGACGTGGTGCCGATTGCGATAATGCGGCGTCCTTCGCTTTTGGCTTTGTTGAGCTCATCCGCGGCTTCTTGGCTCATGTGGTAGCTTTCCACATGCATATGATGGTCTTTCGTGTCGCTGACTTCGACCGGACGGAACGTGCCTAAACCGATATTCAAGGTGATGTCGACGACCTCAACGCCTTTGTCTTTAATCTTTTGGAAAAGTTCTTCGGTGAAGTGGAAGCCTGCGGTCGGCGCAGCGGCAGAGCCAGGCACTTTCGCGTAGACGGTTTGATAATCGTCGTTGTTCTCACATTGCTTCTTAATGTACGGGGGAAGAGGCATCAAACCCAGTTTATCTAAGACTTCAAGGAAGATGCCTTGATACTCGAACTTCATATGGCGAAGCCCTTCGGGAAGGACTTTGACGCAGGTGCAGGTGAGCATTCCTTCCCCAAAAGAGCAGCGAGAACCGACGCGGACCGAATGGGCATTGCCGACGAGGCACTCCCAAACGTCTTCCTCGTTTTCGACGGGGTGCAGCAAAAGGACTTCGACTTTGCCTTTGGTCTCGACTTTGACTCCGATGAGACGGGCTGGAAGAACCTTCGTGTTGTTCCTCACCAAAACATCCCCAGGTTTAAGGTAATCCAAAATATCATAAAAGTGCTTATGCTCAATGGTTTGTTCCTGGCGGTTGACCACCATCAGTTTGCACTGATCGCGGTCAGGAAGAGGAGATTGGGCAATCAGCTCCTTGGGCAGATCATAATCAAATAAAGAGATATCCATCAGAACCCCCTTTTATCGCCATAGGCGGCGTAGACGGCTTCTTTGTATTCGTTGAAGCGGTCTTCTTGAATCGCCTTCCTCGCGCCTTCGACGAGACGAATGAGGAAACGGATATTATGAATGGAGTTGAGCGTCTTCCCAAAGTCCTCACCAGCTTTATAGAGGTGATGAAGATAGGCCTTCGTATAATGCTTGCAGGTATAGCAGTCGCATTCAGGATCAAGCGGGGTGAAGTCCTCCTTGTATTGGGCGCGCTGGATATTGACTCTGCCTTGGCTCGTCATCAAAGCCCCGTGCCTAGCCAAGCGAGTGGGAAGGACGCAGTCGAACATATCGACGCCACTAGCAATTCCTTCGAGGATGTAATCAATCGAGCCGACGCCCATGAGGTAGCGAGGCTTCTCGCTTGGCAAGAAACGCACCGCGTCTTTGATCATGCGGAAGCAAACGTCTTTAGGCTCTCCGATGGAAGTTCCTCCAATGGAATAGCCAGGAAAATCCATCTTGGCAAGCTCTTGGGCCGCATGATAACGAAGGTCTTGAAATTCGCCACCTTGAACAATCCCGAACAAGGCTTGGTCTTCTCTCTTATGAGCTTGAAGGCCGCGTTTAGCCCAGCGCAGCGTCCGCTCGGTAGAACGAGCGACATAGTCTTTGCTGGCCGGATAAGGAATGCATTCGTCAAAGGACATGATGATGTCCGCGCCTAAGGCTTCTTCGATGCGGATGGCTTCTTCCGGGGAAAAGAACTCTTTGTTTCCGTTCACCTCATTTTGAAAGGTGACTCCTTCCTCGGTGATTTTTCTGCGAGAGGCAAGCGAAAAGACCTGGAAGCCTCCTGAATCGGTAAGAATGGGGCCATGGTAATTCATGAATTCGTGCAGGCCGCCACCTTTTTTGACGATTTCCTCCCCCGGCCGAAGATGAAGGTGATAGGTGTTTGCCAAAACAACCCCCGATCCGCAAGCGGAGACTTGCTCGGGAGAGAGAGTTTTAACCGTCGCATTGGTCCCAACCGGCATGAACATCGGCACCTCAACATCCCCATGCCAAGTATGGAGAATCCCATATCTTGCCCCGGAATTTGGGTCGACGTGTTTGATTTCTAAATAAAAGCCCTGCATAGCAGGGAAATCTTAGACTCAAAGGGGTCAAAGGGCAAATTTTACCAATTCACTTCTTGATGACGGGTCGGCTGCAAAACCTTAAAGAACCAAGACCCGCGTTTGATGATCATCCAAAAGATATAACCACCCAAAATGATGGTTAGTTCCCCTAAAGCCACCCAGCCCATTTCCACCCAAAGGGCAATGGAGCCAAAGTCGTAGAAGTAGTAAAGCATCAGGCCCACGAGGACGCCATTAAAAACAGGGGGGTAGATGGTCGCGATTAAAAGACGGGGGGAGCAATAAGAGACGCACAAAACGGAAAGAATGGTTCCTCCTGTCCCCATCAGCATATCGATGAGGGCGGTTTGACCCGTCATAGCGCCATAGAAATTCGCGAGCAAGCATCCGACACTTAAGCCAATTCCAAAGTCTGGTCGCCAAAAGCAAAGTAGCACGAGAATCTCCCCGAAGCGAAAGTTAAACATTTGGAAGGATATCCCGGGAACAAAAGCGCTCATCACAAAGTAGAGGGCGGCAATAAGCCCATTCTCCACGATAGAGCGGATTAAGCGGTGTGTATCGGTCATAAAGAGACCTCCTGATTTTTTAAAGCTGGGTGCCGAGGTAACAGCTTTGCAAGCGGATGGTACTCTTTCAGCAAGTAGAGGGCAACAAAAAAAGAGGCCTAAGCCTCCTCGATTTCGCTATCTCACCAATACCGCACGGTTTTCAATGTTACGGCTTTGTTGACCTCTAGTTCAGAAAAAGAGGGGAGATTTGCGGTGTTATAACCTTTTCTCTCTAATAAAGCTCTGCCTTCAGAGCCAAGAAACCAAGAACGAATTCCTTCTTTCTCGAGTTTGTTATTCTCATCCATCTTCTCCCATTTGGTTGGGAGGTAGAACATCAGGGATCCGCGGAGCATGAAATTCTGCGGCGCCCAATCCAAGGTTACCTTGGAGAAACGAGCGAAGCGATACAAGGCGAACAAAGCTTCGAAATATTCGTCCCCCATAGGGCCTTTGGACAAGAC
>CAVKPZ010000004.1:0-5609 GCA_963658395.1 Lachnospiraceae bacterium | reverse complement strand
ACAAGACTTTGAGGCAATCTTCCTCGGGGAAATAGTCGAACGCGATGATGTGATTGGCGTCATCATGGAAGCAAATCTTCGCCATGTTGATCCCGGCGTGCTTCAGCACTTTGTAATCCGCCATCGCCTTGGTGAATTCCTCGGCCACGGAGAAGACCCGTACCAAATAGGTGCGCCCGCTCCAAGTGCAAACCAAAGATTCATGGTCAGGATGAGTGGCACGAACGCTTTGGACAACGAATTTCTTATTTTTAATCTGAATAACGCGTTCCATACGCAACTATTTTAGCAAAAACAGTACACGCCTGCACGTTTTAGCAGTTTTTTGGTGAAAGAACTTTAGCTAAACCGCCTAAGCCCGTCTCCTTATAATCTTCGTTGAGAGAGTCGCCCGTCAACTTCATAGCTTTAACAACATCGTCAAAATGAACTTGATTGGTACGAATAGGGGCAATCGATTTCGCATACAAATAGGAGATGTAGGCGCGTCCGGCTCCAATGCCGTTCCTTTCAATGCAAGGAATCATTACGTAGCCGTCAACAGGATCGCAACTTAACCCCAAAAAATGCTCCATCGCACATTCGGCAGCGTATTCAATTTGATAAAGGCTTAAGCCATGCAAATAGCAAAGCGCGGCAGCGGCCATAGAAGAAGCGGTGCCTATCTCAGCTTGGCAGCCCCCCACGGAACCGGCAATCGAAGAGTTTTGCTTCACGATGTTCCCAAACAATCCACCTACATAAAGGGCATCCCGAACTTTGGTTAAGGGGACGCGCCTTTGTTTGTGCTCAAAATAAAGAACGGCAGGCAACACACCGCTAGCTCCGCAGGTTGGCGCGGTGACGACTTCTTCCCCACAGGCGTTGCTCTCCGCGACTGCATAGGCGTAAGCAGTCATCAATAAAGTGTTGCGCCCATCTTCGTGATTCATGCTCGAAGCAGTTTCGAAGATGTCCCCAGAAACCCTGTTAATTTGAAGCCTTGGATTGGAATTTGCGGGGATTTTTCCTTTTTGTTCAAGCCCGTTTTCCAAGCAAAAGAACATCTTTTTCACGCAGGAAAGAAGATAATCATCCATCGAAGGCTCTTCAAATTTTTTGCAGAATTGAACAAGATCTCCGAGACTATTTTCCCTTAGATAAGTCTTAATCTCTTCAAAATTTGTGAAGGGGTAAATCTCGCTTTCGTTTATAGAAGAATCTTCTTCGCTCCGAACTTCGCCGCCGCCCAAGGAAAGATATACGGCCTCATTGACAACTTGGCTCCCTTTAATGGCAAAGAAGCGCATGGTAAGAGGGTGCTTAACTTGGGCTTCCTTGTCCATGATGATAAGACATGGCTTTGGGGCAAAAGCAGAGGTTACAGCGCGATCCGATCCATGGCCCACGGCGGTATAAGCTAAAGACCCATAAAAGATGACTTTATAGGAATCTGGGTGAAGCCCCGCGACTTTCCTAGCAAAGCTTAAGGCAGCTAAATGGGGCCCGATTGTGTGACTAGAACTAGGTCCCGGCCCAATTCGATATAAACCCTTCAAAGATTTCATGGCGATTATTATCGCTTTTTCCTATCAAAGGAAAATATGGCAAATTGAATTGCTAGAAGATAAGATAGCCCCATGCGAACGTTTATCTTGCTATCCGCGCTTCCTGGTTCAGGAAAATCCACCTGGGCACATCTCTATCAAAAAGAACACGATAACGTGGTAATCGTATCAAGCGACGCGATTCGCGAACAATTAAACGGCGACGCTTCCGACGTGAGCAACGACGCGAACGTTTGGGTTGAATACCGCCGCCAAATCATCGATTACGCAAACGAAGACAATATCACGGTAATTGGCGATTCCACGAACCTTTCCAATAAGTTCCGCATCTATTACGCAGAAGAGGCCGCTCCTATCTATGACAAGCTCATCTTGGTCCGCTTTGACGTTTCCTATGAAGTGTGCCAAAAAAGGAATTTGGGAAGGTTCCCTGGAAGAGTCGTCCCGGAATTCGCCATGAAATCCCTGAAGAATGAATACGAAGAGCCAAGCAAGGAAGCGCTTGACCATTACCACGAGGTTTACATCGTCGACGAGAACGGAACGACGACGCGCGTTAAGTAAACAAAAAACTGGGCGGCAACCCAGTTTCTATTTTGATTTAGGCTCAATTACGCCTGGGGATTTTGGCTTTTGCCTGGGCGCAAGGAGGCAACGATACCACCAAGCAAGAAGAGGATAATCAAACCTCCGATGATCCAAGACATGACGGAGAAATCAAGATAGTTGATGTCGGCTTTCCCCCAAGCGGAAGCGACAAAGGAAGTTTTCTTATAGCCGTTCTCATCAGCCATGAGGTAGGAGAAGCAGCCAGCGGCGAGAAAGCCAAGGCCGTCCACGAACAAAGAGCCTTCGAACAGAACGCCATTAAGTTTTGTGACAACGCCTTTTCTTTCGCCGTTGCCATAGCCAATCATCGCAACAAGAGAAAGGATAGCTGCGAAGAGAGGAATCAAAGCCATAACAATAAGCTTCGCGGAGAAGAACTTAAGGTTAGGAACGGACTGGGAGAAGATGATGGCGAGAACGCCAGGGATCGCAACGCCGGCGTTCACGGAGAAGAAAAGTTTAGAAATCAAAGACATCTGAGAGTTTTGGTTGACATCATCCCCATGCATTTTGACAAACGGAACGCTTACAGCAATGGCGATGATAAGAGCGATGACGAGGAAGAAGGCAACGGCAAAGCCAAGATTGCTATAACCGAAATTCGTAGTGGTCAAACGATAGAGCCAAGCGCCATTAAGGAAGAGGAAGAGAGCGGCTAGGAAGCCAAGCCCAATGTAGCAGGAGATGGCGTCACGGACGGAAACATCGTCATTCGCGCGCATCATGCTGCGGATAGAGTAGACGAGCCCAAACAAAGAGAGAATGGCGCCGGCCAAGCCAAGAGCGCCAAGTTCCCAAGCAAGAGCAAAGCTGAAGTCAGGAAGATCGATAGGGCCAACCTGGCTAATCATAAACGGGGCGACGAGAATGCCAGCCCAAATTCCTAGCGCCCCAAACCCGGCAAACAAAATGAAAAATAAGACCAGATTTAGGATGCGAACTGTAGATGAATACTTCATTTTACGACCTCTTTTTACTGCTTCGAATCAATGCACTATGCCCTACGGGCAAAGAACAGCGTGAATATTAAAGTCTATCTAAGGCCGATAGTCAACGAACGTTTTTAATCTTGATTCAGTAAACTGAAAGCGCAGACAACGCCACGTCTAGCCTCATCAAGAATGGATTCTTCTTTTTGGGTAGAAGGCAGGGCGGAGAAAAGACCTTTCATGGAGGTGTTGCAGTCTTCGTCGGCGCAGACTTTGTAAGGGGAGGATCTGCCGTCCGTAAAGCCGAAAATTGTCACGTCATTAGGCTTAATGCCAGGGAAATTTTTCGAGAAAATTGAAACGGCTTCGACAAGGTCTTTTTCCAAAAAGGAAGGGGACGTGGATGCGATATCTTCCAAATAGACGCCCGGAGAATAGGATGTTTTGGCATTCCCGAGCTTCACAGGATTCCCTTCAGAAACAAAGTCTTTCAAAGACTCGCAAGGGGCATAAGCAGGAGTGGCTTGCCGATAAAGCGAACTATGGAAAGTCTTGAGGAACGGGAACACGCCATCGCCTCCAAATTGCTGGAATTCGCTAGGCTCAACCTCAACCAAAATCGAAGTGCAATAGTTATTCGAATTAGAATTGGGGAAGGCGGAGCGAAGAAGAATTTCAGATCCGCTCGGAGCGTCGCAAAACATGCGGCCATTCGGATAGAGATAGTAAACTTTGCCTTTCCTTCCGGAAGAGGTCTTGAAGTCTCTCGAAAAATAGAAGGGCGGCAAACCGCTACGCGTCGCTTCACTCCCATAGACAGCAGCGTTGGCGTCTTTGGCCGGAATTTCAGCGAGCACGCCCATATAAAACGGCTTGGCTTCCGTTTTGATTTTCGCTTTCCTCAAAATTCCAAGCAGCGAAGGGTCCACTAAACCGTTTGCCAAAACAACGTATTTTCCTTTTATTGTTTCTTTTTTCCCGCTTTCCTTCAACACTTGAACGCCTTTGGCCTTGCCAAAAGAATGGAGAATTGCGGTCATTTTAGTATTCAAGTGGATTTCGCCATCTAAATTTTTAATCTCGTCGGCCATTCGACTGACAATATCTCTCATCTCTCCAGAAGAGATATAGAAAGTCCCTTCATAATTCAAATTTTTAGAGGCCCCGAAGTCTAAGAAAGTGTCCAAAGCAAATTGACCATACCCATCCAGACGATTGGAAAAGGAAACGCCACCGCACCATCCCGAGAACCCGCCAAGACCTGTGCTATAAGCGGAGGCGATATTAGAATTGCCAAGCTCGAAACGAGAAATCTTCTCGTCTCTAGCCGAGGAATTTGATCCTTGTTCAATAACGATGGGCCTCAATCCAGCCCTGGCTAAAATATAGGCGGCGAATAAGCCGGCCAAGCCAGAGCCTACAACAATTGGGCGATTACGAGATTTCTTAGGTTGGATAACCAACGATTCCGATGGGCCAAAGAAACCGATACGCGTATCACGGATGAAGGAGTTGGTATCAACGATCGCCTTCACATAATAAACGGTCTCACCTTCGACAATGTCAAGATTTCTGCGGACAATCTCGTAACGGAAACTTTCGGGAGTTAAAGAAAGACGCTTCGCAATTTTGTTGCGAATCTCCCTTTCCGAATCATTCTTGTTGATGATTACTCTCTCGACTACGTACTTCATAAACTCTCCGCGAGGCAAAGGGCACTAATGAGGCACCATTCCAAGTTGTAGCCGCCACAAGGGCCGTCTACATCTAAAACTTCGCCCAAAAAGTATACATTGCTTTCACGCTTAGACTCGAAATTTTTATTAGAAACATCATTCAAATCAATCCCGCCAATCGTAACTTGGGAGTCTTCGAAACCATAAAAGCCAATTACGTGGAAAGGCAAACATTTCAAAATCGAGGAAAACACATACACCTCCCGTTTGTTTTCTAAATTTTTAACTTTTGAGGCATTCAAGCAATAACGGTATAGAGGAAGTGGCAAAAAAGCTGGGGCGAAGCCAGAATTCACTCCAAGCAGTCTTCCGATTTCATTAGAAAGTTCTTCACAGGATGTGTCGGGGAAGAGATCGAGGCATATCGAATCACCGCCTAAATGAGCCATTTTTCTCTGGACGTTGAAAACAACGATTCCAGAGAGCCCATCCTTCTTGAATAAAACTTCTCCCCTTTCGGAATAAAGTTCCTTCCCGCCGTTCATTAAAATCACCTTGGCGGCATGTCTTAGCCCAGAAAGAAGGGCGGTATCTTCCTTTGTCTTAACCGGGCAAAGACCCGGGAGGCAAGGAGCAACCTTATATCCATGTTTCAGAAAAACTTGGAATAGATTTCCGTCCGACCCCAGATTTTTGCCGCTGCATCCTCCAGAGCAAAAAACCGCCTTATCGCACTCAAAATCGCCTAAATTACTCCGCAAAACCCAATTGTTTTCCTTTTTGAAATATCCCAAAACTTTCGTTCCAAGATGAAAGGAGGCGCCTTTTGCTTGAGCATAAGCAACCAA
>CAVKPZ010000003.1:0-43471 GCA_963658395.1 Lachnospiraceae bacterium | reverse complement strand
GATCGAACCGGCGACCTCATGCTTGCAAAGCACGCGCTCTCCCAGCTGAGCTAAGGTCCCGCTAGATTACCTGCCGCTTAAAACGGCTTTGCTATTATAGACGTCCAAAATCTCAATAATCAAACTATTTTTTCGCGTTTTGGCAGGCGGCCTAGTCTAGTGCCTTTCGCGAGAAAGAATCCGCGATGCTCACGATTCTTTCAAAGAGTCCTTGATCAAGGACGGAGGCCATGCGCTTATCAAAGGATGATTCGTAGTTTCGCAGGTCTTCTACGGACATTTTGGAAGGGTTCCTCTTGTATTTCGAATAGAGGGAGGCATTGGCTTCTTTCGCCTGTCTAAGATAGTCAACGCTGGCTTGGGACATCATCACATCGCCGTGCCCCCTGCCCTTCATGTGGATTTTTTCAATCCCGTTTCTACGATAATCCGCGCTGTACAAAGCCGCCTTGGGCACCACCACTTTATCCAAATCGCCCTGGATGAGGACGCAATAAACGTTTTTCGCATCCTCCACCGCCTCTTTTGCGGACAGGAAGGCATGCTCCGGATCTCTTTCTTCCATCGCTTTCCTAAGCGAGGGCTCGGTAAAGGATAGATCGAAACCGATATAAGAAGAAGGGAGAGAGGTCATGATGGCGACAGGATCCACAAAGCCAGAAAGTTCGAAGACCGCCAAAGGGGTTTGATCAAAGCGCAGGGCGGCAGAGACCCCATAGGCCCCCCAGGAGTGCCCAAGCAAGAAAAGAGGCAGACCTTTTAAGCTAGAGCCATGAAGGAAGCTTATCGCCGCGAACACATCCAAAGCGCTTTGCGAAAGCCCTTTGACCCCCACCCCGTCGCTTCTGCCCGAGGAGGTCAGGTCCAATGCCGCGACGTCGTAGCCGTGGCGGAACAAGTAGTCGTGGATGCAAGAAGAGGAATCTTCCGACAGCCCTCCGATGCCATGCACGCAGAGGAAAAGCCCTTTGGGAGAAGGTTGCTCATAAAGATGCAGGCAAAGCCTCGTCCCGTTCGAATAGATGGGGATCATCTTCCCTTTTTGGAGATCAGGGAAGTCCTCAAAAGAGCAACATTCCAGATAATCCCAGGAAGATTTGAAGCCGTCGATGGTCGAAAAGCGCCTTTCGAAAATCAGTTTGAGGGCGTTTTCCGGGGTCAAAGGCCCATTTTGGCTCGTCAGCGCATCCAAAACGTTTGAAGCGGTCTTGAGGGTGCTTTTTATCTTCCATAAATCCATAAGGCGATTTTATCACGCGGGAGCGTCCATCTTCTTTCTTTTTCTTCTGAATTGGACTAGCCTATTCGCCATGAAACAGAAACGCGTCCTTTCCCTTCAAGATTATTCCTGCTTAGGCAGGTGCTCCCTCACGGTGGCTTTGCCCACCATCAGTGCCGCGGGCATCGAGGCAGTTGGCCTCCCTACTTCCGTGCTTTCCAATCACACGGCTTTCCCTTCCTGGACTTGGTCCGATACCTTGCCCTCTCTCATGAAAGCCCCAAAAAAATGGGAAGGGTACAACATTTTTTTCGATGCGATTTATACCGGATATTTGGCGACCGCTCAGGTGCCGATGGCGCTAGATTTTATTCATCGCTTCCGCGACGAGAAGAACCTCGTCTTCGTCGATCCCGCCTTCGCGGATGGCGGAAAGCTCTATGCGGGTTTCACTTCCGAACACGTGAAGGCGATGCGCCTGCTCATGAAA
Organism: Lachnospiraceae bacterium; assembly: GCA_963658395.1. GTDB lineage: Bacteria > Bacillota_I > Bacilli_A > RFN20 > CAG-826 > Alloenteromonas. Next base: position 41,762 of record CAVKPZ010000003.1, on the reverse strand, counting down.
GAGGCGGACTTAGCTAAACCCAACATCACCGAAGCCTGTCTTTTGGCAGACACCCCTTATCCAGAAGGTGAGCCTAAAGAAGATTTCCTTTTAGGTCTAATAAAAAAGGTCGCTGGCCTTGGCCCTAAGAAAGTCGTGCTTTCAGGAATCTTGAAGGAAGGGAAAATAGGCTGCCTCATCTTGGAGGGAGACAAGATTTCCTCTTTCTTCGAGGAGGCGCGTCAGAGCGCGCACGGGACAGGCGATTTGTTTTCTAGCGCGCTGCTTTCCTCTTATCTATTGGGCCATTCCCTTTTCGACAGCGCTCATCTTGCCGCGCTTTATGTCTCCAAAGCCCTCTCTTACAACGAAGAGGATCAAGTCGACGGTAAAATCTACGGCCCGGAGTTCGAAAGAGCCCTTCCTTATTTCATGCATAGCCTTGGGCTTTGCTGAGAAACAAGCAAACAAAAATGGCGATTTCCACGCAAAACCGCCATTTTTCGTTGTCGTGTCACTCGCTGCGAAGCGCGGTGACGGGATCTTTTCTCGCCGCTGACATCGCAGGGACGATGCCCGAGATGGAGGTCAGGAGGATGGAAACCCCGATCATGAGCAGAGCTAGATACCAGGGCAAGGAAGCAATCGTGAAGACGCCCGTAAAGGCGCCAACGATGAGATTGGTGACAAGGGAAAGCAAATAGGTGATGAGGATGCCGACGACGCCTGAAAAGAGGCCAACCATGATGGTCTCGGCCATGAAGAGGTTCGCCACATCCCTCTTCCTTCCGCCTAGGCTCCGGATGACTCCGATTTCCTTGATTCTCTCGATGACCGAGACATAGGTGATGATGGCGATCATCACGGTGCTCACCAGAAGCGAGAGGGCCGTGAAAGAGATCAAAGAGGCGGTCACGATTTCGAGGATCGTGTTGATCATCGAGATGACAATTTGCAAGGTGTCCGTGTATTTGATGGGGGTGTCTTTCCTTTCGGCGTAAGAGATATAGTAAGCCTTCCCATTGGAAGCAAGCCCCTTGACATCCCCCTCCGCGTTCCAAGTATCAAGATAATCCGTGACGAGGTATTTCGAATCGAAATCGAGGGGATAGATCTTAATGGAGGTAGGAACATCAGCGCCCCCTGCTTGAGCCAAGCTAAGCGAGGCGCTTCTGCCTGAGCCCGTACCTAAGCCCATCGCCGAGGCGAAAGCATTGAGCAAAGTAGAGGTCGAAGAGCTTCTACCGACGATCCCGTAATCGCTCACGGGTTTATCGAATTCATGCCATTTGAGGTAATAGGAGAACTCATAATAGATGCCCGTCCCCTCCGTCTCTCCGCTGGTGGGGTTTTTGGTCAAGGTCGTGGTGATCGAATCGCTCCCAGCAAGCGAGGAATAGGCATTTAAAAGACCAACTAAGTAGCTGTTGACGTTGTCTTTCATATAGCGCGCGGTGAATTTGGGCGTGTAATAAAGCCCGCTTTCCAAAGAGCCGTAGTTCACGCCGGATTTCGGGGCCAAGATGCCGACGATCTTCATCTTCATCCCTTCGCCCCAGGAGCTTTGGCGGATCGATTCGTATGCAAAAGGCCTCTTAAGGTCGTCGGTTGTGGGGACGGTGCCCTCGTCCAAATAGGCCTTAACCGCCGCGTTTGGGGTATAAATCACGTCATTAGGATAGTAATAGAAGTCCTTCGCCTTGATTTCTTCAAAGGTGAATTTGTCTTTGAAGATCGAGGAATCGTAAGAATAGGAATAGGTCTCGTCGTTGTCTTTTGAGAACTTGTCGATGACGGTCAAGAATTGATCTTGGGAATAGAAGCCAAGCTCCGTGAGCTGGAAATCGGTGACTTGGTCCTTGGAATTGAGGACGAGGACCATCTCGTCTTCCTTTTGGGCGAAGCGTCCCCCATCGACGAACTCATATTGGGACAAGACGTATTTCTCTTCCTCTAATCCTTGCGAAAGAGGCGACCCGTATGTGGAAACCAGATCCGCATAAGAAGAGTAATCCGTCTGCCTGACAATAGAGGTTGCAAATTGCTCCATGAAGGAGAGGGAACGCGTCTGGGTTTCCTGCGTGTAGCTCGAGCCAGAGGAAGAAGCGACATCGATTGTCACATCCGTGTAGATATTGTGCTCAGGGGCGATTCCGTAAGAGAAGGACAAAGCGTTGTAATATTCTTTCGGCATCTCGCTAAGGAAGTCGACATAGCCTTGGGTAATGGAGTTGGATATCAGTGAGGAAGAGGTCGTCCTCGAGGTCTTGATGAGCTGCTCGATGATGAAATTAACATCCACCTTCCCCTCTTTCACCGAGTTGGTGACGATGCTAGATTGGGTGGAAGTCGAGGTGCTAGAAAGCAAGGACTCGATGTCCAAGGTGCTTCTGGAGATGGAAACGGGGCTGCCAGAAAGCATGTCGTCCTGCATTGAGGCAAGGTAGCCTTGGACGCCGCTAGAGATGGCTAGAACCAAAGAGACCCCAACGATGCCGATACTTCCGGCGAAAGAGACCATCGCGGTGCGCTTGGCTTTCGAGCCGAGGTTTTGCAGGGAGAGGCGGAAAGCCTGCCAAAGGGAAAGTTTGGCTTTCTTGGTGACGGGCGCCTCTTTCTTCTCTTCCTCAAAGGAATAGGGATTGCTGTCCTCTTCGATTTCCCCGTCCCGGAGTTTCACGATGCGCGAAGAGTACCTCTCGGCGAGCTCCGGGTTGTGGGTGACCATGATGACTAAACGGTCTTTGGCGACTTCCTTAAGCAGGTCCATGATCTGGACGCTCGTCTTCGTATCAAGGGCGCCGGTAGGCTCATCCGCCAAAAGAATGGAGGGGTCGTTGACCAAGGCGCGGGCAATCGCAACCCTTTGGCATTGACCGCCTGAAAGCTGATTTGGGCGCTTATGAAGCATCTCCCCAAGTCCCACTTTAGTGAGGGCTTCTATCGCTCTTTGTTGCCTCTCCTCCTTGCTGATCCCAGAAATGGTGAGGGCCAGCTCAACGTTTTGAAGGACGTTTTGATGGGGGATGAGATTATAGGATTGGAAGATGAAACCGACCTTGTGGTTACGGTAATTGTCCCAGTCGCGGTCGGAGAAATCTTTCGTCGAGACCCCGTCGATGAACAAATCTCCCGAGCTGTAATGGTCAAGCCCGCCGATGATGTTGAGCAAAGTGGTCTTGCCTGAGCCGCTGGGGCCGAGGATTGAAACGAACTCGTTGTCGCGGAAAGTAAGGCTTACGCCTTCTAACGCTCTGAAGGACTTACCTGCCACAAGGTAATCTTTGACGATGTTGACTAGTTTGAGCATAGGCGGTCCTCCTTGGAAGCAAGCACGCAAATAATAGACGGCATTTTCTTTTTATGAAAAAGAAATTTGGCTAATTTCGGCGAAACTTTTTGCAAAAATAGATTGCTTTTGACGAATGGCGGTTCAAAGACCTTTTTCGGTCACCAAAATCCTAAAATAGAAAAGGGGCACGAAATAGAAGCGTCAGATTTGTTTGTCGAATTTTGCTATATTCAAAGTTAATCGAAAAATTACGTCTTTATCTGCGTTTTTTGTGCTTGAAAACGTTCAATTGATGTATTTGGCGATTTTTCATGGAAGCGTTTGACGGGTTCTCTCCTGCCTTTAAGCTTTTGAAGAAAAGGAATCAAAAATCAGCTCAAAATTTCTGAGAAATGTCTTACTTCAAGCCAAAATAAGCCCAGGCATTATTGAAAGAGATGTCCTCCACCACTTTACCAACAAGTTCTAAATCCGAGGTCATCTGACCGCTTTCGATCATCGTTCCAAGGTAGTTGCAGAGGATGCGGCGGAAATAGTGATGCCGAGGATAGGAAAGAAAGCTTCTGGAATCCGTGAGCATACCGACGAAAGAGGCGAGATGGCCGCAGGAAGCAAGATCGGAGAAATGCTTCTCCATGCCGGGTTTGTTATCCAGGAACCACCAGGCCGGGCCGTATTGGATTTTCCCCTTCAGAGACGAATCCTGGAAGCAGCTTGCAAGAGAGATGAATTCGAGATTCATCTTGGGGTTCAGGTTGAAAAGGATCATCGGAGGGAGATGCCCTTCGTCGTTCAGACGGTCCATCAAGCGCGATAGATTCTTCACGCTGTTGTCCTCCGAGATGGAATCGTAGCCGGTATCAAGTCCGAGTTTGCCCAGCATAATGGTATTGTTGTTTCTCATCGCCCCGACGTGAAGCTCGCTTCGGATGTTGTACTTGGCGTAAAGCCTTAAAAGGAAATAGGTGAGATAGCCCTTGAAGGCCTTGGCCTCGCTTTCGGAGACTCTCGCCCCGCTTCTTCTTTTGCTGAAGGCCTTGCCAGCCTCTTCTTTGGAAGCAATGGAATAAACGCCTTCTAGAGCCGTATCGGAAGCCACGCAGCCGGCTTTGATGAAGTTCTGCAGTCTTTTTTCTATTTCAGCTTCCAAGGAATCCAAAGAGTCAATCGAGCCGAGTTTTGCAAGGAAATCGTTGTATTTCTCCGCCTCGATGTTCATGATTTTGTCCGCCCGGAAAGCGGGGATGACCAAGAAGGGGTAGCCCTTCTTCTTAATGTCATCGAACACCTTGAGATCATCGAAGATCTCGTTGGTCGTGAAGATGGCTTTGACGTTTGATTGCTCGATGAGGCTTACGGGGGTCAGATGATGCTCCTTGATGTAAGAATTGCATTGTTCCCAGATCGCCTCCGCGTTCTTCTCATTGATTTCAAGGTCGCAATGGAAGAATTCCTGAAGCTCTACCTGTGACCATTGGTAAAGAGGATTGCCAAAGGCTGTTCCTAAGGTCTTGCAATAGGCTTTGAATTTCTCTTTGTTTGGCTTATCGCCGGTGATATATGACTCATCGACCCCAAAGTTGCGCATAAGCCTCCACTTGTAATGATCCCCGCCAAGCCACATCTCAAAGATGTCCTTGAATTCTTTGTTCTCAAGGATCTGGTATTCGGAGAGATGACAATGATAGTCAAAGATCGGCATGTTTTTCGCATGCTCGAAGTAGAGTTTCTTCGCCGTCTCGTTCGTTAGTAAGAAGTCTTTCGTTAAGTAGCTCATAAAGTTACCCCTTTCTTGAAGAAAGCGATCTCCCGGTTGCTTTCCTCTTTGGCGTAGTAGTCGCCGCTAGCTAATCTTAGCACCATGGACAGAAGTCCATCCGCGTCCATCGTCGAAGCGTCAAAATCAATCCAATTATTCTTCTTTTTAGCAAGGGGGGCATTGGAAGAGATTTTCAGCGTTGGCACAAGGGAGCTAAACGGAGTCCCTCTCCCCGTGGTGAAGAGAATCATTTGGCAGCCCGAGGCGGATAGGGCGGTCGCGGCAATCAAATCGTTGCCCGGACCGTTTAGCACGGACAGCCCCTTTCTCCTTAAGGACTCCGCGTAATCGAGCACGTCGACGATCGGCGAGGAGCCCGCTTTGGCGACGCAGCCAAGCGACTTCTCCTCCAAGGTGGTGATGCCGCCTTCCTTGTTGCCCGGGCTAGGGTTCTCATAAATCGGAAAGCCGAGATCGGTGTAATACTTTTTGAAATTCGAGATCAGAGAAAGGTATTTCTCATAGACCTCTTCGGAGACACACTTGTCCATAAGGATCTGTTCCGCGCCGAACATCTCCGGAACCTCCGTGAGGATCGCGCTCCCTCCGCAAGAAACAATCGCGTCGGAGATTTTGCCGACCGTTGGGTTGGCGGAGATGCCGCTGAATGCGTCGCTGCCTCCGCATTTAAGGCCGAGGACGAGTTCCCCGCAGTCACATTCGACTCTCTTAAGCGCCTTCGCCTTATCAATGAACCCCTTTAAGATTTCCATCCCATAAGAGATCTCATCCTCCTGATCCTGGCAATTGAAGAAGGCGATGTTGTCCCTTTGGTGGGGCTCTAGTCTTTCTTTGATTCCCTCAATTGCGTTATTCTCGCAGCCTAGCCCGACGAAGAGGACGCAGGTGGCGTTAGGATTCAGGGCAAGGGAAGAGAGGAGTTTCCCGATGTTAGCATGGTCCTCGCCTAGCTGCGAGCAGCCGAACTGATGGGTTAGGGCAAACACCCCATCAATTGATCCAAGCTCAAGCTTATTCGCTCTTTTCTCAAGCTCCTTGCACACCCCATTCACACAGCCGACGGTCGGAATGATGTAGATGTCGTTTCGAATCCCCGCAAAACCCCACTTTCTAGGATAGCCCATGAAGGTTCTATGCTGTTTTGGAAGATTGGCAAGTTTAGGATGGTAGGAATAGGAGAAGTCTTCGGATAGATGGCTTTCGAGGTTGTGGGAATGGACCCAATCACCTTTTTTGATGTCGCTTTTGGCTCTGCCGATAGGAAAGCCGTATTTGATGACGCATTCGCCTTTTTTGATGTCTTGCAAAGCGACTTTATGGCCATAAGGGATGGCCTGGTCCTTATCTAAGACCACGGCGACGTTGTCTTTCGGGCTGATGGAAAAACAGTTCATCGCTCAAAGACCTCCTCGCCTCGCTCAATCGTTTCCACCAGGGAAGTGACTTTCTCCAAAAGGCCAGGCAAAGAGGCAAGGCTCATCCCCCAAGCTTCCTCATCCGAAAGGAAATCCGCGATGGTCTTCCCGCTAGAGAAATAATCAAGGTATCTTTCCTCGTCCTTCACTTCGATGTCAAGGCAAGGGAAATGGCAAAGATGCTTCTCGCCCACTTTCTCGATACGGCGATACATCGCGACGAGATAAGCGAGGCCAATCGTGAGCAAAGGAGGCAGCGAACCGTTGCTATTGTAATAGTCCAAGTAGGAAGGCAGGCACCTCGCTCTCCATTTCGAGACGGAATTTAGGGCAATGCTCGAAAGCAAGTGATTCAAGAAGGGGTTGAGGAAGCGGGAACGCACCTCGGAAGCGAAAGCCGTCGTTGCCTCGCGATTCTCGCTTACATAAGGGACGATCTCGTTCTTCAAGGTTTGGTCCACGAAAGCGGATAGCGTCTCACCCTTCATCACCTCATAGACGGTGGTCTTGCCTTTCCAAAGGGAGATCGGAACGAGGTTTGTGTGGCTGCCGTTAAGGACCCGAACCTTCCTTTTCTTGTAATAGGCGATGTCCTTCGTCAGGACGACGTCGATATTATGATGGCCTTCCTTGATGAAAGAGGAGATCTCCCCCTTATCCTCAACGGCCCATAATCCGAAAGGCTCCCCTACGGAGACGAGGAGATCCTCCTCGCCAATGAGCTTCCAAAGATGGCGCCTTGTCTGCTCGTCGCGCGGGAATCCGGAGACGATACGGTCCACCAAGGTGTTGCAGTAGAAATTCTGCGTCTCATTCCACTCCTTGAAACTTTCTCCCAAGCCCCAGAGATCGATGTAGGCGTTCACGCAGCGATGAAGCTCGTCCGCGTTCCTGTCGATGAGCTCAACCGGCAACAAATAAAGCCCCGGGAGGCCTGCCTGGAAACGCTTATAGAGCCATTTCGTGAGTTTTGCCGGATAAGAAATCTCCGCAAAACCATCTTGTTTATCTTCTTTTTGAAAGCAAATCCCCGCTTCGGTTGTGTTGGAGACAAGGATTTTCACCTCGGGGTCCAAAGCCAAATCATAGAAGTCTTTCTGATCGGAGAAGGGGTTGATGGCTTTCTTTACGGAAGAGATCTCATAAACCTCCTCCACCTCTTCTCCTTTCGCCACCCCTCGCAAAACGATGTGGTAGCGGTTCCCTTGCTTCGCGAATTGCTCCAAAGATCCATAGGGGATGGGCTTCACGATCTCGACCTCGTATTGCCCGGCCCCCTCTTTGTTCAAAGCATCGAAATAGGCATCGACGAACGTTCTTAGGAAATTGCCTTCCCCGAATTGGATGATTTTCATAAGCACCCTCCCAAGCGAAATTAATATACCTTTTTTCCTTTTTTCCTAATCTCCGAAACGCCAAAGTCGCTTTTTCGATAGTTTTTTCCCATTTATCGATACGTGCTTCTTGCTTTGCTTTATAAAGTAAAGGCAATCGCACAAAGGAGCCCCTCCCATGAAAAAAGACCGCATCGTTTCCTTGACCTTGCTTCTTTGCTCTCTTTCCCTTTCCTCTTGCCTCGGCTCGGAGCAAGAGGAATACTCTCTCGTCCGAGGGGTTCCCGATTTCTCCCAGAAGGCGGCAAGCAACATTCTGCGTATCGGAGGATGGGTGGGGCCTCCCCAAGCCGATTACAAAGGGACGGGGAATGAGGACTTCATCAGCGAGGAGCGCTACCAAGAGATCGCCGAAAGCGGGATCAACCTCATCTATGGCATCCACGAAGGCGGGGACCAAGAAGCCATCAAAAGAGCCCTGCGATGCTGCGAGAAAGCGGGCATCTCCTATCTCGCCAGAGACTCCCTCGTCTCTTCTTTCTACGCAGGCTCCAGCATGCATGAGCTCACAAAGGACTATGATTCCAGCCCGGCCCTAGAGGGCTTCCTCATCACCGACGAGCCGCCCGCGAAATGGTTCTCGGACCTCGGCGAAATGAAGAAATCCTTCGAGAAAGAGTATCCAGGCAAGGAATTCTACGTGAATCTTCTCCCCACCTACGCCAAAGCGGAGCAAAGAGGCACGAAGACCTACGAGGAATACATCGATTCCTATTTGAAGGAGATGAACCCCGCTTTCCTAAGCTACGACCACTATTGCCTGAAAGGGGATAAAGCCAACCCCCTCATGACCGCCGACGTCCTCTACAACCTGGAATTCGTGCAAAGCAAATGCATGGAGGAGGGGATCCCAATGTACACCTTCGTTCGGGCGATGGGCGAATCCGATTCCCTGCGCACGCCAAACGAGGCGGAGGTCTTCCATCAAGTCATGACCCAGCTCGCTTACGGCAGCCGCTCCATCCAATACTATTGCTATTGGACCCCTCTTAGCTACGAAGAGCAGGCCTACGCCATGATCGACCGCAATGGGGAGAAAACCCCGCTTTATGAGGCCGTGAAAAGCGCGAACAAGAAGCTGCTGAATCTCGACGAGGCCTACCTCGACTTCTCTTATCAAGGCACGATGCCCATCCAAGGGAGCGAAGAGGAAGACTACCCCATGCAATTCACGATGCTTGATAATCCCTTGCAGGAAATACCCGGGATCAAGGACATCGAGGCGAGCGCGAACACCCTGATCGGGAAGTTCCAAAACGGGGAGGGAAGAGAGGGCTACATCATCACGAACTTCTCCGACCCCGCCTATGAGCTAGACGATGAGCTCGCGCTGACCTTCAAAGGGGCCGACGCGGTCTTGGTATACCACGGCGAAAGCAAAGAAACCATCGACCTCCAATCCTCCCGTTTCGAGATGAAACTCGAGGAAGGAGACGGCGTTTTCCTCATTCCGTACAAGAAATAGTCGCCTCTCCCTCAAAGTCCATTCCCTATTCAAAATGAAAAAAGCCGTCCTTAACGGGTCTTTTCGGTAATTCCCTTCCTAAAAGAAGAAATGAAGCAAAAGCGTCTTCTAAACTAATTTTCTATATTTTAATTCCTTTTTTTGATACTTGTAAGCCCTTTTACGCATTAGAGTATTGGTATAAGCAAGGCGAGGTTTCGGCAAAATGCGCCGATCTTCGTCAAAGGGAATTCCCTGGAGGCAAAACATGAAAAAATCAACCAAGATTCTCATCCTGTGCGGAGCCGTCGCGGCCCTGGGCGCTTGCTCCGGAGGCAATGGAGACGACGTGAATAGCGACGGCGTCCCCGCGACCACCATTAACATCAAAGTCTACAAAGGCGGCCACGGAACGACCTGGCTTTACACCCTCAAAGAGAAATTCGAGGCGGCCTTCGCGAAGCAGAACTACAAGGTGAACATCATCACCCCCAGCAACACCCTCGAAGGCGCTAGCGCCCTCGCCGACATGCGCATCGGATACAAAAAGACCAACGTCGACCTCTATCTCGTCTCGGCTTGCCGGGCGAGCGAGACCCAAGACAAGCAATACGACGCCTGCGTCGAGTCTTTGGACGATGTCTATTCTTCCCATCCTCTTTCCTTCGATAGGACGGAAGAAAGCAAGCTCATCAAAGACAAACTCGACCCGACCTATGATCACGCCGTCAAGTACAACGGCACCTATTACGGCGTCCTCTGGTCCTCTTCTCCTTGCGGCATGGTCGCCAACACGAAGGTCCTCTCTTCCTATAATTTGTCCCTTCCCCGCACGACCGACGAGCTTTTCAATTGCTTCGACACGATTTACAAACAAACCTCGGAGACCGGCGTCTACCCCTTCTCTTGGGGCGGATACAACTCCTCCGGCTACTCCCTTTTCGCCGTCTACCCCTGGCTCGCCCAGGTCCTCGGGAAAGAGGGCTACACCCAATTCATGACGCTTCAGAAAGATCCAAGCGGCGAGATCACCCAAAACGATATCGACACGGGCTATACCTGGTATCAGAACGACAACATCTACACCCCTCTCACGCTGATCGACAAGCTCTATAACGTGGACACCGCTACCGCCAACAGCGAGAACGAGACCCACGCCAAATCCCATTACAACGTCGTCACCGGCAAAGCCGCCTTCACTTGCGATGGGGAATTCTTCTTCAACGAAGTCAAGGCCAACTATCAGAAGTACCTCAACGACATCACCTTCATGAACACTCCGGTGAGCTCAACCCTTGGGACGATCCTCGGGATCAGCGACAAGCAGCTATCGACCCTCATCGGGCTTTATGACGACGACAAGACCGTCGAGGAGGCCATGAGCGCCACTTCGCTCAGCAAAGAAATCGTCGAGAGGGTATACGAGGCTAGAGGCGCCCATTTCGAGAAAGCCTACGCCAACGCCTACCTCACCAAAGGCTCCACGAAAGCCGATGTGGCGAAGCTCTTCCTGCGCATGCTCTGCAGCAACGACTTCGGCAAGGTGTTCAACGAAACCGCCTATGGGGCCTCCGTCTACGCCGACACTAACAGCATCGAAAGCGACTATCCTTTCGTCAACGCCGTAAGCAAAGTCATCAACGGGCAGAAAGCATGGATGGTCAATAACGCCAGGAACGTCGGCTTGCGCTTCAACGCCAACATTCAGACCTACGTCCAATATGGCGACACCGTCGTCAAGAACATCGTCGCCAAAGGCTCTTCGGAAGTCATCAGCGACATCAAGGGCAACATGACCCAGGAATACTGGGCGAAGACTCTTAAGACCGCGGGCTATGACGTTAGCAAATAACCTCAAAAGGCATTACAGGCTAGCCTATTCCATGGAAGACCGTCAGGCCTTCCCCTTCTGCTACCTGATGCTGCTCATCCCGGTCGCCCAGTTCATCGTCTTCTGGGTGGTCGTAAACATCAACTCCATCATCTACGCCTTCACCGATTCCTTCGGCGCGTTCACGCTGGAGAACTTCCAGAACGTCTTCATCGCCTTTGTGAAAGAGGATTCCCACGGCTGGGTGCTTGGGGAGATTCTTGGCAAGACCGTCCTCTATTGGTTCATCGTCAACATCGTCTGCACCCCGCTCATCACTCTCTCCACCTATATCCTTTATAAACGGATCCCCGGGCACAATTTCTTCCGCATCGTCTTCGCGATCCCCGCGATCTTAGGCTCGGTCGTCTGGACGAGGCTCGTCTCGATCCTCGTGGGCGGAGGAGAGATGGGAGGGCCCATCATCTCAATGCTCATGCATATGGGGGTGAACATCCCGAAAGACATCATGCGAAGCGGCTTCTTCTCTAGCGACAGCACCGCCTACATCACGATCGTCCTCGTGAACACGATCCCCCACCTGATTGCCTGCGACATCGCCTTAACCGGCGCCTACACCCGCATCCCGAAAGACCTCGTGGAGGCTTCCCATTTGGATGGGGTGGGCTTCTTCGGGGAGTTCCTCCACGTGGCGATCCCCACCGCCTGGCCGACCTTGGTCATCAACCTCGTAAGCGGCCTCTCGACGATCTTCACCGCGGACGGATGCGTCTTCCTCTACACCATGGGCGAGCACAAAACCGCGACCATGGGCTTCTACCTCTACTACTGGGTCTACAACATCTCCTCCAGTCCGAACATGTCTAACCAATATGGCTTCCCAGCGGCTCTAGGCTTGCTGCTCACGCTCATGACCATGCCTGTGATTCTGCTTGCGAAACGCTTCTTAGAAAGGGCGGTGACTGAAAAATGAACTATTCCCGCGCTCAGAAGATGAAGCCGAGCTTCGGCGAGATGATCTATCGGAAATTCTCCCGCCGGACCAAAAGCGAGAACATCGTCTTCACCGTCTATTTCATTCTCTTCCTTTTCTTCGCGATCTTCTCGATCTTCCCCCTCTTCTATTGCTTCACGAACTCCATGAAGACCTTGGATGAGCTCTATGGGTCGGACCCGCTTTCCTTCCCAAGCCAATTCAAGCTCGATCAGTTCGCGCAGGCCATCAAGGAGTTCGAGGTCGACGGGGTCGGCTTCTGGGAGATGCTCTGGAACTCGTGCTGGCAGTGCTTTGGCTCCAGCGCGCTCAATATCCTGGCCTCGCTTCTAGTCGCCTATCCTTTGGCCCGCTACAAATTCCCGGGCAACAAGGTCATCTACTTCATCATCATCTTCCGCATCACCATCCCGATCATCGGCACCGCGCCGGCCCAATACCGTCTATTCAAGACCTTCGACATGCTCGACAACCCAAGCCTCTTCTGGATGGCTTGGCTCTCGGGCTTCGACATGAGCGCCTTGATCTTCTACAGCTATCTGAGGAACATCGACAAATCTTACAGCGAGGCGGCCTATCTAGACGGGGCTAATCGCCTTCAGGTCATGTTCCGGGTCATCTTGCCCCAGATCTTGCCTTGCATCATCGCCCTTTACACCACGCAGGTGCTCGCGACCTGGAACAACTACCAGACCCCGATGCTCTACATGCGCTCTTACCCCAACCTGGCCTATGGCCTATACCAATTCGAATCCATTGTTTCCAACAGCGCGGATATGTCGATGTCGACCTACTACGTTTCCGTCTGCCTGGCGGCCATCCCGCCGATGATCCTCTATGCGATCGGGCAACGGAAAATGTTGGAAAACGTTTCTGCAGGAGGCATCAAAGGATGAAAGCAAAAACCCTCTTCCTAAGTTCCGCTCTACTCGTCTCGAGCCTGCTCTCTGGCTGCTCGGGCCAAAACGAGCCCCAAGCTTCCCTTGGGGTGAGCTACATCGGGGCGGACCCAAGCAGCCTAAGCGTCGCCATCGAAGACATGGCTGACTTCAACGCTTATTTCGCCATCCCAAGCGGGGTGACCACGACCATCGACATCACCACCCCGAGCGGAAACAAGCTCACCACGAATTCGCTCTATTACCAATTCGATGAGGTGGGGGACTACACCTTCGCCTTCACTTTCAAAGGAAGCAACGGGGCGAAAGAGAGCTACACCCTCTCCATCAAATCGCTCCCCCCTTCCCCCGACGTCACCCCAGCCACCAACGGGGTAAGCGTCAAAGTCGGGGCCACGATGAGCTTCGCTGACATCTATGATCGCAGCGGCATCATCGCCCTCCCCCTCGCCTACACCACCGTTGATTTCGAATCCGTGACTTACGGCAATGAGACGATCTCCGTCGATCATTATCCCGTCGACGAGAAGACCACGAAGATCGAGGAAGGGACGACCTCCTATACCTTTGATAAAGCAGGCACCTACACCTTCAACCTCAACATCCATAACGAAGCGGGGTATGAGCTTACGAGCATCAACGTCACCGCCACGAACTCGGAAGGGGCAAGTTGGGGAGAAGGAATCGTAAGCAAAAGCGCCTACGCCGGGGATAAAGACAACTGCGTGAAGCTGCTTTCTAGCTCCTCTCCTTCTTCCTTGTCTTATCTAGGCTATGAGGAGGAACTCACCTTGGCCAAAGACACCTTCTATACCGTCTCCACGCGCTTCCGTGGCAAGAACGCCCCGCAGATCCTCTTGCTTGGTGACACCGCCGATGGCGAGATTAGCTCCGGCCACGGGCTAATCTGCTCCTTAGAGCAGCTCGCCCCCTATGACGGGATGCGCATCTATGGGCCAGACCGCCTGCGCTTTTCCACCCCGATCGCCTACCGGGCTGGGACATTTGGAAGAGACGATCTAAGCAGCAAATACATCTACGATTGGAATATCGTCATCACCAAACTCTCCGAATCCAAGCTCGCCATAAGAAGCTATCTCTACGAAGAGAAAGAAGAAGGGAAAGAACTCGTCGGCTTCTTCGATTGGATGTCCTTGAATTATGCCCATGAGATGAAGGGGAAGACGGTCTTCCTCGGCTCCAGCCAATTCGGGAATCTCATCTTCGAATTTGAAAAGCCCTACCTTTCCGACAAAGCCGGGAACAGGGCAACGGAGGATTAACCATGCGTCACAAAAAGATTCTTTACGTCTTAGCCGCGCTCTCGCTATGCGCCTGCTCCGCCCATGATTCGACCTCTTCTAGCGAAGAGAGTCTCCCTTCAAGCTCCGCGGACACCTCCAAGGCCCCGGACTACTCCTCTTCCTCGAAGAAGATGACGATGTATTCCTACGCCGCCCCGAACAAAGGCTTCTACACCAAAGACGGGACGGTCTACCAGACCAAAGACGAGGAAGGCAACCCCGTCACCTTCCAGACGAAAGAGATGTACCAGCAGTACAAAGACGCCGGCTTCGACTATCTCCTCATCGACGCCAACGACCCCTATAACGGCGAGGATTGGGAGAGCTCAAGCGTCAAGAAGCTCTTCGATCTCGCCGAAAGCGTCGGGCTTAAGACGATTCTCTTCGATCAGAGGATCTACCAGCTCTCCACTTTAGAAACCCCCCTCGTCGGCGAAGGGTGCGCCTACGCGAGTCAAGAGGAGCTCGTGGCCTATCTAAAGACCTGCCTTAAGGATTATTCCAAGCACCCCGCCTTCCATGGCGTCATGCTCAAAGACGAGCCAAGCTACCTCTCCTTCCCTTCGATCGGGGCCTTATACAAAGGGATCAAGGAGGTCGACCCGAATATCTTTGTTCAGTGCAATCTCTTCCCTTGCAATAGCAGCGTCGCCTCCTCCTACGAAGAAGGAGCGACCTCCGACGGGCTCTTGAACCATTACCGCAAGTATGTTAGTGCCTTCGTCGAGGCGACAGGAGCAAGCTACATCATGGTGGACTCCTATCCCATGAGGGTGAAAGACGGCGACATCAACCAGCCAAGCCTCGACATCAATCACCTCCCCACGATGCAGATCTGCGCGGAGGTGGCCGAGTCTAAAGGGCTAGAGCTCTATCTCGTCGTCCAATCCTCCTCCTGGACCAACAAAGGGGTGAGGAAGACTCGCCCCGTCACCCTAAACGACCTTTATTGGCAATGGAACGTCGCCCTGGGCTTCGGGGTGGATCAGATCAGCTACTTCACCTATATGCGCCGGCCAAGCAACTCCTCGAACGGCGAAAGTTTCGATGACGGCACGAGCTTTGTGACGAGCAACGGCAAGACCACCCCGCTCTACGACTGGGCGAAGACCTACCACCCTGGCATCAAGAGCCTAGCAAGCGTCACCATGAACTTCTCCTACAACGGCCTTTGCTCCTACTTGGATTCGAATAGCGCCCCTTGCGACGTGAGCTTCCTAAGCAACGCCAAAGACGCAGAAAGCTTCAAGTACATGGACCTGGAGAAAACGAGCAACGACTCCAAGTCGATTCTTTTGGCCACCGAGATGGTCGATAAATCGAACAGCCAATACGGCTACATGTGCGTCAACGTCACTGACCCCGTCACCACCAGCTCCAAATCTAAGAGCGTCATCGCCTTAAAGGAGGGGATCGACGCGGTGAGGGTCATCGACGATGAGGGCAATGTGAGCGACTACGCGACCGCCTCGCATACCTACACCGTTGAGCTAGAGCCCGGAAGAGGCGTGTTCATCATGCCCTATTCCTATTGAGCAAGGAGGAAAGAAATATGAATCTCAAACGCAAAGCAACCGCCCTCTTCCTCTTGTCCGCCACCGCCTTAAGCGGGGCGATCACCCTTTCCTTGAACGCCAATTCCCAAAAAGAAGCCACCCCGCTCCATGCGGAGGATGAGACGGTCAAGTCTCTTTCAATCTTCGGCTGCCAGAAATCCAATAGCGATGAGACCGCAGGCGGAACAAACGGCATGTTCTACCGCGTCTACGCGACCCTTGGAGTCGTGACATACGGAAAAGCCTACAAAGGGGAAGCCTACGATTCTAACGGCACCAAATACGAGGTCCTCGTCCGAAACGTCGCTGGAAGCGCGACACTGGAAGATGAGACTAAGGTGCATGTTCTCGATATTAAGATGGAGGGTACCTTCATAAGCCCTCTCATCCTCAAGAAAAGCACCGTCTTCACGCAGACGGACGACGAGACAAGCAAACTGAGCTTCGACAAGAACTATCAGCTCACCCACGTCCAGAATTGGCAACCCGCGACGGTCAGCGAATGGGCTGATCCCAAGCTCACCACAATCCATGACTGCGCCAAAAGCTGCGACGACCCGGCGGAAGGAGGGAGCAGCGGCATGTTCTACCGCCTCCACCTGAAGTTAGGGACCACCGCCTATAACGCCACCTATAGCGGCGCCGTCTACGACGAATACGGCATCAAGTACACGATCACCTTCTTCGACAGGGGAAGCGAGGACGTAACCGATGGCGAGACGACAAACAAGTACCGCATCGTCGACCTCCAGATGGCGAGCGTCTTCATCCCAAAGGTCTACCTCAGCAGCGACACCGTCTTCAAAAACGTTGCCGACGAGGCCGATTGCTTCTCTTTTGAGATGAACTACTGCATCACCCACGTGAAGAACTGGCAGCCTGCGACAATAGAAGAAGTCGACGAAGTCAATATGGCCGCGACGATGGAAATCGACACCTCAAGCGCCTTAGAGTGCAGCGAGGAAGAGAAGCGCTACCGCCTCTTGGTTGAGGATTCGATCGTCCAAGAAGGGAAAACCTACACCGGGCTCGTCTACGACATCTACGACGAGTCTTACGAGGTCACTTTGGAAGCCAAAGGGATCGACGAGACCACCAGCAAGAGGATCGTCGATCTGAAGCTCTCCGTCTGGAAGAGTCCCTTCATCATCAAGACGACGACCTTATTCGCCGCCAGCGACAACCCCAACTTCAAATTCACGATGGCCAAGCAATACCTCGTGAGCGAAGGAGAAGGGAGCAAGACGAGCGTCCAAGTCTATTCCGGCCCGGTTTCGGTCTCTTTGGAGGATGGGCTCATCGCCTCTTCCATCGATTTCGACACGGCGAGCTTCGATGTCCCGCTTTGCTATACGAGCGGGGACAACGTGCCCTCCTATTTTGGGAGAGGAACATTGACCCTCACGAAAACCGAGATCAAGGACGGCAAGACCTATTTCAGCCTCTCTTTAACGGCGAGCGGTGGCCTAGACAAATTCCTGATCCGCAAGAAGAACCTCCTTGCTTCTTCTAACGCCAAGCTCCCCGTCATCGAGATTGATAAGGACTATGAATGCACTAAGCAAGAGGATGGGAACTACCTCCTAGGGGAAGTGAGTGAGAGCGCAGGCTCGACCTTCACCTTGGGGAACTCGCGCTGGGCGACTTCCCTGAAGAGCGGGGACTACAACAACCTCGTGAGCTTCGACTACTCCTGCCTAAGCGGCATCCACTCTCTGCAGAACAACACCCCCTATTACGGCAAGGTCTATTCAAAGAGTGGGGAAGAGATCAAGGCGCAGATCATCGTCTTCGAGGTCGAGGAAGTCGTCGACACCACCTTGTTCCGCTGCGGCATCTACGTCGCTTCGGAAGAGGAGGAGTTCATCTTGAAGAAAGAGACCCCCTTCACTCGAGACGAAGGCGCGAAATGGAGCTCAAGCGGCCCCTCTTCCATCTCCTCGGAGTATGATTACGACATCGCCTTCACCCCCGATAGTGCCTCGATCAGCAAGACTCTCGTTGGCTCTTCGAAAGACAAGACGACCGATGAGGCGCCTAGTATCCTTTACGAAGGCGAGAAGACGCTCTACAAGAAGGAAGGGGACAGCGCTCCTTTGTTCTTAGTAAGCGCCACCGACGCCTTTGGGATGGACGTCCTCGTCGACCGCGTCTTTAGCGAAGGGGCCGTCGATTCCCGCGGGAGGCTAAAAAAGGGCGAGCATACCTGCACCTTCATTGCCAAGGACTCCTACGGGAACAAAGCCGAGCTCGTCATCACCATCATCGTCGACTGAAAACCCCAAAGGGGGAGAAAGGCGAGTTCCCATGGAAAATCGCGACAAATTCATCCTGACCTACTTTGCCTTCTCCCCCGTGGAGTATGAGCAAAACCTCATCCACCTATCGAAAGAGGCGGGGATCAACCTCCTGCCAACCTACACCTTCAACCCAGCCAAGCACCCCTTGGCTCGCTTCGAGCGATATCTAAGCAAAGCGGAGGAGAGCGATCTCCCCGTTTTGCTCTATGATGAGAGGGTTTCCTACAAAGCCCTCGAAGAGAAGGGCGAGGCGATTTTCCGATGCGATTTAGACAAGAGCCTGTCCCTTCTAAAGAAGCATCCTAACGTTCTTGGCTATTTTCTTGGCGACGAGCCTTATGAAAAGGATTTCCCCTTCATCATCCAAGCTAACCGCATCATCGAGGAGAAAGCGCCCCATCTAGCGAACTTCGTGAATTTCTTCCCCTACTTCAACCAAAAGAGCCAGAAAGACATCTATTCCTTCCCCATGGAAGAATACCCTGAGGTTTTAGCCAAGTTGCTAAAGGATTCCGGGCTCAAGCTATGGGGGATGGACCATTACGGCCCTCTCTGGGAATATGGAAGAGAAAGAGGGATCGAGGAGTTCTTCAAGACGATTTCCATCATGAAGAAAACCTCTGAGCTTTCTCATCTTCGTCCTTGGCTTGCCGGGTGCTGCATCGGCCATTTCCAGATGGCCCATCCTCGTTACGAGGACTTCCGCTACGTCTTGTCAATCGCTTTCCTCTCCGGCTTCTCCGGGGTGAGCTGGTATAAGTTCGCCGATAGCGGATTTGGTCTCAGCGCTCTCTTTAGTGGCTCGGACGGGGCTTTCCCGGTGATGCTAAACGGCAAAACAAGCCTGACCTACGAGGAGCTCTCTTTGGCCCAGCTCTGGTTCAAGAGGAAGTTCTCCCAATACGAAAGCCTCATCTATCGAGCCTCTTACCAAGTGAACTTTCCAGGGCACCTTATCGAGGAATTCTCCTCAGACGGGACGATCCTCTCTTTCTCTAGCGATCACTCTTCCCCCCTCCTTCTCTCCGTCTTCGAGGACGAGAAAGGGAAGCGTTACTACTTCGCGATGAACCTGAACCAGGAGAAAGCGGATGCCGCGATTTTCTCTTTCTCCGATACCTCCGACTACAAAAAGGGATCCTGCTGGCTAAGGCCCGGCGAAATGGCCCTCATCAGCAATGAAAAATAAGCACCGTTACTACGAACTCATCTCTTATCGGAAAGCCCATCAAGGGGCCGGGGATTTCAATGGCCCCGAAAGCGCCCTATCTTTAAAGGAGCAGATCGATTATCTGAAGGTCTTCGCCAAAGATTACTCTTCCTTCGTAGACGCGAAGCTAGACCAAGAGGTCGTTAAAGACGAGGATCTCTCCGAATGGAAAGGCAAAATAAAGCCAGAGAGAAACGAATTCCGATCCAGGACCTACCTTCAGGGGCTAGAGGCCTATTCCAAAGTCGAAGGAGAGTATGAGCATCTCCATCTTTTCACTTCTCGCTGCAAGGTAAGCGGAAAAAGAATCCGCCTCATCGGGCAAGGAATCTACCCTTCTTCCGGCTTCCTTCTTGATCTCCCCTCCTTGATTTCAAGGATCGATCTCAAGCTGCGCATCAGCGAGGATTTCTTCACGCCTCTGCGTGGCAAAAAGACGGTCACCACGATGGGGAAGGTTTTGGAATTCCGAAGAGGCACCCAGGAAATCATCCGCCTACAGTTCTATAGCGACGGCTCGCTTGATGCGAGGCTTCTTGAAAAAGACATCTACCATTATTCGAACCACGAGATCGCTTCCTTCCCCTTTGGAAAAGATTTTGATCTTCGTCTTTCCTTCTCCTCGAAGGGAGTGGAAATCTCAACCCAAGGCAAAAAAGCGAGCTTCCCCTGTTCTGGCCTTCCTAACGTTTTGATGGGAAGCTCCGGCTTCTACCCCATGGGAGATATGGAGGTTGAGCTACGAGGAGTCTATAACGAGGAAGGCCAAGAGATCGACCCCTTCGAGAAAGCCAAAAAGAAGCAGGAACGTTACCTAGGGAAAGCCGACCTCCCATTTGGAATCGGGGGAGAGAAGCACGCATACGAGACTTTGCGCCTGAAGAAGACCTTCGAATATCGGAAAAGCGAGCGTTCTCTCTTCCTTCATCTCTCTTGCCTTGACCCCTGCGGCAAAGTCCTTTTTAACGGTAAGGAATTCCCTTGCCCGGACTTCCTTTCTAGGGACCTTGAACTCACCCCTTACGTGCAAGAAGGGAAAAACAAGCTGGAACTAGTCATTGAGCCACGGTGCAGCGAGAATTTCTGCACCTGGCACCGAGGCAAGGATCCTTATTACGGCTGGTTCTCCGGCGAAGCCTATCTAGAGGAGCGGAGCAAAGAGGCCTATCTAAGCTTCGTGAAAATCCAAACCATTAAGGATAGCCGCGCGAAGGTCTGCCTTGACGTTTTTAGCGATTCGAGAAAAGACATAGCCATCGAGGCCTATTGCGATGACGCCTTCCGCTCAAGGGAGGAATTCGCTTTGAATAAAGGGGATACGCACCTCGAGTATGAGGTGGACTTCGACACCAGCGTGTGGAGTCCAGAAGAGCCGAATCTGCATGAAATAACGATCAATCTCATTCAAAAAGGTCGCAAAATCGACTCCTTTTGCCTGAGTTATGGTTTCCGGACCATCGAGCAAAAAAACGGGGAATTGCGTCTAAACGGAGCCCCTTACGTGCTGAAAGGGGCTCTGCTCATGCAATATCCTTGGCCAATCGAGGAACTGCCTTTGCAGCACATTTGCCCCACAGACGAAACAATCCTAAAAGAGGCTTTGAAAGCCAAGGCGATGAACTGCAACACCGTGCGCATGCACGTGCTTGGCTATGGGAACGCCGAAGAAAGATACGCGCGTATCTTCGATTCCGTTGGCTTGAACGTCATTTGGACCACGCGCTTCATCGATTCCTTGGCCACCTGCATGTGGGATCCTAACTGGAGGCAAAAGGAAGGTTACATTCATCAGATTAAGGACGTGATCAACCACCCCTCCATTCTCCTTTACGAAGGGCTCAACGAGCAAGGCCTCTACCAGCAAGACATCGATGCGTCCTATCGCGCCTTCTCCTCGCTAAAAGAAGTCGACCCCACGAGATTGCTCTCCCCGGTCTCCCACTTATATTACGCCGCAGACTCCTACGATCTTGGCTGCTTCTATTATCAAGACGATGGGAGGAAAGACCATTTCGGGGGGCCAGTCCAAGCCGACCCTTCTTGGAACGACCCCTCCATCGTGCGCTCCAGCCACGCCTACAATTGGCTGCTTGGCTATGGACTAGGCTGGGATAAGCTCCGCAAGCAGGACTGGTCTGGCTACCTTGATTTGCTAAAAAGCGAGAAGACCTCCTTCCTCGTGAGCGAATTCGCCCTCATTGGCAGGGCGAATCCGAATGCCCCGAAAGCAAGAGAGTTCTTCAACTCGGATTCCTACGAATACGGGGATGAGAAAGCCCTGGGCTACGATTTCAACCACGACTTCCTCCTCTCCCAGGCCTATCAGGCCCTCGGTGCCAAAAGCGCTTCTAAAAAAATGCTCGGGGACGGGGTGGACGGATTGCTTTGGTGTGCCCTCTCTAGTGGGGCCAACGAAGGCTCTTACCTCAAGCCCCCTTTCGATTACCAAGGCTATCCCAAGCTTTCTTTCTACGCCTTGAGGGAAACCTTCCAAGACGCCGTTTGCTTTGACTCCTCAACCGACATCCTCTGGGGGGAAGGCCATACTCTCCAGCCTCTTTTGTGCGGATGCCCCGACAACAAGATCTACCGAATCGAGATCCGGGTCGAAAATCTAGAGGGCAAGACCCTCTCCAAAATCCTCCTAGGCCCTGTTCAGCTAGACCGATCTGTGGTCCAATTGGAAGAGAGGGAAATGCCCAATCTGGAAGATGGCTATTACCGGATCGTCTACGAGGTGAGCGAAGCATGAGAAGCGAATTAGTCAAAGAATATCTGTTGCCAACTCGTCTATTGGCCAAACAAGGGCGTATCGAGAATGCGGATTGCTTGCTTAGCAACAAGGGAAGCGTGATTTTCACCGTTGAGCCGAACGTGGCCGTTTTTTACGGCCCTTGCTCCATCGTCCTTGATTTTGGCAAGGAGATTCAAGGAGGGGTGCGCATCCTCTCTCATAAGTTCTCCCCAAATTACCATCAAAAGATCCGGCTTCGCTTCGGGGAGTCCTTTGGGGAGGCTAACGCCGAGTTAGGCGAGAAGAACGCGACCAACGACCATTCGCTCCGCGATATAGCCCTCACCCTCAACCACCTTTCCGATTTCGAGTTCGGGAAGACGGGCTTCCGTTTCATCCGCCTCGACTTCCTAGACGAAGGGGAATACCGCATCGAGAACATCTACGCCTCCTACGTCCACACGAAACTAAAAAGCGAAGGCAAGTTTGTCTCCAACGACCCTTTGACGAATCGTATCTATGAAGCAGCCGAAAGGACCATCTACCTGAACCTGCAGGAAGAGCTGCTAGAGGGCATCAAGCGCGACCGCCTCGTGTGGATAGGAGACATGCAGCAAGAGGTCGAGGCCATGGGCTGGCTCTATCCTAAAAACGACTACATCAAAAGGGCCGTCGACCTGTCCATAGAGAAGAACCCCTTGCCTTGCTGGTTTGGCAACATCCCCACCTACTCCTTCTCCTTGATCCAAATTCTTTATGAGCATTATCTCCATACGGGGGACCCCTCTTTGGCCCTTTCCCACATGGATTATCTAGAAGGGGTCATAGCTCAATTGGGCCCCTGCGTGAAGGAAGATGGGGAAATCGACTATTCTCTAGGCAAAGCCAAAGCAAGGAAGGGCTTTTTCTTCGATTGGCCTTCCGCGGGCCACGATGATGAGTGCGAGGAAGGGAACCGTTTCCTCTTCCTTTTAAGCCTAGAGAGCTACAAGAAGCTTCGGAAATGGCTTAGCCTAAAAGAGGACGCTTTAGCAAAGGATTTGGAAGAGAAACTCCGCAAAAGCCCATCGAAAGGCCTTAAACTGAAGCCGGTGGTCGCCCTAGGCTACCTCGCAGGAATGATTGGCAAAGAAGAGGCGAAGAAGAAACTGTTAGAAGGCGACGCAAACGGGGTTTCCATCCATTATAGTTACGCGATCTTCAAAGCCATCTCGGAGCTTATCTCCGCGAAGGAGGCTCTTTCGATCTGCCGTGAGTTCTATGGGGCGATGCTCTCTAAAGGCGCTACGACCTTCTGGGAGAATTTCGACATGGCGATGATGAACGGGAGCGGCTCAATCGATGAGCCCACTCCAAAAGGCCTAAAAGACATCCACGGGGATTTCGGGGACCATTGCTACCTCGGCTACCGCAATTCGCTTTGCCACGGCTGGTCCGTGGGTCCCATCCCCTTCCTCTATGAATGCATTTTGGGGATAAAAATTGAAGAGCCAGGATGCAAGGTTTTGTCTCTGCACCCGGATCTAGGCGGGCTAAAAGCGATATCGGCGAGTTTCCCTACTCCATATGGAAAAGTGAAAACCAACGTAGAAGAAGGGACGGAGACGAAAATAGACGCCCCAAAGGGAATCAAAGTCATCCTTCGCTAGGAAAAGAGAGGAGGCATGTATCCTTATTTGAGGATCGTAACCCCGTTAGGAACGGATATCGAAGATTCGATTTTCCCGTCCACGAGCTTATGGGAAACGCGAATCGGCCCGTAAACGGTAGGAAGAATCCCTTCCGCTTCTTTCAAGTCGCAGAGATGGGGGGAGAGACGGATGCTCTTATATCCTGGCTCAACCATTTCGATTCCAAGGACATAGTCATAGAAGAACGTCAAGAACCCGCTCGACCAGCCATGGCAGAGGCTGTGGCGGAGGCCAAGATAGCAATATTTACCGTAATCCGCATGGATGTTCTTCCTTTCTTTGCTAGGGAGAGAAGTGATTGGCAAAGGATCATCCTTAAGCCAAGCCATATCGAAGTCCTCCCAGAAGCTGGTCGCCCCTAGATCTAGCATCGCTCCGTAGTATTCCTTTAGGATATCCAAGGCGAGCTCTCCCTGGTCCATCTTCTCTAAGGCCTCGATGATAGCGAAGCTCATGAAGGTCGTCATGCCCTCGCTCCCGCCTTCTTCAATGTTCCTTAAAGCGATTTTAGGATCGAGACGGTTCGCCAAAATGCCGAGGGCGTTGACTTGTTTGTACTTCGAAGGGGCGTAGACGTGTTTATCAAGACGAGCAAGAATAGAAGAAGGCTCTTTGGTGGATTTGCCAACTCCTTCAAGGGCTTCGCAGACCTTTTCCATGGCGTAAGTCACAAGGTAGCGCCAGCCCTCCTCGCTATCCTTGCTCCCATTGGAAGGCCAATCGATGAAGTACTCGTTCCCTTCGAAGTAGTTAAGCGAGGAACGGGGGAAATCCAAGTTACCGTCCTCCATCACGATTTCATCAAAGGCGCCTATGATTTTGGAGACATAAGGCAGTTTTGCGGAGAAATAGCCCGTGTCCCCCGTTAACTCGCAATATTTGCAAAGGCAAAGGAGCCACCAGGCCGAATAAGAAGGGATATGGTTCACCCAGCAATCCTCGAAGCTGTCGATCATGTCTAAAACGTGCTTCAGCTGCGGGGCGTCCCCATACAAAGAAAAGGCGCCCAGAAGCTCAGGATAAAGATCGCCGATCCAAACGGCCCGGTCGCGCTTGATGCCATCCCAAATCTCGTCGGGCCGGACGCATAAAGCGATTGTCCTCGCCGCGGTTTCGTAGATGTCGTTGATCCGTTTATCGTCACAATGGAAACTCCCAATGCGCGTGAGGCCATTAGGCGTGAGCTCCGCAAAGATCGAGACGATCCGCACCGCTTCTCCTTCCACTAAATCGATGCGGGCGAAACGGAAGCCCGTCTCGGTCGTCGAGAAATCGCTAAGCTGGGAGAAAGGGTAGACGGCGTCGCGGATCGCGTGGTCGTTGGTCGCGTTCTTTTCCCCGATGTCCGCGCAGGTCTCATAAACGGATTCTCCGGTCCTGATGCGGATCTTCCCGGGGGCATTCCTAGCGAAGCGAACATGCAGCCTCCCGCAAAGCTCCATCCCGAAATCAACGAGGATGTAGCCGCCTTTTTCAACCACGCAGAAAGGGGATTCAAACAGATGCCTTTCCCTTTTGTTATTTTCCTCTAAGCACTCAAGCCCAGAAGCCAAAGAACTCGCGACGATGCTTTTGAAATTCATTCTCTCCATGGAAACGCCTCCCTAAGCCTGGGATATTCTAAACCACTCCCACCATAAAAAGCCCCCGAATTTCCTCCGAGGGCCCCTAGAAATCAAGAAGAAATCACTTCTCCTCTTTCTTGCGTTTTGCAAAGAGCAAGATCGCGGCACTAGCCCCTACCCCTAAAGCAAGAGCAGCAACCGCGGGGATAACGTAATTGGTATCACCACCGCCTAAGACGGCACGAAGACCGGACTTGGTCCCACTATCCCCATTTGCAGTCGCCCATGCATCATAACGGGCTTTCATATCGGCGTAGCTAGAATCGTTTTGGAAAAGGATCTTGGCTGCGTTAGAAAGCGAGCCGTAGGCGGTTTTTGCCTTGTTGTAATAGCCATCATCGCCTTTGCAGGCACCAGTGCCCTCATCGGTTTTCTCGATATCGGTGGAGTGCATGTAATCCGTCACGAATTTATCGGCTTCCGCAACGACTGCGGTTTCCGTGGCAAGGGCAGGAATCGTTTGTTCCCCCTCGAAGGTGACGAAATAGTCATCATCGAATGTTAGGAAAGTCGTAGCATCACCGCTCTTGGCGAAACGGGTGTTCTTCTTGATGATGAAATGGTTCGTCCATTCGCTGAATTGCACGTCGAGTTTGTGGCGGCCCGTCCCGTCCAGAGTGCTGCTTCCCTCGTTCTTGAGAGTCACCGCGTATTCTTTATCGGAAGCGTCATAGACGTTCCCGCTATAAACTTCGCCGTATGAGGTAACCGATTGGGTCACGTAGATACGATATTTTTTCCCGGTTGATGTGTTGGCGGCTTTATCGGCCGTTTCGTTATTTATGGTCTTTCCGGTGCCGTCAAACGCTGTGATGGTTTTGATCTCAGGGTAATCAGTAATAGTGACAGGCTGCCCGTCTTTAACAAATGTCAACTTATAGTCCTTATCAAACGAGAATGTTTTGGTGGAATCGTCGCTTTGAGTAAAAACGGTATCCTTCTTGATAATGACCTTGTTAAGAAACGTCGTTGGGAATTGCAAATCAAGCTTATGATAAGTCGGACCTAACGAAGTGTCGCTACCGCGATTTAAAAAAGTAATATCGTATGAGTTCCCCGCGGTATCATAAACAATCCCCGTATATGTTTTTTCGTAAACCGTCTTAGCCAAAGTAACCAAAAGTCTATAGCACATCCCGCTGGAACCACCGTAAGATACGTTGGAGGAAGAATATAGGCTTCCAAAGATACTTAAAGTATTTGCGGATGCCTCAGCCTTCACATTGATAACGCTCTCCGCAGATCCCGAAGTCGGTAAGGCGACGAGAGGAAGCGCGAGCAAAAAAGCGGACGCGCTCAGCAATAATGTTTTTCGGTTCATAGATTACCCCCTTGAATGTTGTGTGTGTCGTATTCCCGAAACTAAGGATATGTTAGTAAATGCCTTGACTTAGAAATATAAGAATTTAACATATGGATATCAATATTTAGTATGTTCAACAAAGCGGATTTCCACGACATCAGCTTTCAGAGGAGGAAGAACCCCATCCTTTCCTTCAGTTACACCGAGCTTGATGATGAGCCCTCCATTTTCCATACCCATCAGAATTTCGAGATCATCGTCCCCAGAAGCGGCTCGGGGATGATCGTCGGGGTGGCGAGCTCCTTCCCCGTCGAGGAAGAATGCATCTACGTCATCCCCTCGAACGCCACCCACACGGAGAAGAAGCTGAGCAAAGAGGCGATCTTCAAATACTACGCCTTGAAGACGACCGACGCGATCCGTCTCGACTCCAATGCTTTCCTTAAAATCAAGTTAGAGTCCTCTTTGATGAGGGTTCTGCTAAGCCACCTGAAAGGGGCTTACGACAGCTTCGTCCAATATCCCGAGGACCCTTTCCTCTCTTATTTGGACGTGCTGACCTTCTATTTGCTGCTCATCAACAAGCTCAAGGAGATGGGCTATCAGATCGAAGACGACAAAGACAAGCTCCACTCCTCCTTCGTCTTCGAGATCCAAAGCTATCTAAATTCTTCTTATCACGAGGATATCGAGATGAATGGCTTAGCGAAGCGGTATGGGATGTCGCGCTCCTCTTTGGAGAAGCGCTTCAAAAAGGAAACGGGCATCACCCCGAAGGAGTATCTTTCCAAGCGAAGGCTTGAGTCGGCGAAATACCTTCTGTCCACGACCGATTTCTCCATCGGCCAGATCGCTTCCCTATGCGGTTTCTCCACCTCGGCCTATTTCGTCTATTTCTTCCGCCAGGAGACAGGCACCACCCCCAAGCGCTTCCGCGAGCTTTCCTTGAAAACAGCCCGATGAGCCCTTCGAAAACCTTTGCAAATTTTCTCTTTGGCCCCATGATTAAGCACGTATGAAAAAACCGCATTCCTTTCTTTTCCCTTTGCTTCTATCCACGCTTCTACTTGGCTGTTCCGTCCAAGGGAGCGAAAGCTCTTCCGCAGCCTCTTCTTCCGATATAGACCAAGACGCTACGAGCCTAGACCCTTCCTATGCAAGCTCCGTGAAAAGCTTTCTGAAAACCCTCGCCAAAGCCCATAACTACACCTTGAAAGAAGAGGTCTCCTCCAGCGCCTCGAGCGCCAAAAACACGGCAAGCGTCTATTACGGCGAGGATTTCTATTATTACGACGCTAACTTCACCACCCCCTATGGCTACATCCGCTGCAAGGATGGGGTCTACCGCGTCCACGAAAACGGAGGCAAACTCATCGGGGGAGAGCTCCTCCAAGACGAAAGCGGGGACAACTACAAGACCCTTTGGAACGACTATTTCTTCTATAGCTTCGCCGATCTAGACGAAGCTAGCATCGAGGCGATAAAAGACGATGGGACGAGCAAAGTCTCCATCACCGGCAAAAAGAACCGCCTGGCCCTGCTTGACTTGCTCGGCCTAGGGTCTTCTTATTACGCGAGCATCGTCTCTTTCACCGGCAGCGTGAATGGCGATCGCTCGCTTACCCTCGACCTCAAGGTGAGCGACTCCTCTTCCGGGGCCTTAGTGAGCGTCAAGGCAAGCGTCAGCAATCTCCTCACCACCTTCAGCTCGAAGATCGAGAACTACCGCGAGAGCAAATCCTACTTCGTGATCGACGAGGATTTCGCCAAGGTGCGCTCCCTCATGAAGAGCAACAACTACACCCACTATTACACCGATGAGGAGGATGAGGACAAAATCGTCGGCACCGAGTATTTCAACGAGAACTACTACTTCGTCGAATGGGACAGCGACTACGCCGCTAGGCTCGCCACTACAAGTTCCACCATCCTCTATAGCACCGGCCTCATCGGCATCCGCAACAAGAAGATCAAGGACACAAGCGGCGCATACCACACCTTGAACGGCAGCTACCTCATCTCCTATAGCGGCGGCTCCTTCTCCGTGAACCTCACGAACTATTACAACGAATCCCCCGACATCCCTTCCGTCTATAGCTACCCAAGCCTTCTGGAGATGTGGGACGAAACGGAGCTATTCGAGGAAACGGAGGTCGAGGGCTTAGACAAAGCCTTCCTCACCGACGACAACAGCCTCATCGAGGACTTCGTCGCGATGTTCTTCTTAACCGACACCGTCGCTCCCGTCATCACCGAGAACCTCTACATTGGCTGGAAGAATCTCGATAGCAAGGACGAGCAGATGGTATCCTTCACCTTGGAGACCACCGGAGGCTCCCTCACCTACGAGTTCTACCATTTCGGGAACACCATTTTGCCCGCGCTAGACCTCTTCCTTGAGGATTTGGAATAGGAAGCGAAGCGCGTTTCCCTGCTAAGCCATAGCAAAAGGCCAGGATCGCTCCTGGCCTTTTGAGTTTGGAGGATAAGGATCAGGCGTCGAGAGTGAACCACTGATACTCAACCGCTTCATCTTCTTCCTCGGGGTAGCCGATGATGTAGTTGCTATCGCTCTCATCCGTGCCGGTCCAAGAGCTTTCGTAGACGTAGATGCCGATGAGGCCATAGTCTTCAAGAAGGCTCGCGCCGATGTCGAGGGTGTAGCTATCGGAGACGATGCTGAGGACCATGCCTCCGCTGTCGCCGACGCTGTAGTTGTAATAGAAATCGTAATCGGTGCTCGAGCTTGTGACGGTGACTTTGCCCTTCTTGTAGACGGTCCCGTTGATTTCCTTGCCATAGTCCGCGGTGAAGGTGATTTTGGCGGGGACGAAGGAGCCCTCCATGTGACGGGGGTCGGTGGCACCAACGTTATCGACGGAATCGTAATCGTGGGCCGTCCAGGTCGTGCCTTCGATGGAAGTAGGCAATAAGGAAGCCGTGCCCGGTTTGACTTCGAGCTTAATCGTGGATTTTTTGCCCGAGTCATCGCGCGAATCGACGACCGTGATGGTCTCGCTTAGCTTCGTGTCGGTCGCGATCTTGCTCGCGTCGATCGTCAGGATGTAGGCTTGGTAGGTGGAGATCGTCGACTTCGTGGGCTTCACCGTGTTCTCGCTGACGGTGAGCTTGATGTCGTCGTTAGAGCAAGTGACGACGGGCTTAGCGAGGCAGTCGGCGGGGCTTGCCCAAAGATAGACGTTCATGATCCGGCCGGCTTTGATGCAGACGCTAGAAGAAGAAGGAACGTCCTCATCGCTCTCGTTGCCGTAAGCCCAGACGTAGTAGCCATTCGGGACGGGGGCGTCATCGATGGTGACGCTCGCTTTCTTGGTGACATTGTTGGTCGCGTGGTTGCCGATGGTGACTTCGGTCGTGCCGACGCCATAGCCAATCCATTCGCGGGGACGGAATTCGCTCTTGCCGATGATGGAGCTATCATCCGCGGAGACGATTCCGTATTCCCAGGCGTCTAAAGCGGTCGAGGGGGTGTATTCAAGCGAAATGGTCGAGGTGTAGCCGGAAGCGGAGTCCTCGCTCACGGTCTTGGTGTAGGGATCCCTGCGATCTTCGTCGAGGATCTCCTTGAATTTGACGTGGCCCTCTTTCTTGCTCTTGTCGCTATTGGATTTGATGGTCACTTTGTCGATGCTGGAGATGAAGTAAGGGGTGGCATCGAAAGAGATGCTCTCCGCTTTCGCCGCGCCATAGCCGTAGCTCACGCTGCTGCTGTTTTTAACCTCGGGGTCTTTGCCCGCGATTGCGCTGCCGCCATTGGTGGTGTCGAGGTTATTGAAGGTCCAGTTGTCCTTGGTGTAGTAGTTTTCGAGATAAGAGACGCTGCTAAGGGTGCCATCCGCGTTGATGTTGATGGTGATGTCGTACTCGTAGCGGGTCTGGATGGCGTCGCTGTCCTCGTAGTTCTTCCAACTGTGGACCGTGGTCGTGAAGCTATTGTCCGCGTTTTTGACTCCCGTGAACTTCCTGTCGCAGGCTTTGAGTTCGTCTTCGACGGTGTAGCCGATGTAGTAGCCATATTGAATCTCGGCGTTGATCGAGTGGAGCTCATGGCTAGGCATCGCCATGTCGGCATTGGCCATGAAGGAGGTCTTCTGATAATGGGAGTTATCGACTTCGTCCACGATCGCGTATTTGCCAGAGTAGGCCACGGTGTCCTGGGTTTTGGTCCTGTCGACGTAGCCAGCGGTGTCCGTCCAGGATTCGACATAGGTGTCAACGACGGTGTAGACCCCGTCTTTGATGGCTTTATAGACATAGCTCTTCTTGCCGGTGAGTTTGTCTTCGGCGGTCGCGAAGGAGCCATCCTGATAAAGATCCCAGGTGTAATTGACCTTGCTTCTAGAGCTGCTGTAGGTGACGTGGTTGACGCTCTTGACGTTATAGGCACCGCCGTCAAGCACCTCTCTCCCCGCGAACCAGCCGCAGAAATACTGCGAGATCTCCGTCTCGCTCTCTAGGGCCTTCAAGATGCCCGTGCGGTAGATGGAAATCGGCTTTTCCGCGTCGGCATCGAAAGCGATCTCATAGGTCGCGTTCCCCCCGACGCTGATTTTGGTGGTCGCTTTCGACCCGCTTTCGTAGACGCTAGAGATATAGGCGTAGGAGCGGTCGAAGTCGACCGAGCCATAGCCGTATTCCTTGCCTCCTGCGAGGATGAGGAATTTGGTGTCGCTATTCGCGGTGAAGCTGCCTTTGTAGGTGCCATCGCTTTGCTTGGCCAAAGAAATGGCGACGTCGCCGCTTGTGACGACGTCCCCAGTGACGCTAAGCGAGGCGGTGATTGCCACCGCGTTATCGCCCATGACGAAGGTGTAGGTGGCATCGTTTACCTTGGTGCATTCCTTGCCATTAGCGTAAAGGGCGTTCAAGACGTAGTTCTCTTCAAGAGCGACGGTGATAGTGATGGTCTCTCCTTTGGGGGCGCTGGTCGCGCTAAGCGAGATCGAGATGCCATCCCCCGTGCGGTCGACGATCGCGTACTTGGTGACTTTCTGCTCGCTAGAAGAGCTATCCCCCTTATCGCCGTCGCTAGAGGAATTCCCTTTCTCGCTAGTGACGTCCCCGTCGCTAGAAGGGATGAGGCTCGTTTGGGTGTCATCCTTGCTGGAAGAGTCGTCCCCAGAGGGGTTGCATCCCGCCAAAAGCAAGGCGCTAGATAGGATCAATAAGGTCTTTTTGATTGCTGTTTTCATTTGTTTGTTTCCTTTCATCAGATCTCGCTAGAAGGCTCCAAGATGCCCAAGAGGCCGTTGCGCGTATGGGCATGGAGGCGATCGCCGGTGTTCCACACGGCGAAGTAATCGAAGACGAAGTCGCTGATCGTCCAGTTGCTGACCTTGTAGATGTACCAATGGTCGGCTTCTTCGGCGATCGAGGTGTATTCCTGGTTCCATTCGTAGGTGAAGGATTGGCTGTAGAGAGTGACTCCTCCTGATTCCGTCCCGGAGATATAGCCGGTGTTACCTTCGACGAACCACATGACGAGGTCGCCGGTCGCGCTTTCGAATCCCGGCACCGTGTAGAAGAATTCCTCTTCAAAGAGCGAGGCGGTCACTTCTTCCGCGCTCAGTTTCTTCTTCACCGTGACCGTGGTGCGGAAGTGAGCGATGCCGTCCCCATCCTCGATGATGAGGTGGGCCTTCCCTTGCTTATGGGTAAGCAAGGTCCAGCTCGTGCCTGAGGCGCTCACTTCGACGGAGAGGACGTTCTCGTTGTCGCTTCTGACTACCACTTTCCCGGTGGGGTTATTGGTGAGGGTGAAGGAGATCGGGTAGGTGGAATGCCCAGCGAGGGACATCCCGATGCTGATGTCGTTGAGGTAGCCCGAGATCGAGACGCTGATGCCGGAGCTGATGTCGCTTAGATCCTCTAGAGGGGTGTTATCGACGTCATCGTCGATAGACGCCGAATCGGCGCTTTCGCTAGAGGGGGGCGTCTCTCCGCTTGAGGAGGAATCTTCTTGCGGGGTCTGGCTGTTGCAACTTGCTAGTAAGCAAGTCGATGCAAGCAATAGGAGAATGCTTTTCTTCATTTGTGTCCTTTCTTTATGAGACGAGGCTCAGCTTCGTGTTTTGGAAGTAGGCCGCAGTAAATCCACCCTTGGCGGTGAAATAGTCCCCGGAGGCGTTGTAAGTGAGGGTGATGGAAGTACCGTTGCTTTTTTCAAGGGTATAGCCGCTGTTGTAGAATTTGGTCTTAATCACGTTCCCACTTTCGACCTCGTAAGCTACGTCCTTTGCCACGTAATTCGCAGATGAGAACTCCTTCCAAGAAAGGGTGTATCCGTCAGAAGAGAACGTGACGGAGTAGGCGTAAGAACTAGAGGTATCATCGTCAGAAGAGTTCCACTGTGGGGTTCCTTTATAGGTTTTTCCCATCCAAGGCATCGAAGCTTCTTCTTTTTTATCGACGATGAAGGACATGCTGGCTTTATCGATTGTCCCGGTGATAACCCCGTCATTGCTATTGAGTGTGATGGCCACGCCGTCTTCATCGAGGCTATATCCGTAGGAGGCCCCGGCGTAAGTCGCGCTGCCTGAGCCGTTGAGATAAAGCGATTTGCCCTCGCTATCCGTGTAGGTCCCGTATTCCTCGCCAAGTTCGACGCGGCTTTTCGCCGTCCCCTCCTCGACATAGCCGACGCTAAGGAGGGTGGAGTCGCCCTCTTTGACGCGGAAGATCGCCTTCTCTTCATTCACGGAAGTCCCTTCAAGCATCTCTACGCTCACGCCGAAATGGATGGTGTTCTTCGTGTAGTCGCCTTTGACGCGTTCGATGAGGATGTTCTCAAGGGAGGCATCCCCCTCATAGAAGCAAGCCAAGGCATAGGTGACCTCGCCGATCTTGAACTGGGTGGCTTTGAGCGAATAATCGCCGTTTTCCTTCTCTTTCTTAAGCGACACAACAAGGTCGCTAGAAGAGGAGACGGCGCTCTTCAGATAGGTGTCGAAGACCAATAGATGGCTTGAGTAGGCGATCGTAGGAAGCGCGTAGCTGCCCCCATCCTGCAGTTGGATGAGGCCCGTCCCATCCTTCTCTTCGTAAGAGGAGATCGAGAAAGAGGAATAGACGCTTGACTCGGTCCGCGCATACACGAGATCCCCTGACCCCAGGATCTTCATCGAGGATTTCTCCGTGAAGGAGTCGTAATCCTTAGTTGGCCCATAGCTGAGGTCGAGATTGAGGTAGTTTCCGACGAAGGAGGCGCTTTCGTAGGCGCGCAGGTCGTACTCCGTGAGGGCAATGCTCACAACCCCCGAGGCCATCGGGTAGGTGAAGGAATACAAGCCGGTATCCCCATCATATAAGGAGGTGAGGTCTTTCTTCGTGAGGGTGCCACTAGTTGAGGTATAGGTGCAAGTGACTGTCTTGGCTCCATATCCCTCACTGCTAGGCGTGGCTTTCAAATAAGCTGTCTTGTAAGGAATATAAGAATCCGTGATCTCCTCTTTGCAGGAGGAATCCGCGTAAAGAGAGAGGCCGATATGCTCCGAGCCGACGAGCTCGAAGGCGACGCTCTTATAGGAATAGGAGATAGAGACGCTGCTATCTTCCGCACCCATCACGAAGGAATAGGTCTCCGTCCCGGCTTTTAGTTCGGTGGCGACCCCGTTCACGGTGATCCCCGCGAGATCGTAGTTATTCACGGAGGTATTAAAGGTCAATAGAATCTCCGCGCCATACTGCGCGACTTTGTAAAAGGAAGTCACGGTCTCCCCTTCTTCATCCGGCTCGCTTTCTGTGGTGACGACGTCCAAATCCCCATAAGAGCTAGAGCCCACCTTCTTTTGCTCGACGCTTTTCAAGAAACCGCCGGGGTCGCTTGTGGTGAGCTTATAGGATTTTCTAGACGTCGTGACTTTGATCGCGACGCCTCTTTTAGGCATCACGAAGGAATAATCCCCGTCTAGGCCAACAACAATGTCAAGCTCGGTAGAGCCTGCTTTGGCGCTTACTCCTTCTAAAGAGAACCCATTCAAAACAAAGACCGAAAAATGGACCTCGCTTCCCGCGGGGGCCTTCTCTATTTTCAGGGTAACCTTAGCCCCCTCGTCGCTCTCCGCAGAGATGTCGTACTCTTTTACGGCAGACTCCGAAGATCCCCAAGAATCAGAAGATTCAGAAGACTCCTCCGAGGATTGCTCCGAGGATACTTCTTCTTGGGATTCTGAGTTTCGATCAATAGTTACATCGGGAGAAGAGGCCTCGTCAGAAGAGGCTGGAGTTAAATCAGACGAAATCGATTCGGGCGTTAGGCTAGAAGCAACGGACGAAGAAGACTCATCGGGTGAACCATTGCAGCCCGCTAAAGCGAGCAAGGCGGATGTCGCTAAGATAAGTAGCGCATTCTTTTTCATGAATTCCTCCTTAAAACATTAGATATCGTTAGTATTAAAAACGGACAAAGAGCTAGCCCAAGACCGAACTTGGGCTAGCTCAGGAAGATAAAATCAAGCGGCTTTCGTGAAGAGAAGATTCTTGATGTAAGCGGAATCAAGGCCTTTGTTACCAGAACTATCTTTACGGTAGACGATGTCAACCGTATCGCCGGAAGCCACCGTGATGGTAACTTCTGTGAAATCGGCATCAGTGACATCGGAGAAATTTGTCACGCTCGTATGGTCTCCGCCAGCATTGTTGACAACGGCCGTGGAGTTATGGGTAACTTTCAAATAGTCGTAATTTTTTTCGCCACTAGCGTAATACTTAAAGGTAAGGGTGCCCGCGCTATAGAAGGTATAGCTCATCTTTGAGCAGGTGTTTCCAACCCCTTTGTTTCCGCTTGTCCACATATCAGCGGCTTCGTCATAACTCCATTTATAGGGGCTATCTTCGCTCGGGGCACTTTCGTTACCGCCGGCATTCACGAAGACATAATCCGGGAGATCTGTTTGAGCCAAGGAGACGCTGACGGAAGTCTTCTCGCTTGCGTCAGTGATTTGGCAATAGAAGAGGTAATCTCCTGCGGCGAAGATCGTTTCTTCTGACGTCTCGGTTCCGCTTAAGGTAAGAAGCGGAGTCTTCGCGTCGGTGGCTTTGTAAATTACAATCGTGGTATTCGCGTCAGGAAGGGTGAAGGTGAACTTCTTGGATACGTCAAATTTGACGGTGCTCCAATAGCCCTCCGCGTTCCCGCCGACGCTAACGGAAGTCGAACTTGCGTCGATGGTTGCTCCGGTATCAGGAAGATCCGAAGAGCTGCCGACGGTCTTTTCTTTCACGCCGAACTTAAGAGTATCCGCCATCGTGCCAAGGGTAGGAACCTTCAGTTTGAGATAATAGGTTG
Organism: Lachnospiraceae bacterium; assembly: GCA_963658395.1. GTDB lineage: Bacteria > Bacillota_I > Bacilli_A > RFN20 > CAG-826 > Alloenteromonas. Next base: position 5,704 of record CAVKPZ010000003.1, on the reverse strand, counting down.
TCCCTGCGGTGAAGGCGTATTCAGCGTATCCGCTGTAACGAACCCCCAAGGTTTCGGCGTGGGCGCCTTTGTCATCGTCTTCGTTAACGATTGAAGTTAGTGCCGTTGTGCTCGTTGTCGAATCATAGACGCCTTCGATCTTGCTATCGGGGACGTTTCCGCTTGCCGGCGCGCCATCTTTGGTGGCTTGGAAGAAGAGTTTGTAAGTGGCAGTTGAAGGCGCGGTGTATTTGAAGAAAATCGAAGTTGCGCTCGATGCATTCGCGTAACTTGTAAGGTCGACAAGCCCATCAGAGCCAAGATTCAAGGAATAGGCCGTTTCCGCATTTTCGCCGGTTTCGACGGAGTCAGCTCGCGAGAACTTGACGGTCTCGTTGGCGTCCGCCCCGCTCACCTTGACGATGTAGGAATCCCCTGAGGTCGTCTTGTAAACGATTCTGCCATTCGAAGCGGGCTTGAGGCTCTTGCCCGTTGTGTCAAGAAGCACCACGGTAGATCCGCTTGAGATGCTAGAGACATCGATAATGAGGAAATTATCCGCGGTAGCGGTAAATTTATAGAATCTGCCGCTAGTAGAGCCAGCTAAAGTGGTGTCCGCGTCTAAAGTCGGGGTGATGAGCGAGGGCAAGTTGATCGAATCGCCTTCAGCGATCTTGTAGACGCGGAAATCGAAGTCCTTCCATGAGGAAATGGAAGAGTAATTTGACGAGTTGTCATAGCCCACGAAAGCGGTGTAAGAGCCAGCCTCAAGGGTGACCTCGCTCGCGGTCAAAGCCTTGCCAGAAGAAGCGCTCTTCAGGGTTCCGCCTGTTATGGCCGAGCCCGTCGAATCATAAATGATGACGCTCTGATAATAAGAAGTGGAACCAACGCTTGTGGTGACGCCATAGAGCCCAGTTTCCGTCACGGCGAAGGAATAGTAAGCGCCGGACTTGTAGTTGTCAGCAGAGGTGTAGATCTGGCTGACCGTCTTTGTATCGCCTAAGGAATAGTCCAAAGGATTGGCTTTCGTATACCCCTGAGGGGCGTCGGAAATCATCAGGCTGATCGGCTTATCCGCGGAAGAGACGTAGTTTTGGGAAAGCTCGATGTAATAGGTGTGCCCCGCCCGGACGTCGAGTCCGAAGCTAGATGCGCCCGTTCCGCTCTTGCTGACGATCGCGGTCGAAGGGGCGGAGGCATCCACGATTGTGATGCTCGTGTAGACGCTGTTCGTGTCCGCCTTAGAGAAAACGAGGGACTCGCTGGTCGAGGCGACGAACTTGTAGATGAGATGCTGATCCGTATCAACGATGTTCGGGGTGACCGCCTCGCCTTTGCTCATCGTGATGGCTTCCGGAGCGGAGTCATTAGCAAAGGTGAAGAAATTCATCGCGATCGTCCCGTAGTTGTACTGGCCCATCCCGCTGTAATAAGAACGGGTGATGGAAGCCTTGATGAAATAGGTCTCGCCAGGTTTAGCGAAAATGCGGACGGCACCAGTCTCATAAGCGGTCTGATATTGAGCCACGCCGGTGTTTTTGATGGACCATCCCTTGTCCACGGTGATGGCGGTTTGGCTTGAATCGTAAACGGTTATATCGCCGTCAATGCCTGAGGTGCAGGTGGAGGTGCTACTATCTTTGCTTGAGTTATCCTCATCCACGGAGAAGTAGTACCAATCCCCTTCGCTATCTTCGGTTTCAGGAACCGTGAGCTTGATGTACTCGTATTCTTTGCCTGGATAAAGCGAAGCGGAGAAGCTATTCGTAGAGCCAGGCGTCACCTCAAGGGGGTTAGCGAAGCTATAGCCGGCCGCGGGCTCGCCATAGACGGCGTAGAGGTCTACATTCGCGGTGATGAAATCGCTGAAGTCGAAGGCGCTTGTCCCCGCTTCATCGGTAAACCAGCCTTTGAACTCTTGCCCAGAAAGAACCGGGCTGCCAGGATTATCAATAGTCCTGTTGTTTCTTGCTGAAATCTCAACGTCTCCAGTGACGGTGCCGAGTTTCCCTTCGCCATAATGGAAGGTGACGGTGCTATAGGTGGTGTCGCTGCAAACGACGTCCAGATAATAGAATCCGCTGGAAGCGTTGGCTTCCGTTTTCATCGCATCCCATTTGCTTTCCGTTCCCTCAAAGGTGATCGATTCGGGTTTGTTGCTCGAATTGAAGAACTTGTTCGGGATGGATTGGACGTTTTTGGAAACGACGATGTTCGTCGCATAGATGCCCGTATCATTCGTGTTGACCAGATTCGGGACTTCATAGATAAGCTTCGTGACTTTGCAGGAGCCCTTAAAAGTACCGGCAGCAATGGAAACCAAGCTAGAGGGGACGTTCATCTCGGCGACGTTTGCATAATAGAAAGCATTGGCTTCAATCGTGGTGATGGAGTTAGGCAAAGTAAGCTTATTGACGTTATTCGTAAAAGCCTTAGCCCCAATCGTGGTGATAATGCCAATTTTAGTCGCATAGCAATCCGTGACCGAATAATAGTCAGAAGGAATGTTAAGATCAGCACCCTTATCGTAAGCAGCGGTCAGGGAATAATCGCTGTCCGTGTCGCTTATTTTAGTAGCCGTTAGCCTGCTGTCCCATCCGGCAGCGCCATAGGCGTTCACGGTGAACTCCTTGCTGTCTTCGCTCATGGAGGTCGCGGAGAACTTCACGATGATCGTGTCAAAGTAATTGGCGACGGGGACGTTCTTTAAGGTATAGACAATGTAGTACTTCTTGGTGAACGTGCTTTCAACGGTGCCGTTCCAAGAGATGTTCGCGGAATCGGATAAAGAGGAATAGACCTCGGAAACCTTGAATGTCTTCTCAGCTTTTATCACCTTTTCATCGTCCGCGGAGACGTCTTTGCTCGTGCGGGCAGAGACGACTTTGGAGGTAACGCTGGCGGAAGCTAGGTTCTTGTAATCGTCCACCACCGCAATAATGCGTACCGACATGGTCGAAGCGGTCCTACCGATGATCTGATACCCGAAGGCGCTAGACATATTGACTTGCGCGCTCGGGGTAACGGCATTACGGAGGGTGACCTTCGTGCCAACTTCGTCCGCGGTCTCAACTTCGTCTTCGATAATGCTGGCATCCGGAGTCGTCTCGCCACTTGAATCGGACGGAGTCAAGTTGCAGCCAGTGAGCGCCATGCCCGCGACGGCCGCAAGAGAGAGAATCAAAATATTTTGCTTTTTCATTGTTCTTGCCTCCTTTATTCGCCCCATTCGTCGATGACGCCGGAATCTTCTCCGGCCTCGCCCTTATTGGGGACGTCGTAGCTATTCACCGTGACGGGAAGCTCGCTGATGCTTTCGATAGAGAGAGCAACAGGGTTCGTCTCGCCTTTGAAAGTCACGGAGAAAGATACGGTCTTATTCACGTAATCCGACTCGACGTTGAAGGAATCAAGCAAACCCTTGTCGATATTAAGCCCAGTGAGGAAATAGATTATGGGGCTTGTCTCATCCTTTAGATCCTCGTTGAAATCGATCGCAAAGGAGTCGATATGCTTATCGATATCGGTGGAAATGTAGTTAAGATTCGCGTCCGTCAGAATGGCGTCCCATCCAAAGCACCCATCCAAATAAGAAGGATCGATTGGCAAGGCGTCGCCATAGATGTAGTCATCATCGACTTTAGAATAAGCGTGAAGGACTCCATCTATCGTTCCAACACCGCAATCCTTATCCGCCAGGTAATAGGCGCTATTTTGAAGGTAGGAGAAAGAGTAAGAATCGCTGATCGTCTTGGTGGCGCTATCGCCGCTAGCGCTCACAATTGGGGTGACAACAGTGGCCGTTTCGTCAGTCGCGGTGACTTTGACGATGCCGAAATCGGTATCCGTTGTTGGGGTGCCAAAAGCAGCGATGTTGAAAATATAGGTGCCGACTTCGAACGTTTGCTCGTAATGGCAATCGGAGCCAGTTTGGCAAAGATATGCACCAACGCCTTTGCTGCCGTTATCATATTTAAATACGGATTTTCCATCGCCAACGGTCCCATCTTCCGAAACGGCGTAAACATAGCAAACTTTTGGGTTGTTTCCGCTGTTGCTGAAAAGGCAGTAGTCCCCGGCGGTTTCAATGGTGAATTTTAAGAAGAAACCACTATAGACAGAGCCGGCAGCGCTAATTTCCCCAGGAGAAAGTTTCATCGTCGGAACTTCTGTTTCGGTAGCGTTCCCTGAAGAATCTTTCAAAGTAACCGAAGAATTCGGAATGAAGTCGTAGGGATCGCTGGTACTAGCTCCGCTATGGACCACGGGCACGTCGTAAGTATGAGTGGCGCTCGCCGTATAAGAAGAAGGAAGGCTCGTGCCGTCAATCGAAGTCGGTGCGACGACGTTGATTGTGACAGTGTCGCTATTTGTTGAGCCGATCGCAGTAATGACGGCGGATCCGATTTTCTTCGCGGTCACGTTGCCATCGTCGTCAACCGTCGCGACGCTATCATCGCTAGAAGACCAGGATGTGGCTGAGCCAGAAGAAAGGGTGAGTTTGGCGCTGCGCCCGATTGTGACGTCCGAAGAGCCAGTTTTATCAATGGTAACGGGTTCCTCTGTTTTATAAGAAAGCCCAGAGATCATCACATAGCCGCGGAGATCAGCGAATTTAATGATGAAATCGGTGAAATTGGTGGTCTGGTCGTTTTTTCCGGCGGCATCCGCGTATTTAAGCGTGATGCTCCGCCATTCACTCGCGTGGTTCTCGAACTCGCCGGTGATATTTAAGCCTTTATAGTCGGAGTAACTGTTCGAATCCACGCCCTCGATTTCCGCGGAAGTGATGTCTTTGAACTGGACCATCGCTTTGAAAGCGCTCGGCTCGCTCATCGAGCCGCCCGAAACGGCCCCCTCTCCCCAGTTTTCATATTTGTAGGAAAAAGTGACAGAGACGCAGTCCTTTTTGTATTCCTCAGGGACGGTGAAACGGAATTCAGAGCAATTCTTGTCTTGCGCCGTCCTCCCGGAGGCGGAGAAGTAAACCGCGGTCTTGCCTTCGTCTTGAACGTACCAAGGGGTGGAAGTCCCCTCTTTGCCGGAGACGCCGTTTTCGCCCTGGTCGACGTATTTGAATTTCGCGGTGTTGACGTTCGCGATCCCGTCGCCCGAGGCGACCTTGGATGAATCGACTTTCGTCAGCGCGGGGATCTGGACGTCAGAAAGGCTCAGCGCCTTGCTGTGGTCATTGAGGTCGTATCTAGCCGAGTCTGGGCTGCTAGAGCAGCACGCGTTGCATCTCCAATAGGGCTTGTTGCCCGTCGCGTAGGCAATGCCCTTGTCGTCTTTAACGCCGGGGGCGTAGAAGGCATGCTCCTCGCCGTCGGAGTCGGAATGATCAGCGTGCGTGCTGGCCGCTTTAGTGAGGCTTAGAGACCCCCCCGCGCCAGCCACAGCGCCGATCGTGGTAAGTCCGCCAAGAGCAAGCAGGCCCGAGACGGAGATGATCATCAGTTTCTTTTTCATCTTTTCCTTTCAGCGCCGCTTTCTCTTCCCTCTCAAGGACTGATGAGGCATAGCGATAGCGACGCACCACTTACGGTTGTGGCAATGCGCCTATTGTGCGTGCGCTATAAAATTGGTCAAGTACCGAATTTCAAAAAAGAAAAACGCTCGATTACTGCGGGAAAACAAGCAAATAACGTTTTGAAAGCTTTTCTAGAACCTAAACTTTTCAGCATTTATACTATCAAACCTCTTTTTTTGAGTCCGAATTCCA
>CAVKPZ010000002.1:25286-44353 GCA_963658395.1 Lachnospiraceae bacterium | reverse complement strand
AGAGATAAAGGGGTGCTATGATATTTGAGATGGGTCGGAAGCCTTCACCGGTTCCGTACACAAAATTCTTCAACGGCCTCTTTTCGAAATATAAAAGTGCATTTTTTGCACCTTAATTTAAAGGAAAGGTGCAAGTGCCGTTTTACAGTTCTATGGTCTCACCCGCTCTAACAAGCATCGCGCCGGAATAGGTGACTTTCATGTCCTGCTTGATGTCGAAGAGCATGCCGGGATGCATGTGATAGGGAATGAGGTGCTCGGGTTTAAGGATGTTCGCGCAACGGGTCGCTTCTTCTGGACCCATATTGTAAATCCCATCGACCGGAAGGAAGGCATACGAGAGTCCTTCTTTCCCAAGGCGTTCCATCTCGGGGGTGTAATCGGTATCGCCCGCGACGTAGATTTTCTTTCCTTCGATTGTTAGCAAGAAACCGACGCATTCGTTGACGTTATGGTTCTTGTTGAACGCGGGGACCGCCTCAATCGTGACCCCAAAGTAATTGAAGGTGTGGTAGCCAAGGCCATCCAAGGCGTCTTTCGCCCGGATCACAATGGTCCTTGGGGTTAAAGGAACGAGATGGATCCCGTTGTGATCATAATGTTCATGGGTGATGAGAACCAAAAGAGGCGGGTTTGTCGTAGCCTTCCCCTGCATAAGGATCGATGTAGATGAATTTGCCTTCCTTTGTTTCGATGCGGAGGGAAGCGTGTCCTTGGTAAAGCAGCTTAGCCATACTCTAATGATAACTTTTCTAGGAAAAAACAGGCAAAGACTTGTTCATTTTGCAAACGGTGCTAGGCTTCCCTCCGACAAAAAAGGAGCTAATCATGATATCGAAATCAATCGCTCTGGAGGTGCTTAACGCCGCCTTGGCAACAGGTGGCGACTACGCAGAACTCTACTTGGAGCAAGCAGACGGAGAGAACATCGTCCTAGAAAACGGCAAAGTCGAATCCTGCGGCACAAGCGAAATCTATGGCTGCGGCATCCGCATCTTGCAGAAAACCAATCAGGTCTATGGCTATACCTCTGACTTAAGCAAAAAGAGCTTGGTGAAACTAGCCTCATCTTTGGCCTCGTCCTTCAAAGGAAAGAGGCAAATCACCGTCAAGAAGATTGCCAAGCAGCGCGTCAAGGTCATCAATCCCGTCAAGGTCCACACCCAAGACGTCCCGATGGAGGAGAAAATCGCCTTATTGAAGGAGTGCTATCAGATCACCTCTTCCGTGGACAAGCGCATCGTACGTGTGACTAACGTCCTAGGCTCGACGGTGAAGCAAATCGAAATCTTCAACGCGGAAGGAGAGATCGGAAAACAATTTGAGAACACCGAGGAAAGGGTGCGTCTTGTGATTATGCCCGTCGCCGCAGGAGGCGAGGGCCAAATCGAATCGACCTTCAGCGGCCCTGGACGCTACGACGGCTGGGACTGGATTAAAAACACCTTAGACTGGAAAAAAGAAGCGAAGGAGACCGGGGAAAAGACCATAATGATGCTGTCTGCGAAGGAGTGCCCTAGCGGCAAATACACGGTCGTTATCGCAAACGGCTGGGGAGGCGTGGTCTTCCACGAGGCCTGCGGCCACTCCCTTGAGGCCAGCGCGACCGCGAAGAAGCTTTCCGTCTTCAGCGACTCCATCGGCAAGCAAATCGCCTCGCCTTTGGTGACCGCCTACGACGACGGGACCATGCCGAATGAATGGGGGTCGAACAACATCGACTCCGAAGGAATCAAAACCCACAAGAACCTCTTGATCAAAAATGGCATCTGCATGGGCTTCTTAGTCGATAAGCTAAACGGCAGAAGGCTCAACATGGAGCCAAATGGCTGCTCAAGAAGGCAGAATTACCATTTCGCCCCGACTTCGAGGATGTCGAACACCTATATCGCCCCGGGGAAAGACGATCCGAAGGACATCATCAAAGACACGAAGTTAGGCATCTATGTGGCGAACTTCGGCGGGGGCTCGGTCGAGCCAACGACCGGGGAATTTAACTTCTCCGCCTCGGAAGCCTACATCATCCGCGACGGGAAGATCTGCGAGCCGGTGAAAGGCTGCACCTTGATTGGCTCTGGCAAAGAGGTCCTTGAGAACATTGACCGCGTAGGGAACGATCTAGGTTTAGGGCAAGGCAATTGCGGTGCTTCCAGTGGCTCCGTCCCCGTGAATGTCGGCCAGCCCACGATCCGCATCAAGGAAATCACCGTCGGAGGAAGAGGAGGTAAATTAGAATGAAATTAGAAAAATTCTTGGATTTCGCGAAGGAAAACGGCATTGAGCAATGTCAAATCCAATTCGGGAAATCGAATTCGACTTCCATTCGCTTGTTCGAGCACGAAATCGATAGCTACAAAGTCACTTCCAGCCAATGGATCCTCGCGCAAGGGATCTATAAGGGGAAATTCGGCTATGGCACGACCGAGAAACTAGGGAAAGGGACCTTCGAATACCTCGTGGATCAAATCAAAAAGACGGCGACGTATAACGAAAAAGAAGACGGGGTGGCCTTATTCGAGGGATCCCCGAAATACAAAAAGTTCAATTGCTTCAACAAAGCCTTAGAAGAGACTCCGATCAGCGAAAAGATCGTCTTAATCAAGAAGATTGAAGACGACATCTACGCCTACGACAAGCGCATCGAAAAAACCGACGGGGTAGGCTATGGAGAGTCTTCCTCAGAAAGCTATTTCTACAATTCCTTTGGGCTGAAACTCAAGCAAAGGAGCAACCACTTCTACATCACCGGTGGCTGCGTGGCCAAGCAAGGGGATGAGGTTAAGACGAATTACGAATCCTTCGTCGAGCGCGATCTAAGCAAGTTCGATGAAAAGAAATTCGTGGAAGATATTTGTAGCAAAGCCTTAAAGAAATTCGGCGGAGAGCCTTGCCTCTCAGGCAAATATCCAACCGTTTTAGCCCCCGATATCGCCGCGAGCCTGACGGATTATTATCTTTCAGCGATGATCGCAGACAAAGTCCAACGTCACTCCTCTTTCTTAGAAGGCAAACTAGGCAAAAAGGTCGCCTCCAGCAAAGTGTCCATCGCCGAGAAGCCCTTGGAGAAAAACCTATACTTCTCCTCCTTCGACGACGAAGGCGTCGCCTGTCAAAACAAGAACCTCGTGAAGGGAGGCAAACTCCTCACCTATTTCTATAATCGCGAGACCGCGAAAAAAGACGGCGTGGAAACGACCGCGAACGGGGCTTGGACCGGGGGCAAAATCGGCACAGCCTATGGCAACATCTTCGTAAAGCCCGGCAAAAAGAGCTTCGAGGAACTGATTTCAGACATCAAAGAAGGCGTCTACATCACTGACATCGCCGGCTTAGGGACTGGGATGAACAGCAATTCGGGCGACTTCTCTTGCCAAGCCGAGGGCTATTGGATCGAAAACGGCAAAATCACGAAGCCGCTCAGCCTCATTACCTTGTCAGGGAACTTGCTTAAGATGTTCCTTGGTTGCGAGGGCTTTGGAAGCGACGTCAAGCTCACCGACGATTCGATTTCCATCGCTTCGATGCGCGTGAAAACCATGTCCATCGGGGGCAAATAGCAATACAAAAAAGCCTTAATTGATCCCCTGTGGCTCTAGGCGATGATTTAAAAATCAATCAAATATGGTAGCCATAGGAACAAGCGCTTGCGTATGGCTTGAAAATTCGAAGTTAAAACTTTTTGTTGCATACATTTATTTCGATGCCATCGAAATAAATTATTATTGCAAACTTTGAAAACAGAACTTATATTTTGAATATGGAGCGAGCAATTCGCGTTTACGAGACCGGCATCGACGACAACCGCGACAGGCACTGCGACTACTGCGGATGGTTCGTCAATGAGTACGAGAGGCATCGCGCCAGGCTTTTGAGCCGCAAGGGCACGAAAGAAATAAGGCCGGAGTGGCTTGAAACGGATTTCCATCTCGAACGGATGAGCGCCGAGGAGTTCTCCGACGCCTTCATCAAGGACAACCCGTATTCTAGAACGGACTGGGATGCTGCCAAGCATGCTTCCATCCGGGCCTACAGCGAGAACTTATCAAAAGGCCTTAGCTGCTCAGCGGTGAACGGCTACCTTAGGTCCGGAGCGGTACCGCCCGGCGTCTCAAAGAAAGAACTAGCCTCTTTTATCAAGGAGATGAATGCCTCGATATCGGCTTTCGTCGTCGGCAAGATGATCACCCTCTATCGGGGCATGCGCTTCAAACCGGGCGATCCCTATCTCGGGAAATTGAACAGGGCATTCGAAAAGATGCGCGAAACAGGGAACCCTGTGGAGTTAATCGAGCCCGGCTTCATGAGCACAAGCAGGAGTCTCGAGACGGCAAAAGCTTATGCCATGGAAACGAAAGGGGCGTTTTGCCACGTTTATGTTTCGGTGACCCTTGAGAAAGGGGTGGCCGCGATGCCGCTTTCCTTTTCGCGTGGGACCGCCGCAAAGAGCAACGACAAAGAAGTCCTCCTTGAATCGGGTAGGACCTACTACATAATCGGGATGAGGATGGAACCGAAAGGCGACGGCCTTTACGACTATTACATAAATCTGCTCGCGACTAACAGGAGGATCTGACAATGCTTATCGACCCGATGATAATCCAAGACGCCGCCATACTTGGCGGCAAGAACATCCCTCTCATGATGAGCTACGACGACCCGACGCTCACTTACGAAGAGGTGGTGCTTTACTCCATGTGCCGCTACGATTCCGGTCCAGACCCGATTGATCCCGATGAGGATTTTGTCTGTTGGAAAAAAGCCGGGCTCGACCGGGAATGGCTTGAGCTGAAGGCTAGCAAGACCCACCCGATGGTCATCGAGCACCCCTGGGATGAGATTTTCCCGGATTACAAGAAGCGGATGGAACAAAAGAATGCGGCTCAGGCTGTGAAAGGGAAATAGGCACAGCCCACCTGTGACGAAATCGTTTCTTTGCTCAAATCCCTTCTTCGCCACGCTTGATTGCGTGGCGAGATTCAGAAGGCCTCTGATTTTTAACCTCAGATCGGCCATTTCGTTCTTTGTGTCGGCTTCCTTCAAACTAAGCCCTAAGCAAACAAAAAGAAGCCAATAAGACAGGCACCAGCCCGCTTTATTTACTTTCTTCTTGCTTTGCTTGGTTGTCTTGGTGATCGATGAAATCCGCCTGGATGTCCCAATCAGGGTGCAGCTTTTTAAGATAGAAATAGGAGTCGTTGAGAAGCTTATTTTCGCCTTCAAGCGTCACGCCGGAGACTTTCTTCTGAAGCCGCTCGACCTTATCGAAGGCCCAGCTCACTTCCGTATCGCTCCCTTCGACGATGCCGGCGACGAGAGCGTAGCAACGGAGGGCGGGCAAACTCCCAAGAGAGGCGATGTATCTTCTCGTGTCGTCGTTCATGCCTTCGTAGTAGTCTTTTGCCTCCTGCTTCTTTTCCATAAGAAGAAGCATGGCAAGCCTTTGGCAAAGGGCCTCTTGGCGGATGGATTTGCTGACGTTTTTCTCCGCGTCGGAGATCTTCGTGAAAATCTGCAAAGCCCCTTCGTTGTCGCCTTTTAGGATCAAACGATAGGCCGCCAAGTTATTGAGAGTCGCAGTGAAATCCGAAAGCTCTTCATAAACGGGTAAAGAGGCAAGGGCCTCGTCTTTGTTCTCGCTACGCTCAGCGACAAGAATCTGGTTGTAGGCAACGCGGTTGATCGGCTTGGTAAGCAAGATGAGTAGATAGCCGTCGGTCACGGAATCAAGATGTGCTGGGAAATCGTTATAAATAAAGATCATGCCGCCGATCGCGAGAATGACGTAGCAAGCAATCGGGAACCAAGCGAGGTAAGAACTAAGGCAAGCCGAAAGAATCAAAAGGACGATGACTTCCAACAGATAACCTAGCATTGGGAAGAAAACGATTCCGCTCGGAGAGGATTTCTCGACGTCTTTGGGCTCGATTTTAGTCTCGCCGGTCAAACCGTCGAAGCTGGCAAAAGCGATTCTTTTCCCGTCTTTGCCCTTCTTTTTAAAGGTAAGGCTCAGGATACAAACGCTAAGGATCTTATATCCGCCAGCCGCGGCGCCGAGCATATGGAGCAATTCAAGAGAAGCGCTATTGAAGATCACTCCAACAAGGACGGACACGATAACAATGACGATCGCGCTCGGGGTAGTGATGTTGTTCGCCCGAATCGCGGGAGAGATAACCAAAAGCCCCACGAGCAAAGCGATGGCGAACATCGCAAGATATACCAGGAACGTGGCAAAATCGTTTTTCTTTACAATGTTATTCATAAGCGAAGGCAGCCTCCTAATCTTAGGAAAGCAGGCTCATATAGATATTTTCGATGTCCTGCTCATCCAGTGATTGGGGGTAACAGCCAATCACACATGTTCCATTACCGCTAGCTAACCGAACGAGGCTTGGGATGTCGTTTTTGGTGATTCCAACTTCTCGAAACGAAGTGGGCATTCCAACGGAATGAAAGAAGTCCTTCATCGCCGCGACGCCCATTATAGCCGTTTCTAGTTCCGTTTTGCCTTCCAAATTAAAAATACGACGAGTTAGGTATGCAAACTTAGCGGGAGCCTTTTTGCAAACGTAGCTAGCCCAGGCGGGGTAAAGTAAGGCAACGCCAGCGCCGTGAGGGATGTCGGGTCGGTAACCGCTGATGGCGTGTTCCAGGGGGTGGACGACGAAGGGGCAATTCTTCCCGATGCCCGTATAACCATTATGGGACAAAGAGCTATTAAGCATCAAAGCGGCGCGAGCTTCGTAATCATTCGGATTTTCCAAAGCGCGTTTTCCCGCCTCCATGGTGTTCTGGATGAGGGCCAAAGCCCATTCATCGGCGAGTTGAAGAGAGTCGGATTCCCCGAAATACCGTTCCAAAGAATGCATCATGATGTCGGAGAAGCCGATTGCTGTTTGATAGGGAGAAACGGCGAAGGTAAGTTCCGGATCCTCCGAAGCGAACAAGGGCCGTATGAGATCGTTATTAAATCCAAGCTTGATCCCCGTCTCATCGTCGGAGATGACGCAGGAATTAGACATTTCGCTGCCAGCGCTCGCGATAGTCAAAATAACGCCAACAGGAATGGTTTTGTTAGGCTTTGCTATCTTTAGATTAAAATCAAAGGGATCCCCGTCGTAGTAATAACCGACGCCCATCGATTTTGCCGCGTCGATCACCGAGCCTCCGCCAACGGCCAAAATAAGGTCGCAAGGATGTTCTTTTAGTATCTTTATCCCCGCAGAAACAGATTCTTTCGCGGGGTTTGCGCGGATTCCGCCGATTTCTTGAAACCTCACTTTTGCGGGGTTTAGCTGATCGATCACGCAATCGTAAAGGCCACTCTTTTTGATAGATCCACCACCGTAAACTAAAAGAACGGAACGGATGCCGTAGTCGCGAAGAAGCTCAGAGAGACGCTTCTCAGCGGAGCGGCCAAAAATGATGCGAGTCGGGGCGACGAAATCAAAATCAATCATTTGGTCTCCTCCTTTTTCGACAAGGCAAAGACGGCAGGCAAAAGGAGGTTGATCGCATTGTCGATGAACTTATTCATATGGTGGACGAAACGTTCAGGTGTCAGCTTCTGATCTTTGAGGTAATATCCAAACTCATCCGCGACCAGCCTAGAGAACCTTCTGGCGGCGTTACGAACGCCCTCTTTCTTGAGGCCGATCTCTTCATCCCCTACCCAAAGGGTAAAGAGCTTCGCGTTTATCTTCCCGTAGATAAAGTCGTCGGTTAAATCCCTGCCTGCGGAGTTATAGGTGGAACGGAGGAAGGAGAAATTGTTCTTCGCATAGCTTAAAAAGGAAGTCAGGGTTTTCTTGGTGTCTTTGGCATTCGTGACGGCGGTGAGATCCTCATTCAAAAAAATCGCCGCGATGAGATCGTAGATATCCTGATAATGGTAATAAAAGGTCTGCCTGTGGCATTTGCACTTCTCACATAGTGCAGTGACATTGATGTCTTCTAGAGGCATCGTTTCCATCATGCTTTTGAGGGCATACTTAAATTTCGCTTCAGTGATCATATATAAACTCCTTATTCACTTCTTAAGCAGACAACCGGGTCTTTTCTTGCCGCTAACTGCGAGGGGAAAAGACCGCTTATGAAAGCAAGCAAAGCCGAGACAACAATCAAAACAGCCGCGTGCAAGGGGTTAAGATGAGCTATCTGGCCAAGATTGTTAGACGGGAAAAGGCTATTGAGAATTTGATTCACAGGAACGCAAGCAAGGCAAGTCAATAAAACGCCAACGCAGCCTGCCACAAAACCGATAAATAGACACTCGGATTCAAACAAGCGGGCAATATCGAGTTTCTTCGCCCCGCACGATCGCAATATGCCGATCTCTTTCGTCCGTTCAACAACCGAAACATAAGTAATGATCGCGGTCATGATGGATGAAACAAGCAAAGATATGGAGGCAAACACGATGAGAATGACCGAGATCAGTTGAACCAGCGTCCCTATTTCGCTCGTGAAATCGGACATGATGTCGATGTAATCGTTGCGGGAATCTGGGTGGGCGGTGTTCCAGGCGTCCAGATAAGATTTCAGAGTTGTTTTGCTTGTTAAAGAGGTTGGGAAAATCAAAATGGAATCAACGAGCGCGTAGGAATTGAGCGAGGCAAGGGAATCGACGATGCTCGTTTCGCCCGTTCCATCAAAGAAGTCATAACCAAACGTGATTGAATCGCTTAAGGCGGCGTTTATCACCATAGATTGAAAGTCGATGGTCCCGAATTCAGCTCCAAGGTTTTTGCACCAGGACATATAGGTGGAAGCCCCAGTTGTATAGGTGTATCTAAAGCCAGTCGAATTGCGTCTCCCCGTCGCAGAAACGAAGCAGAAGGAGGAATTGAAAAAATCTTTGAAGTTTGATAATTCGCCTGAAACATCATCAAAACTGCTTCCTGATTTTATTTTCGTTAGAGCCTGGGCTAAATTGTTAAAGGCCTTTTGCAGTTTATCTTTTCCGTCATCGTTCTCGGAATAGGGGATTACCCAATTCGCTTTTTGATATTCAGCAAGTTTTTCGGTTATTTCTGTTTGCTGGTCAGCGACCATCAGCTTGCTAAGAGCAGGGGTATAGGCCAACGAAGACGGCATAAGCTGAAGGTAGGAGCCCTTGGTCGGGCGAAGAATCCCAACGATCTTGCATTTTATAGGCTTATATTGGGCGTCATCGTTATAGACTTCTTTGGCGTTTGGCGTATCCACTGATTTGCAGGTCTTTTTGTGGTTCTCCGCATCACCATCCGTCACAACCGCTTCATATTTTCCGTCTTTGTCATCATCCGCAATTTGAACGGCAAGTTTTGTGTAAGCCTCTTGTTCAATAGAGACCGTTTTGCTCTCGAGGTCTTCCAGTGAAGAAACGCCATAGAAAGAAGAATTCGTATAACACTTGAATTCAGCGCTCAGCATGTCGTCGAATGTGAGGGTTTTATTGTCATCGTCAAGGGTTGCGTCGGAAGCGTAGAAGCCAAGAGCCTTCATGGTGGAAAAGTCGATGCGGTTATAGGAGTCCAGAATAAGGGCAAGTTCGTTCGCTTGAGTGGGGAACTTGCCGGCAATCGTGTCGTAGAGAGAGGACATATTCGACTCATCGCCATACATCTCGTGAAGAACGGTCCCCGGCAAGGAGGTTAAAGAGGCAATCGTGTAAGATGAGGATTTAGCGTTCGTGTATTGATTTATTTCGCACACCGTTCCGGAAGGATCCTCTTTCAAGAAGTGATAAGTGAGGCTCTTCCGATAGTACATTACAGACATAGCGGATCCATACGCTGAGCAAGAAGGATCCTCCATGATCGCATCTAGATAGGAAAAGTATTCATTCGAGAAATTGTTGTAAACCGTCTCGGAAAAAGATTTCCGTGAATCATAAACATTAACGATTTCACCATTGGGATACTCAGGCAGCGTTTCAACGCTTTCGTAGTGAGTTCGAGTGGTCACGGGGGAAAGGGAAATTGGAACGGAATTGGCTACGGAACGCTCAACAGATTCAACGTACCCAGAGAAGCCATTATTAATAGCGAGAACAAGAGCCACCCCCAATATGCCGAAAGAACAAGAAAGGGCGGTTAAGGCGGTTCGAACCTTTTTATGCCCGAGATTCTCAAAGCAAGAGGCGAGAACTGAACCAGTAGAAAGGAAACCGCGTTTCGTTTCCCTTGAAGAAGAGGCGAGATTCGAATCCTCTGAATGTGAGAGGTTGGAAGTTTGGCATAAATCATCCGAAATGATTTGCCCATCTTTCATGCGTACAATGCGATCGGAGTAAAACTTAGCAAGTTCTTCGTTGTGAGTAACAAAGACAACAAGCCTATCCTTGGAAATGTCTTTCAAAACGTTCAAAACAAGTTTCGAAGATTCGGAGTCAAGCGCGCCGGTAGGCTCATCGGCTAGAACAAAAAATGGATTGTTAACGATTGCTCTAGCAATGGCGACACGTTGAAGCTGCCCGCCCGACAATTGGGAAGTCTTCTTCTTTGCAAAACCTTCAAGCCCAACTTTTTTTAGAGCGCTAAGAGCTAAGGCCTTCCTCTCTTTCCGCCTAATGCCGGAGAGTTGAAGAGGAAGTTCGACATTATGGATCACGTTGCGATAATTGACTAAATTGTAGTTCTGAAAAACGAAGCCAATTTTGGAATTTCGGTACACGTCCCAATCCTTTTGCCTAAATTTCGCATCAGAAACGCCTTCGATAAACAAATTTCCAGATGTTTTGTGGTCTAAACCAGCCATCAAATTGAGCAAAGTGGTCTTTCCACATCCAGATGGCCCGAGGATTGCAACCATCCCTTTTCGAGGAAATGAAACGGTTACATCTTTCAAGGCAAAGAAGGGTTTCCCGTCGAATTCATATTCCTTGGTTATGCGATCCAACCGAATCAAATCAGAGGAGTAATGGGGCTTTAAGAATAGTTTATCTTCCATGATTTAAATATAGCATCTTTCGAGTATATTGGCAGGTTTTTTATTTTATTAGACAAAGTAAAGACTTTGTAAAACAAGTCCATCAGACAATCAAATAGGATCTTTTTTCTTAAGAAGGAGCGATGCAAAGAACAAAGCTTATTTGAATCTTATTTTTTCATCAAAAAATCGCTTCAAAATATCAGAACATTCACTTTCGCACGTACATTTGTCAATTAACGGGGGCATGTATGCGTTATTTGCATCAAATACATGATATATTGACAAAATTGCGCCCGCTTTTTTATCCAAACTTCCAAAGCAAACAAAACGAATTCTACTTTGGAGAATGGCTCCGGCGCACATCAAGCAAGGCTCTAAAGTGACGTAAAGGGAACAATCGTGTAAATCCCATCTTCCGAGTGTCTTGGCCGCGTTTTTGATTGCGTTGATCTCAGCATGGGAGGAAATATCCAGACTTTTTTCCCTTCCATTGTGCCCGCGACCAATTATCTGGTCATTTCGGACCACAACGGCTCCCACAGGGATTTCCCCCTCTTTATAAGCAAGCTTTGCCTCTTTCAAGGCTTCCAGCATAAAGCTGGTGTCGTTTCTTTTTTCCATGGACCTAATAATAGAAAAAACCACCGCACAGGGGCAAACGATTTAAGGCTGCTTGGTTCCCCACCTGACCTGGTTCGTCGCTCGTCTCTCGCGATGGCGATAGGATTATATCAAAATCAACAGTTTCCGCATTAGATTTTAAGCATAGCCGGCAATCTAAGGCATCTAGATTGCTTCTCAAAGTCATCCACTTTTTTATAGTCAAGAAACAACGGTTTCAAAAGCAACATCCTCGGAGTTCTTATGGTTTATAACAATCGTCTCGGCATAGCGCCGTAAACCAGTTAACAAATTACTTCCTAAGCTCTCCGTGAGCTTTTCTATGCTAGACAAGGCAACGTCGTTCAAATTCCTCGATTAAGCAAGCGTTGCGGCTTGAAATCTAGATGATCACAAGACACTGACGCCAAAGTATATTTTTTCAGAGCACATTTCTTTCCGTCAAATAAGGCTATTAAGGTGAGTGATGTTAAGCAATCAAGGTCTAATCTAAAGCATCAGCCAAAAGACAAAGCCAAAACTTTGGAATGTGTTTTAGAAACAAAACCTTCAAAGAATGTTTTCTCAACAAAGCGTGGTAGATATCCCTATTAGGAACTTCAAGTTCGCTTTACTCGAATTCAAGAAACAACGACAATGCGGTTTATGGAGCCTTTGGTTAACCCAAGGTCTCGATCATAGTCCAAAAGTTGACTAGCATTCTCTTTGGCATTGAAAGTAAAAAACGCCCGGTAAAGCCAAAGGATGTTCTCGAATAGAAACCGAAACTTGTCTAGGTGAAAGCCGGGGGCGCCAAGCCAAATCCAACAGCAGGAACTCCTCCCAACATAAAAAAGCGCCTTCCTGGTTGACGGGATGGCGCTGAAGATCAAATCTGATTTTACTTTTTGATAGGTTTGAGAACTTCCAAACCACCCATGAACTTTCTAAGAGGCTCGGGGATGACGACGGAACCATCAGCTTGCTGGAATTGCTCAAGAATGGCTGGGTAAACGCGGGAGGTCGCAAGGCCAGAACCATTCAAGGTGTGGCAGAACTGAACTTTTCCATCAGCGTCGCGGTAACGAATCATGCCGCGGCGAGCCTGATAGTCACGGGCATTGGAGACCGAGGAGACTTCCTTGTAGATATGCATGGAAGGAATCCAAACCTCGATATCATAGGTTCTCGCCATTGAATGGGAGCAATCGCCGGCGGCGAGCTTATCGACCTGATAGCAAAGGCCGAGACCTTCAACAAGGCGCTTTGCCTTGTTCACCATCTCTTCGAAGGCGGCATCGCTGCCTTCTTTGGTGGTATATTGAACCATTTCGACTTTATCGAACTGATATCCGCGGATCATTCCACGCTCCTCCGTGCGGTAAGAGCCTGCTTCCTTGCGGTAGCAAGGGGTATAAGCGAAATATTTGCGGGGGAGTTCATCTAAAGAAAGGATTTCGTTCCGGTGAAGATTCACGAGCGCGGTTTCAGCGGTGGGAAGGAGGAATTTGCGAGGTTCCGTGCCTTCAAGCCAAAAGACATCCTCTTTGAACTTCGGGAACTGACCAGCGGTGTAGCCGGAATCGTAATTCAAAATGTGGGGAGGGAGGATCATCTCATAGCCGTCGGCGATGTGATTCTCCATAAAGTAGTTAAGGAGAGCCCATTCCAGGCGAGCCCCGAGATTGGTGTAAATCCAAGTGCCACTGCCGGAGATTTTGGCGGCACGCTTATAATCGATAAGGCCAAGGGATTCAGCGAGTTCAACATGATCCTTCGGGGTAAAGTCTTCAAACTTAGGCTCTTCTCCGAAGTGATAGATGGGCTTGTTGTTTTCTTTTTCTCCGCCAACAAGATCATCGTCAGGAAGATTGGGGAGCACCTCAATGAGGGATTTTATTTCCTCTTCGATTTTCGCAAGCTCTTGCTCAGCTGCTTTGCTCGACGCGCTTAAGGCTTTCACCTTAGCAAAGATGGCTTGGACATCCCCGCCTTCCTTTTTGACCGCAGGAACGGATTTGGAGAGGCGGTTCTGCTCCATTTTGCTCGCCTCGACCTCTTTCAGGAGGGCAAGACGTTTCTCGGAAAGTTCTTGAATCGGTTTGGGGTCGAAATCCCAATCCTTCTTTTTAAGAGCGGCCACGACGTAGTCGGGCTTCTCAAGAATTAATTTAATGTCGATCATAAGATCTCCTCAGTTTTGTAGCGTCTCTTCGTAGGCTTCTTTTAGTTGCTTTGCAAAGCAAGGTAACGCGCAGCGCTCCGCGATGGCGTACCCCGCCATTATAATCGCCTTGTCTTTTTCAAGGTAGAGACGAGAGAGGCCAACAGAGGCCTCTTTTTCATCCTTAAACAGCAAGCAATTCTTGCCGTTCTCCAAAATCGGATTCGCTTTTTGCTCTCCTAGCGCGACTACCTCGGCCCCAGAAGCGAACGCGTCCATCAAAGCCATTTGATCTGGATGCTCGTCGTCGAGCAACAAATAAGATAGACAGTGCATCAAGGCGCTCCGATATACGTCGTCTTCTACGATTGGCTCATAAATTAAGTTCAAGGGCGAACCTTTTTTATATTTGCAAGAAGACAAATAGAAAGGAAAATGGCGTTTTGCCCCAAAAAAGTAGAAATTAATCTTTGGGGTGAGGGAAGCGATCTTTTTCAAAGACTTCAAAGTCTTCTCGTCTTCGTAAGATCCAACGCACATAACGAATTTCTCTTCCGGCCTCACTCGGAAGTAGCGGGGGAAGATATTTGCTTCCACGGATTTCGAGGAGAAGCGATCCAAATTGACGCCAACATCCAAAACCTTGATTTTGCTGGTGACCCCTTCGTTTCTGGCAAAGGAGGCTAATCCTTCCGTTGGAACGAACACGAGATCGGCCTCATTCATCATGCGGATAGAGTTCTCGGCGATTTTCTTCTCCCTTTGTTTTTCTTTGAGGAAGCAAGCGCGGAAGTCGTTTTCGCAATAAAAACAAGAAAGGACGGTTTTGATGCCTTTCTTTTTGCATTTCAAAAGGATCTTTTCGTCCAAAGGCGAGAAAAAGTGGGCAATGTCCGTGGAAGGAGATGGTTCTTCCTCCCAAGTAATGCCCACGGATTCGCAGGCGCCCTTAAGAGTTTTCCTTAAACGGGTGCTCTCAAAGGCGTCTGCGCCATGAAGGTGTGGATAATGAATACAGACCTTCATCTTTGAATCACTCTTCTTTCAAAGAATCATCCAAGGAATCGGGTGTGACGGGGTTTTCGTCAATGAGGGTCTCATCAACGACGTCATCGCCCTCGCTTTCATCTTCATTCGAAGGCTCTTCGTGAGGGACGATGGAAATTGAGGCGACTTTTGCGGAGTTTTCAAGGGAGATGATCTTCACACCTTGAGTATTTCTGCCCGCGATTTTCACCTCGGAAAGAGGCGTGCGGATAACGATGCCATTGCTAGCGATAACCAAGAGGTCTTCATCGCCATGAACAGCTCTGACGGCCACAAGAATGCCGTTTTTCGCAGTCATGTTCAGCGTGGTGACGCCCTTCGCTCCGCGGTGAGTGAGACGATAGCCGTCGTAATGGCGAGTGGAGCCGTCTTCATCGGTGATGTCCGTATCGGCGGCGTAGCTGATTTTGCCATAACCGAGGGAAGTGAGGACGAGGATCTTGTCTCCTTCGCCGGAGGTGGTGACGCCGACGACTTCCGAGCCGTCGGAGAGATCCATGCCCTTGTTGCCGGTCGCGGTGCGCCCCATCGGACGGACTTCGTCTTCGTGGAAGGAAACGAGCTTCCCGTTGCTCGAAGCAATGGAGATGATTTCATTTCCGCTTGTACGTTTGACGTCGAATAAGTCATCGCCCTCGCGCAAGCCGACGGCAATTTTGCCGTTTTGATGGATCGAGGCGTATTCCTGGATGGAGGTGCGCTTGATGAGGCCGTTTTGCGAGACGAAGATGAGGAAGTTCCCTTCCGGATAGTCGTCGCAAGGAACGATCGAGACGACTTTTTCGTCTTTATCGAGATTCAAGATGTTCTGAGCCGGGGTTCCTTTGCCGGTTCTGCCAGAATCTGGGATTTGGTAGCCACGGATGCGGTAAACCTTGCCCAAAGTGGTGAAGAAAAGGATATCCGTGTGCGTTTTTGTGTGGTACATGAGCCTCACGGTGTCGCCGGAAGTGGTTTTCATGCCCGTGATGCCCCTGCCGCCGCGATGCTGAGCCTCGAAGGTGTCATCGTCCACGCGTTTGATGTAGTTATTGCGCGTGAGAGTGATGAGGATGTTCTTCTGTGGGATGAGGTCCTCGTTTTCGATATCGCTGGCTTCGTCGGTGATTTCGGTGCGTCTCTTGTCGCCAAAGCGTTTTTTGACTTCTTCTATTTCCTCGATCATCAAATCGACGATGTTGTCTCTAGAAGAGAGGAGGCGGTTGTATTCAGCGATGTTCGCGATGAGCTCGTCGCGCTCCGCGGCGAGCTTGTCTTGCTCCATTCCCTGGAGGCGGCGGAGCGTCATGCCGAGGATGGCCGCGCATTGCTTTTCGTCGAGGCCAAAGGCTTCGCCTAAGCGCGCGGTGCTCTCCGCATCGTCTTTCGAGGAGCGAATGATGTGAATGACCTCATCGATGTTGTCGTGGGCCAGAATGAGGCCTTTGACGATATGGAGGCGGTCTTCATCGCGTTTTAAGAGGAATCTCGTCCTTCGGGTGAGGACTTCAACCTGGAATTCGACGTAGCCGTTCAAAAGAGGCACGATTCCCAGGACTTTCGGAGCGCCGTCGACAAGGCAAAGATTGATGACGCCGAAGTTCGCTTGGAGCTGCGTGTGCTTAAGCAGGTTGTTCGCAACAACTTCGGGGATGACATCCTTGCGAAGCTCAATCACCACGCGGATGCCTTCTTTGTTGGACTCGTCGCGCACGTCGGTGATGCCATCAATTTGCTTGGAACGGACAAGATCGGCAATATTCGCGATCATGTTAGCTTTGTTCACCTGATAAGGGATTTCTGTGGCGATGATGCGCGTCTTGCCGTTGTCCATCTCCTCGATGTGGTATTTGGAGCGGATAGTGACTGTGCCTACGCCTGTGCGGTAATAATCCAGAATGCCCTTTCTGCCGAGGACGATGCCGCCGCTTGGGAAATCGGGACCCTGCATATAGTTCTGCATGATTTCCTCTGGGGTGATCTCCGGATTTTTAGCGACCGCGATAACCGCATCGATGGTCTCGCAGAGATTATGGGGCGGCATGTTCGTCGCCATGCCGACCGCGATGCCTTCCGAGCCATTCACGATGAGGTTTGGGAAGCGGCAGGGGAGAACCTCAGGTTCTTGCTCCGTGCCGTCGTAGTTGGCCACGAAATTGACGGTGTCGCAGTCGATGTCGCGGACGAGTTCAAGGGAAAGACGGTTCATTCTCGCCTCGGTGTAACGCATGGCGGCGGCTTCGTCGCCATCGATATCGCCGAAGTTGCCATGGCCGTCCACAAGGGGATAGCGGAGAGAGAAGTCTTGGGCCAAACGGACCAAGGCGCCATAAAGGGCGCTGTCGCCGTGGGGATGGTATTTACCCATGACATCACCGACAATACGCGCGCATTTCTTATAGGGTTTGCTCGGCTGCATGCCGGACTCGTTCATGCCGAAGATAATGCGGCGCTGAACGGGTTTGAAGCCATCGCGCACATCGGGGATGGCGCGAGCGATGATGACGGACATCGAGTAGTCGAGGAAGGCGGTCTTGACTTCGTTGGCGACGTCTCTATCGGTCAAGCCCGGGATGATGCCCGAGACCGCGGCTTCGTGGCCAAACATCGCGTCTTCGCTCTGCATGCCTTCTCTAGACATCGCAAAGGAAGCGGCCTCCTCGTTGATGTCATCGCTAGTAGGAGTTTCTTCGTCGTTTTCCGAGGATTCTTCTTCCTCGTCGATTTTTTTCTTTTCGTCGTTTTCCATTTTCATTCCTCCTATCAGAAGTCGAGATTCTTCGTGAATTTCGCGTTAGCGACAATGAAATCGCGACGCGGCTTCACTTCGTCTCCCATGAGGTTCGTGAAGGCCTGTTCGGCCTCGGCGGCGTCATTGATAGTGATGCGGATCATCTTTCTTGCCTTAGGATCCATGGTGGTCTCCCAAAGCTGCTGGGCGTCCATTTCGCCAAGCCCTTTATAACGCTGGAAAGGATAGCCGGCCTTTAAGCCAAGCTGTTTCTTGAGAATCTCTAGCTGCGCATCGTTGTAGGCGTAATAGGCCGAGCCTTTATAGTCGATTTTGTAGAGCGGAGGTTGCGCGATGTAAACGTATCCACCGTCAATGAGCGGACGCATGAAGCGATAAAAGAAGGTGAGAAGCAAGATACGGATGTGGTCGCCGTCGACATCGGCATCGGTCATGATGACGATCTTGTGGTAGCGGATTTTGGTGATGTCGAAATTTTCTCTGACCCCCGCGCCGATCGCGGTGATCATGTTGCCGATTTCAGCGTTCGCCCAGATTCTTTCTTCTCTGGCTTTCTCGACGTTGAGAATCTTACCTCTCAAAGGAAGAATGGCCTGGGTCTCGCGGTCACGTCCGTTCTTCGCGGAACCTCCTGCGGAGTTACCCTCAACGATGTAGAGCTCGCAGATTTGCGGATCGCGAGAAGAGCAGTCAGCGAGTTTTCCCGGCAAAGTTGTAACATCCAGGGCGTTTTTGCGGACTTTTTCACGTGCGGCGCGGGCAGCGTTTCTCGCTTTTCTCGCCATCGCGATCTTGTTGATGATGGCTTTCGCTTCGCTCGGATTCTCATCCAACCACTGGCGAAGCCCTTCGCCCACGACGGTGGAGACGATTTTGCGAACTTCGGAGTTCCCGAGCTTCGTCTTCGTCTGACCTTCGTATTGGGGGTTAGGGTGTTTCACGCAGACGACACAGGTAAGGCCTTCGCGGCAATCTTCGCCGGCGAAGTTCTCCTCTTCCTCCTTCAGGAGCTTGTTGCGTCTAGCGTAATCGTTGACGACACGCCCGACGGCGAGGTTCAAGCCCTCGACGTGGGTGCCGCCTTCTTTCGTGGAAATGTTGTTGCAGAAGGAATAGATGCCATCCTGGGAGTAGGAATCCGTCCATTGCAGGGCGGCTTCGGCGTAAATCTCCTCGGGATCGGCGTCGGGAACGAGGATGACCCCTTCGCGCCCGCGGCAGTAAATCGGGTCGTGGTTAATGACGACTTTGTTCTGGTTGATGTAAGAAACGTATTCGCGGATGCCGCCGTTGTATTGGAAGACCTCCGTGGTCGGAGTTTCGCCTCTAGCGTCGGTCAAAGTGATTTTGATACCGCCGTTAAGGAAAGCCATCTGACGGAGGTGGTTGCGAATCGTCTCGTAGTTGTAAACGACCGTCTCGGTGAAGATAGTCGGGTCCGGCTGGAAGGTGACGGTGGTGCCGTGCGCGTCGGAATCGCCGATGCGCTCAAGGTGCTTCACCGGGTGTCCGCCATTCTCGAAGCGGATGAAATACTTTCCGCCGTCGCGGCAAACGGTGACGTCCATCCAAACGGACAGGGCGTTGACCACAGACGCGCCGACGCCATGG
>CAVKPZ010000002.1:2796-25276 GCA_963658395.1 Lachnospiraceae bacterium | reverse complement strand
CTTTATAGCCGCCTCCCGCGCCGAATTTGCCGCCCGCGTGAAGGACGGTATAGACGGTCTCGACGCCAGAAAGCCCGCTTTTTGCGACGATGTCGACAGGAACGCCGCGCCCATCGTCGGAAACAGTGATGGAATCGCCTTTGTTGATGGTGACTTCGATGTGCTGGCAATATCCCGCCAAAGCCTCGTCGATCGAGTTGTCCACAATTTCCCAAACGAGATGATGGAGACCCGCCGAAGCGGTGGTGGCGATATACATGCCCGGGCGTTTGCGAACCGCCTCCAGGCCTTCCAAAACCTGAATGTTCGAACCGGTGTATTCGGCGTCCGCTTTCTCTAAAGCGGCCTCATCGTCTACCGACTCTTTGATGTAGGTAAAGCGCTCTTCCTCAGGAGTTGAGGGATTCACGTTACCTTTTTCTTCTTCTGCCATGCTAATTCCTCCTAGTGGCTTTATGCGAAGCGACATCGATGATCGATGCGCCATCGACTTCTAGATCAGTCGCGGTCAGAAACACCTGCGAGAAGCCTTTCAGAAGACTCAGAAGGTTGTTCCGATGACCGGGGTCGAGTTCGCTGGTGACGTCGTCAAGCACAACGATGGGTTTTTTCTCTTCTTCCTCGACCAGGAAGTAGGGAGCCAGTTTCAAGGCCAGCGCGCAGAGGCGGTTCTCCCCCTGCGAGCCGTAGAGGGCGATGTCTTTCCCTTCGAATTCGAAGCGGAAGTCCTCGCGATGCGTCCCGTTCCCAGTGGAACGATGGAGGCAATCGGCCTCGTAGGCTTGTTCATGGGCGTTTCTAGCCCTTTCGCGGAGCAGCTCGCCTTCTTTCACGAACGGGAGGTAAACGAGCTGGCAAGTGGTCGTTACGCCCCTTAGTGAAGAGAGGATGCCCGGGAGAGCCGAGTTAAGTGCCTCGCAGTAGGAGCGCCTTTTCTCGATGATGGGGGCTTCGACGTCGGACAGCTGGTCAGTCAGGACGTCAAGAAGTCTTTTGTCGATCCGCGGGGCCTTAAGGGCCAGGTTTCTCTCCTTCAGCAGTTTAGAGGCCGCTAGGATGAGGGAGAAATAGCTCTCATCTTCTTTGCTCAGAGCGACATCGATGAGGGATCGCCTCGCGCCAGGAGAAGAGAGGAAGAGGCCAGCGTCCTCCGGACAAAAGGTGATGACGTTCGCGAAGCCTTTTAGCTCGCTAAGCTTTCTGCAGGGATTGCCGTTCACGGAGACTTTTTTCAGCTGCTTGCCGAGCGTGATCTTGATGAGCCGTTTTCTTTCCCCTTCTTCAAGCCTAGCCGACACCGTGGCGCTCTCTTGGCCTTTGCCAATCAAGAGGCGGTCATCGCTCGTCCGCCAGGAACGGGCTAAGGAGAGGTAGCCAATCGCCTCCGCGAGATTCGTCTTCCCCGCCCCATTAGGGCCAAGAATGACGGTCAGGCCTTTGCCAAAGCTAAGTTCAAGCTCCTGATACCCTCGCCAGTGGAGAAGGCGGAGAGAAGTCAAGATCATGCGGCGATGGTCACACAGGCGCCGGAAGCAAGGACTTCATCACCCGGGCGAAGCTTCCTGCCTCTTCTTTGGTCGGGCTCGCCGTTCACGAGGACTTCATTCTCGGCGAGGTAGCTTTTCGCCTGCCCGCCGTTTTGAATGATCGAGGCAAGTTTAAGAAGCTGGCCGAGCGTAATGTAATCGGTCGTGATTTTGATGGTGCGTTTTTCTTTTTCCATAGCAAATCTGCTGAAAAATCCCAGCGAGGATATTTTATTACTATGTAATAAAAAACGGTAGGACTTTCTACCGCTTTTCGTCCGTTTTTCGAACCTTTTTCTAAGCTCAGCAGGTGCGCATGGGGGTGATCAGTTCAACGACGGAGGGATTTTCGCCATCGCGGACCACGAAGGGCTTCATTTCGCCCTGGAAGCAAAGGGTCACGTCGGCGCTCTTAAGCGCTTTAATCGCGTCGTTCACAAAGAGGGCGTTGAAGCTGACTTTCAGGGCTTCCCCGTTGTAGTTATAGGTGGCGATGGACTCTTCCGCGCTGCCGGTCATCGCGTTTTGGCAGGAGACCGTAACTTCCTCGTCTTTCATCGTCAAGGTGACGATCGGGTCGCGGTCCACGGAAAGGACGGAGACGCGCCCCATCGCGGAGAGAAGCTCATTCGCGTTGACTTCGAGATAATAGTTGAACGTCTGGGGGATGATGGCTTTGGTCGCCGGGTAATCGCCGGCAATCAAGCGGCTAGAGACAACGGTGTTTCCAAAGAGGAAGAGGATCTTCGAGTTGGAAACGCTTAGTGTTACGTTTTCCTCGCCCTCTAGGAGATGGGTGATATCCACGAGAACGCGAGCCGGAGCGTTGACACGGAACTTGACGTCCAAATCAACCGGCATGGTCTTTTCGGCGAGGCGAGCGGAGTCCGTCGCGATGGCAGAAAGTTCGCCATTGCTTGCCTCAAGCTTCAAGGCGGTAAGAACGGGGCGGGCTTGTTCTTTGGTGGAGGCCGCAAAGGCGGTGGCGTCAACCAAGGAGGTGAACTCTGAGCACTTGAGGGCGAAGCTGACCCCATCGGATTCCAAATCGATATCAGGGTACTCGTCCGCTTTCACACAGGAAAGTTTGTAGGAAGTCTTGCCGTCGCCCACTTTGGCGATGGCTTCATCAATCACATCGACGGTGATTTGGTTCCCGCCCATGCGGCGTACGCTCTCGAGGAGGAGGCGGGAATTCACAAGGGTTGCGCCGATGCCGGCGTTGCGGATGATTTCGTTTTCGCCAATGCGATAGGGAACGATGGAGCGGATGGTGATCTCACTGTTGGAGCCAGTGACTTCCAGCCCCTTCTCACTGAGTTCGAGTTTGAAATTGTTCAAGGCGGGGATCGGGTTTTTTGGGGCGATCGCATGGTTTGCTGCGTTTAGCGCTTTGAGGAATTGGTCTTTGGAAACGGTGAATCGCATATTGAGAATTCTCCTTATTTAAATTCGTTTACGGATTTTATTTAACAATAATAAGACTGGTGGAGACTGTGGATAACCCTTCTCATCGCTAGGAAATAGTTTATCACAGCCTTCTGCTGGCTTCATTGTTTATTTATAAAATAAATAACTACTTGGCTTTGAGACGGCTGATGAGCTCATCAACGGCCTTCTTCATGTCGGGATCGCTTTTCAATGATTTCTCCACTTTGTTTACACCGTTCATCACCGTCGCGTGATCCTTCCCGCCGAAGGTCTGGCCGATTTTCGTGAATGGGGTGTCGAGCAACGTGCGAATAAGATACATGGAGATGTGCCTCGCCATTGCGATGCGGCTCGTGCGAAGCTTCCCGGTGATCTGGGCGGGGGGCAAGGAGTAATAATCCGCGACGACGGAGATGATTTTCTCTTCGGTGAGTTTCCCCACCTCATCCTGCGCGGAGATCAGGGAGGATATTGCCTTCTTGGCCGTGGACAAATCGATGTGCTTCGTTGGCTCCAGATTGACGGTGTAGAAAAGCAAACGGTTCAAAGCGCCCTCTAGATCGCGGACGCTGGAAGAAAAACGAGAAGCCAAAAACCCTATCACGTCCTCATCGAAATCACTCACGCTGAGGTTATTCGCCTCGATTTTTGAACGAAGAATCGCCTGGGATGTTTCTAAATCGGGCTTTTGAATGGGGAGAACAAGCCCACTAGAGAAACGCGTCTTAAGTCGCTCGTCCAAACCGTCCAGCTTGCTTGGGTCTTGGTCGCTCGTGATGACGATCTGCTTCCCTTGGGTATATAGGCTTTGGAAGACGACGAAGAACATCTCCATCGTCTTCGCTTTGCCGATTAGGAACTGAATGTCGTCAATTAACAGGGCGTCGACATCGTTTTTGAAGTATTGGGTGAGAGTCTGATCCTGCTTATAGCCCGTGGCGAATTTGATGTATTCGTCCACGAAGTCTGCGGCGGATATATAAAGGACTTTGGCCATCGGCCGCAGAACTTTGATTTCGTTGCCGATCGCTTGAAGCAAGTGCGTTTTCCCTAAGCCGGATTGAGAGTGCAAAAGAAGGGGGTTGTACAAATTGCCGGGGTTCCTCGAAATCATCAAAGAGGCCTGATAAGCTTCGCGGTTGCTGGCTCCGACGACGAAATTATCGAAGGTGTAACGCGGGTCGAGCTTCGCTTCCTGGAAAAACAAAGGCTTTTCGGGGATTTTTTCCTTGCTTGCTTGCGAGGTCCCGTTGCTTTGGCTAAGAAAGGCGACTTTGTAATTGGTTGAAGTCTCCGCTTGGACGCACTCTTCCACTAGATTCGTGTAAGAGGTCGTCAAAACCATCGTGGCGAGTTCCGAATTGACGATGACGACCAAGGTGTTGCCTTGGACGGAATCAATGTAAGTGCCACCGAAGAAGGTATCATAAATGTGATTGTCGTTCAATTTTTCTTTGATGCGTTGCAGCGAACGATTCCAGATCGCCGTGAGTTGAGAGATTGTTTCGGACATAAGCGGTTTTTCCTGCACAAGATTAAAGCATTTTCCACAATGCTTTTCATTAAAAATAAACGCATTTTTAATTTGTCCACAATCTAGAGGCCGAAAATACGGGAAAACGCCCTTATTTTGACTTTCCACAAAATGAAATTGTGAATAAATTGTGGAAAACTTTTACCGATTTTTGGATTTGTGGAGAAAGCGGTTCCCCCTCTTTTCTTTCCACTGGCAACCTTTTGAAAATAACGAAAGAGCATCGAAACTTTTCGATTCTGTCCTCTTTATAAACCTCTCTTTTCCGAAGACGTGTGAATTGGGACGATGTCAATTTCGAAATGCTGATTTCGCCGCCTCCCTTTCAAGAAGACCGCTTTTCGCGCACGTAAGGGCGCGTGCGTTTTTTATTGTTCTCATGGGGGTCGGTTCGTATAATAGACACCGCTACCGCTGAAAAGGAGAAATTTATCATGGGTAAGAAAACGTATCAGCCTTCCAAAAGGAAGCACATCAACGTCAACGGGTTCCGCGCTCGCATGTCTACCGCTGGTGGACGCCGCGTCTTAGCCCGCCGCCGCGCCAAGGGCCGCGCTCGCCTTTCTGCTTGAGTTTTCATTGTACCTGCATGAAGAGAGAATATCGCGTTAAAAAACACAGCGAATTCGATCGCATCATTCATGTGGGGCACAAACTGAAAACCGCACATTACACCATCTACGTCGAACGCATTCCTGATCAAGGCCACGCCCGCATTGGGCTGGCCGTATCCAAACGCAATGGGAACGCCGTCACCAGGGTCCGTATCAAAAGACAGGTCCGGGCGATGGTCTCCCGCTGCTTCGACGTTACCAGACGCTTGAACTTGATTATCGTAATTCGCCCTAGTTACAACACGCTAGATGCTGAGGCAAACGAAGAAGAGCTCGCCAAAGCGCTTGATGAAATAAAGGACAACGCAATTGAATAAGCACAACTCGAAAAAGAAACTGCTGGGGGCTGCAGGCGTCGGGCTCGCCGCCTTGCTTCTTTCTTCGTGCACGCAGAATTTCTGTTCCGACACCGATAAAGCCCAAATGCTTTATCCTTATGAACAGGGCGTCACGGTTTACGTCACGAAAGACGAATACGATAAATTAAAAACCGACGAGTCCACGAAAGACCTCATCGCCGAAGAAGAGGCCATGACGTTCGGGGGTACCGCCGTCGCAGGCAAAGCTCTCGACAACAACGACGACATCTATAAGTACGTTCCCGCGACGAAAAGCGGGACGGTTTACACCTATACTGCAAAAAAAGCATCGTCTCTTTTGCAAGGGACGATTTTGGCCGGCGCCGCAAAAAACGGCTACGCCCTGCCTTCCGTGCAATTCTGGGCAGCCATTGATGACTATGCTTTAAAGGCCGCTCTTGTCCAAGGCGCCTACGAAAAAGGACTCATCAAATCCGGCTACACTTCAAGCACGGATTATACGAGCAATGTCGCTGGTTTCGAATCTTCGTTGAAGATCGTTTCCTCAACGGGCGACAAAGCCAAAGACCAAGAACGGGCGAATGCGATTGCCGCGGAAGAAGGAACCTTCTACGTTAATCCTTATATTGAAAGCGATACCGATGGTAGCGACGCTACTTCAATCGATTACGATCATTCGCTTTTCCGCCGCTATGGTTATTTGAAATTCTCCGGCACCAACAGCACCTTGTTCGGCTATTTCGATTCGTGGTGCAACGCTTTGCAGCAATCAACGGATACCGGCTTAGGCGTCGATGGCTGCCCGACTTCCACATTCACGACAATCTATAAGAACAACGTGCAATCCAAGGCCAGCAGCATCAGCACCTGCATTGCCACCCGCAGTGGAACCTACGGCCACTATGGCCCTAGCCGCGACTGGCAGGTCAACATCGAGGCCAAAGACTGGGGATACGCTTGGAGCAAAGGCTTCCTCGAAGGTTTGCTCGTCTACCCGATCTCTTGGATGGTCGACACCTTCGCCTTCGGCATGGATTCCTCCCTCACCGGCTGGAGCCAGCTGCTTGCTCTCGTCTTCGTCACGGTGATCGTGCGTTTGCTTCTTATGGCGGCGACCTTCAAGAGCACCCTTGACCAGCAAAAGATGCAGAATTTGCAGCCTCAACTTGCGAAATTGCAGGAAAAATATCCGAATTCCAACACCAATCAAGCGGATAAGGCACGCCTTAGCCAAGAGCAAATGGCTTTGTATCGCCGCAACAAAATCAATCCGCTCAGCCAATTCTTGGTGCTGATTATCCAATTCCCGGTCTTCATCTGCGTTTGGTCGGGCTTGCAAGGAAGCGCGGCTTTGTCTTCAGGCCAAATGCTCAATCTGCGCTTGTCTGACACCATCCGCGAAACCTTGTTCAACGTTTCGGGAACCTGGTACGCCAACACGACCGGCTGGTGGACCGCGCTTGTTCTCTTCATCCTTATGGCGGGAGTCCAAATCATGGCCATGATGCTTCCGCGCATCATCACCAAGATGAAAACGAAGAACATCTCGAAGATGGGCAAGAATCCGGCGGCAAATGACGCCAATAAACAAGGCAAGATCATGATGATCGTCATGTTAATCTTCACCATCTTCATGGGCTTCATGCTCCCTGCCGCGATGGGAATCTACTGGCTCATCGGTGGCTTGATGTCGATGGTCCAGACCCTGATCTCGCAACTCGTGCTCTCCCGTAAATCCAAGAAAAGGAAATAAATCATGAAAGAATTCACTGCTAAGACTGTGGAAGAAGCCGTTGAAACGGCTGCTTCCGAACTCCAAATCGACCCCAAAAAGGTCATCTACAAGGTGGTTGAGGAGAAGAAGGGGCTCTTCAAGAAGAGCGCCACCATCGCGATCTACGATCAAAACGATGCGGCTTCTTACGTAGAGGAATACCTCACCAATGCCTTGAAGGCCTTAGGCGTTGAAATCACCGCGGAAGCGAAGGTCGAAGAAGACATCATCAAGGTCTCCATCGATTCGCCTCGCAATCCGATTCTCATCGGGCGCGGGGGCAAGACGCTTCAATCCTTGAACGAACTTACGAAGCTTGCCGTCAGCAACAAATTCCGCCATCGTTATCGCGTCTTGCTTGATGTCGGCAGCTATAAGGAAGACAAGTACGAAAAAGTCGTCAGAGTCGCCAAAAGAGCCGCGAACGACGTCCTTGAGTCCCATTTCGACATCCAACTCGATCCGATGACCCCAGATGAGAGAAGGGTCGTCCATAATGCCCTCTCGGATATGGAGCACATCAAAACCGAATCTACCGGCGAAGGCAAAGACCGGGCCATCTGGATTCGTTACGTCGACTAAGCAAACGAAAGGTGCCTGAAGAGGCGCCTTTTCTTTATAAGAAAACGGAAAAAGGTATAATCCTTTTTGCTATGAACGAACCGATCATCGCCCTCGCTACTCCGCCCTTAAACGGGGCTCTAGCTATGCTTCGCTGCTCCGGCAATCGCGTTTTCGAAATCGCCGATTCTTTGTTCGGCAAGAAAGTGTCAGGGATAAAGGAACGTTCCATTTTGGTGGGCGCTTTAAAAGATGGGGATAAAGCCATCGATCAGGTTGTTTTGCTTGTTTATCCTGGCCCAAACACCATGACGGGAGAAGACGTTCTTGAGATTTGCTGCCATGGCTCAATGCTGATTGTGGAGGAAATCATTGGGGCTTTCTTATCGCGCGGAGCGCGTTATGCGACGCGCGGAGAATTCTCCTCTCGCGCTTTTTATAACGGCAAGATGGACCTCATCGAGGCGGAGGCGGTCAATGACTTGATCAATGCGACGACCTCCGAAAGCAAGAACCTCGCCCTGCTCTCTTTGACGGGGAAGACCAGCGAACTCGTTCATCCTTTGAAGGAAGAAATCGCCTCCCTTCTTGCTTTGCTTGAAGTCAATATCGACTATCCGGAATACACGGACATCGAGGAGGCGAATTCCTCCCTTTTGGAGAGCAAGGCCAAGGAAATCCGGGCTCACCTCGCCTCCCTTATCGAACAAGGGCAAGAGGGGAAGGTCATCCGCGAAGGAGTCAAAGTCGCTTTGGTGGGATCGCCTAACGCGGGAAAATCCAGCTTACTCAACGCCTTATTGGAACAAGACAAGGCTATTGTTTCCTCGATCCCTGGAACCACGCGAGACATCGTGGAAGGGGAACTTTCCGTGAAAGGCGTGCCTTTGCACTTGCTGGACACCGCCGGAATCCGCGCCTCAAGCGATAAGATTGAAGAATTGGGGGTGGAACGCTCCAAAAAAGCCATCCAAGAAGCGGATCTTGTTATCTTAGTCGTGGATGCCAGCAAAGGGCTTGAAAAGGAAGATCGAGAAATTCTCGAAGCTTCGAAAGGCAAGAAGACCATCGTCTGCTTCAATAAATCTGACCTTATATATAATAAGGATAAGGATGTCTTGTATACCTCCGCCCTGAATGGGGATGTTTCAAAATTGAAAGACGCTATTTTCTCCTCCCTTTCTCTTTCTTCTTCCTCCTTCAAAACCCCTTCTTTCTCAAATGCGAGAGAACTTGCGCTTTTGCGGCAAATCGACGGGCATCTGAAGGAAGTGGAAGAGGGGGCGAAAAACAATTTGGCCGCGGATCTCCTCTCAATCCCTTTACAAGAAGCCTACCATTGTGTGCAAAAACTTCTTGGGATGGATCCTAGCCAGGATTTGCAAGATGAGATTTTCTCGAGGTTCTGCGTGGGCAAGTGATATGGCTATCTATTTCGATTCGCATTGTCATTTGAATGACGATTTGCTTTACCCCGAACGGAAGGAAGTCGTTGAACGGGCTTTGGAAGTGGGCGTAAAAGCCCTTTTGGTAATTGGCTATGATGTTCCCTCTAGCAGAAGGGCGGTGGAAATCGCGAACGAGTTTCCTAATTGCTACGCTCTTGTGGGGTATCAGCCGGAGAATTTGGATGGGGCAAGAGAAAGCGATTTGGATATTTTCCGCGAGCTTGCCCAAGACAAAAAAATTGTGGGGATAGGGGAGATTGGCCTCGACCATCATTGGTATAAAGACCCCGTGGACCACAAGAACCAGAGGGAGTGGTTTATCAAGCAAATCGATTTAGCCAACGAACTCGATTTGCCCGTTTCCATACACGCTAGGGAAGCAATAGGAGATGCCTTGGAAGTTTTGAAGGAGCATCCTTTGAAAAGAAAAGGGGTTTTGCACTGCTATTCCGGCTCCGTGGAAAGTTTAAGGGAGTTCGCGAAACTGGGAATGTATTTTGGCTTCGATGGTCCGATCACGTATAAGAACGCGAATGAGCCAAGGCAATGTGTGGAAGCTTGCCCCATCGATCGCTTGCTTGTGGAAACGGATTCCCCTTATTTGGCCCCGGTCCCTTATCGCGGAAGCCGAAACGAAAGCAAGAACATCCCTATTTTGGTCGAAAAGATGGCGGAAATACGTAAAATGAGCATCAAAGAGGTCGCGGAAAGAATGAATGAGAATTTCACTAGATTGTTCCGCGTGGAACTATGAGTAAACTGCCTTATCCATCCATAATAGTGGTCGAAGGGACCTCAGATGAGGCTTTCTTACAATCTTTTCTGGAAGCGGACATTGTGACCACAAACGGTTCCGAGGTTTCACGTGAAACAATCGAGTATCTTCAAGAAGCCTCGAAAACCCGTTCTATCGTTATTTTGACGGACCCTGATTCGCCGGGAAAACGAATTCGCGACTTGATCGCGGAGCACGTCCCTGGGGTTCTCCATGCCTTTGTGCGAAAAGAGAAGTCCATCAAACATCATAAAGTCGGCGTCGCGGAAAGCAGTCGCGACGAAGTGCTGCTTGCCTTGTCTCACGTCGTTCCCGCGGATCCTCCGGTCCGTGGAAGCTTGACTCAAGGCGATCTTCTTGATTTGGGACTCATGGGTTTGCCTGGATCCGAGAAAAGACGCGCGAAAGTCGAAGGAAAATTGCATTTGGGGCATGGGAACGCGAAGACGTTCCTGAAAAGAGCCAACGCGCTTAACTTGTCCTTTGAGGATATCGAGGAGGCGATGAAATGAAAGACAAAGAGACCTTCTTTGAAGAAGTAAATTCCTACAAGCTGCTCGCGAAGAAAGAAGTGGGCCAGAATTTTTTAATCGACGCTTCCGCCTCGGAGAAGATCGTCTCGCTCCTTGATGTTCAAAAGGATGATTTTGTTTTGGAAATCGGTTGCGGGGCTGGTTCTTTGACCTTCTTTTTAAATGAGCTCAAAGCCCGTGGCGAAGCCATTGATATCGACGGAGCGATGCTTGCGAAATGCCATGAAGACTTCCCTGAGTCCAGCATGAGCATCATTCAAGGAAACGCGATGAGATGGGATTACGCTAAATACACCAAAATTGTGGGCAATTTGCCTTACTACATCACCTCAGGGATCCTTGAAAAGGTTCTTCTAGGCTCCTCTAATTGCAAAAAGATGGCGATCATGGTTCAAAAGGAGGCTGCGGATCGCTTGCTTAGCCCCATTGGGAGCAAGGACTATGGCCCTTTGAACATCCTTTTGTCGCTTTCGGGATCTTTGAAAAAAGAATTCAAAGTCCCTCGTTCTTCTTTCGCCCCCGCCCCGCATGTCGACAGCGCCGTTCTTTCTTATATATATAAGGATAACAGAGACCTGGCATTGTTGGACAAGGTTTATTCGTTTGCTTCCTCTTTGTTCTTACAAAGAAGGAAAACAATCGCGAATAATTTAAAAACAGTGGTGAAAGACCAAGCAAAAGCCACTAATATTCTCCTTGCGGCAAAAATTGACCCGAGCAAACGTCCTGAACAATTAACCCCAGAAGAGTATCTAACCTTAACCAAAGCAAGCTTATGATTAGCAAATCTTTCGCCAAAATCAATCTTAGCCTGAAAGTCTTGGGTACGAGAGAAGATGGCTATCACCTCTTGGAGATGGTGAATCTCCCCCTAACCTTGCACGACATCATTGTCTTCGAACGCCTTCCAAAAAACATCGGAACCCATATAACCTGCGATGATCCTGGCCTTTCTGCTTTAAAGCACAACCTCTGTTCGAAAGCCTTCAATTTGATGAAGGAAAAATATGGCTTTGAAGACCACTTCTTGATCAGAATCCATAAAGAGATTCCCTTTGCGGCGGGTTTAGGTGGCGGATCAAGCAATGCGGCCACTGTTCTTCTTGGGCTAAATAAGATTCTTCGCCTGAACGCGAGCATGGATGATCTGGCGGAGATCGGCTTAAAAATCGGCGCGGATGTTCCTTTCTTCCTGAAGAACAAGCCGATGGAAGTCGGCGGCATCGGCGAGTCGATGAAAGAGATTTCCGTGAAGAGAAACTGGAGTGTCCTCCTCGTAAAACCCCAACAGGGCGTCTCCACCGCGGATGTCTATCGCGTTTGCGACAAGTTCCCCAAGACTAATGTGAACACCGCGCTGGTGGAAGAAGGGCTTGCCGAGTATGACGAGAGCAAAATTGCCCGCGGCATTGGGAATGACCTTATGGCTCCCGCGGAAAGCCTTCTGCCTGAGATTGGTGATGTTTATTCCCTTCTACGAAAATTGGGGTTCCCCATCGCCTCAATGTCTGGCTCCGGTTCTTGCTGCTTTGCGATGTCGAAATCGGAAGCCCAATGCAAAGAGGCCTATCACAAGTTAGAAAAGATGGGCTATATCGTTCGCCTTACCAAGATCCTTCTTTGAAAAGGGTCTTTTTCTTTTAAAGGAGTAAGCTTATGTTAGATTGCACGCCTTGCTATGGACATGATGTCTACATTGATGATCAACTTGTCGGATACATTGAACGTTTGGGAGACGGCGACGCCGCGATTACAATCTCCGGGAAAAACTTTGCTCGGCTTACAGGGGATGGAATTCTCCTGAGGAACGGCGCTAAAATCGGAGAAATCAGCGACACCGCAGAGATTTATTTCGGCACAAAGCAAGTTGGTGAAATCGATGCTAACAACGATTTCGTCTTCTATGGCGATCAACTTTGATTGACGGAAGGCCATCGATGTTTTTTTGAGACCTTAAAAAACTAGGATTTTTGAAATTTTCCTTCTAAAAGTTACGAAAAATATAAAAAAGCACGAATTCCCTTTTGGGGAATCGTGCTTTTCATCTAGGCTTTAGACCGGATTACTTGCTGTGCTTGATCGCAGCTTGGGCCGCAGCGAGGCGGGCAAGCGGGACGCGGAAGGGAGAGCAAGAGACGTAGTCGAGGCCGACAGCATCGTAGAATTCGATGGAGGCAGCATCGCCGCCGGTTTCGCCGCAAACGCCGATAAGGAGGTCCTTATTGGAGGCGCGGCCACGTTCGACGGCCATCTTCACGAGTTCGCCGACGCCGTCGACATCGACGGTCTGGAACGGATCGAATTCGTAGATCTTGCGGTCGTAGTAGTAGGGGAGGAACTGGCCGGAGTCATCACGGGAGAAGCCCATGGTGAGCTGGGTGAGGTCATTGGTCCCGAAGGAGAAGAATTCAGCTTCTTTAGCAAGTTCGCCAGCGCGGATGCAGGCGCGTGGGATCTCGATCATCATACCGACGTGGTAGACGAGTTTCTTGCCTTCTTTGGCCATTTCGTCTTCGACGGTGTCGATGACGGTCTTCTTTGCCCAACGATACTCTTTGAGCTCGCCGCAGAGAGGAATCATGATCTCAGGCTCGATGTCCTTGCCAACCTTCTTGCTAGCGGTGATGGCGGCTTGGAGGATGGCGCGCGCAAGGACGGCGTAGATTTCGGGGTAGGCAACGCAGAGACGGACGCCACGGAAACCCATCATTGGGTTGGCTTGGTGGAGCTGGTTGATGCGGTCACGGACCTTTTGCTCGCTGACGCCGAGTTGAGCCGCGATTTCGGCGATGGTCTTATCATCGTGGATTTCGGGGAGGAATTCGTGTAGCGGGGGGTCAAGGAGACGAATGTTGACGTTGGTATCCGGATTCGCTTCATACATTTGGCGGAAGTCATCCGCAAGGAACGGACGGATCTTTTCGAGAGCGGCCACGCGCTGTTCGGTCGTATCGGAGAGAATCATCTCACGCATGTGGAGGATACGCTCGGGGGCGAAGAACATACGCTCGGTACGGCAAAGGCCGATACCTTCGGCGCCGAAGCGGTTGCCGTTATTGGCGTCCGCGACGGTGTTGGCGTTGACGCGGACTTTGAGACGACGATATTTGTCGGCCCAGCCCATGAGACGGCCGAAGTCACCGCCGAGGTCGGCGGGGACCATCTTGATGGCGCCTTCGTAGACGAGACCGGTGGATCCGTTGACGGAGAGAATATCGCCTTCGTGATAGACCTTCTTGCCGACGGTAACGGTCTTGGCTTCTTCGTTGACAACAATCTCGGTAGCACCAGCAACGCAGCACTTGCCCATGGAACGAGCAACGACCGCGGCGTGGGAGGTCATACCACCGCGAGCGGTGAGAATCGCTTCGGAGTTAACCATGCCGATGATGTCCTCAGGAGAGGTTTCAGCGCGGACGAGGATGACTTTTTTGCCAGCATCGTGCCACTCTTTGCATTCCTCAGCGGTGAAGACGATAGCGCCGGTGCCAGCGCCGGGAGAGGCGGGAAGGCCATGGATGACAGCGTCATGAGCCTTGAGGTCGGCGGTGTCAAAAGTCGGGTGGAGCAAGTCGTTGAGCTGCTTCGGCTCGACACGGAGGACCGCTTCTTTTTCGTCGATCAAGCCTTCGTCAACAAGGTCGCAAGCGATCTTGAGAGCGGCACGCGCGGTGCGCTTGCCGTTACGGGCCTGGAGGAAGTAAAGCTTCTCGTGCTCGACGGTGTATTCCATGTCCTGCATATCGTGGAAGTAGTTTTCCATGCGGGTAATGGTCGCGAGGAATTCCTCATAAACCTTTGGCATTCTCTCTTTGAGCGCATCGATGTGAAGAGGAGTACGGACGCCTGCGACGACGTCTTCGCCCTGCGCGTTCGGAAGGAATTCGGCGTAGATTTTCTTTTCGCCGGTGCCAGGGTCGCGGGAGAAAGCGACGCCGGTGCCAGAATCTTCGCCCATGTTGCCGAAGACCATGGTCTGGACGTTGACGGCGGTGCCCCATTCGTAGGGGATGCCGTTCATCTGACGATAGACGTTGGCGCGGGGGTTGTCCCAGCTGCGGAAAACCGCGGCGACAGCCTCTTTGAGCTGGACATAGGGATCGGTCGGGAAGTCTTCGTTGAAGATCTTCTTGTAATAAGCCTTGTATTGAGCGACGAGGCTCTTGAGCTGATCGGTGGTGACTTCGGTGTCGAGTTTGTAGCCGTTGTCGGTCTTGATCTTGTCGAGCATCGCGTCCATTTCGGTGCGCGGATGTCCTTTGGCGATGTTGGTGAACATCAACATAAAACGACGATAGGAATCCCAGGCAAAGCGCTCATTGTTAGCGGCCTTGGCGAGCTCATCGACGGTCTTGTCATTAAGACCGAGATTGAGAATGGTGTCCATCATGCCTGGCATGGACTGGCGAGCGCCAGAACGAACCGAGACGAGCAAAGGCACACCGGTGCCTCCGCCGAAGGTTTTTCCATTGATTTTTTCGACTTCGTGAAGGTGGTTCACGATGTCATCCCACACGAAATCAGGGATAGCTTTCCCGGAATCGTAGTAAAGGGTGCAGGCTTCGGTGGAAATGGTAAAACCGGCGGGGATGTTGACCCCGGCGGCGGTCATTTCAGCAAGTCCGAAACCTTTTCCGCCAAGGATGTCCTTGCCGAGATGATACTCGTGGGCTTCCTTGAAGGAATAGACGTACTTCTTTTCTGCCATGTTGTCCTCCTAAAGACAATTAAGGGCTTTTATAAAGCCCTAGCGGTGGAATGGTAACACTTCCAAGGGTTTAGAGGAACTAGAAACAACCAAAAAACGGCAAAGTTCAAGAAAACAAGGAAAACGGACCCTTAAGGGCCCGTTTAACGTTTGGAGCAGGACCTTCGCTGATTGATTTTGTAGATGGCCTCTTTACCGTTTATTTCCTGAAGGTATTGCCAAAATATTTTCATCATCATGTGGTTGAAAATCAGATGCACGTCCTCGGTGATTTGCATATCATCAATGGGCGCGTGCAGGTGATAATCGGCGGCCTTCATGAGCTTGCCGCCATTATAACCGGTCATCCCGATGACCTTGGCGCCGACTTCTTTGGCGTAATCCACGGCTTTGATGATGTTGTGGCTATTTCCCGACCCGGATATGGCTAGAAGCAAATCGTTTTGGGTGAGCCTGTCTTTCAGCTGATAAACAAAGATATTGTCGTAAGAATCGTCGTTTGCGATTGCCATTATCGTGGGAATGTTGTCGTTCAGACAGATAAAATGGAATTTCTTATCTAATTCGTAGCACGTCCCCTTGCCAAAATCGCACACCATGTGGGTGGCGGTAGAAGCGCTCCCTCCGTTCCCACAAGTGTAAACGGTTCCTCCGCGGTTATAGCAATCAAGAAGAGCGTTCATTGTTTCGTTGAGCTCGTCGATATTTAAATTGGCAATGACCTTCGTTTCGAGGTCTAGATAATTTTTGATTTTGTCTTTGAAGTCCATTGCTATTGCTCCTTTGAAAGAATGAAGTCTACGGCTTCGTCAATTGTGTTGCATGTATAATCCGGCTTAGCGTCGCCGTATTTAGCGTAGGGGTGAGGGTCTCCCCCAAGAAGAAGAATCGTTTTGCAACCTGCGTTGATTCCTGTCTGCACGTCTTGGCAGGTATCTCCGACGAACCAGGATTTCGAAAGGTCGATGTTGTATTTTTCCTTGGCTTTCAGAAGCATTCCTGTTTTTGGCTTTCGGCAATCGCATTTAATTTTGAGGCTCGGCACTTCGCCTGGAAAGCCCTTGTCGGGGTGGTGCGGGCAGAAATAAATATCATCAAGATAAGCGCCCTCATTGCCTAATAGATCCTCCATTTTGCAATGGATTTCATGAAGCCCTTCGAAGGTGGTTTCGCCACGCGCAACAACAGGCTGATTCGTGACGCAAATCGCTAAATAAGACGATCTATTGATTCGTTTAATTGCCGCGGGGGCTTGAGGCATTAATTTCAGCATCGAGGGGTCTGTAACAAAATTTCCGAAGACATTTATGGTTCCGTCTCTATCTAAGAAAATGGCTTTTTGCGGGTTTTTTAAACTTTTTGCGGAGATAATGCCTTTTTGGCAATCTTCTATGACGGATTCAAATCTATCCGGAGTTCCGGCGTCTTTCACGTACTCGGAACTGCGATAGGCGAAAGCTCCTTCGCAAGCGATGGTAGGAATAAGAAGATCCTTCTCAAAGTCCATCTTGATTGGTTCGTCACCATCAAAAGTTTCTAGGAGCTCGGGGGAGACACAATAGATTCCTGCGTTTGTCAAATTGGCATAGAAAAAGTCTCGTTTTTGGTTTTTGGAAAGAATATTAATGATTTTTCCATTTTTATTGGTAACCAAAACGTCAGAGTCGTATGGATGGGAATTCGGATGGCAAAAAGCGGTGATGATGGCACCTCTTTTTTTATGGAACTTCATAAACTTTTGCCAGTCTACGTCGAGCATTAAATCACCAAAGCAAAGGATGAAATCTTCTTTAATTTTAGAGGCTATCAAAGCAAGCGCTCCACCCGACCCTAAAGGCGAAGTTTCGATTATGTATTTGATTTTGCAGTCAAAATGTGAGCCGTCTCCAAAGTAGTCTTGAACGGCCGTTGATTTGTTTGAAACCACCAATATAAAATTAGTAATCCCGGACGATACCATCGATTCGATTTGCCATTGCAAAATCGGTTTCCCGCAAATGCTTACCATTGGTTTGGGCAAATCGCCGGTAATTGATTTTAATCTGGCGCCGGCGCCACCAGCTTGGATTAAAGCTATCATTCTGTATAAACGATGCTGACGCCCGATTGATCTAATTCGAACGGCATTTCCTTCAAGTCGTGTAAAGCGTCGCGGATTTGCGCCTTTTTTGAAGCGTCGGGTACGAAAAATAACAAGAAACCGCCACCACCGGCTCCTAAAAGCTTACCACCGGTCGCGCCCGCTTCGATTCCGAGTTCATAATAGCGGTCGATTAGGGGACTCGTGATGCCTGAGGCTAAACTTTTTTTGATCTCCCAGCCTTTCTTGAGGCACGGCCCTATGGCGTCCACGTTGTTTTCTTCAAGATTCATTTTCAACTCTTTAGTCATGTCGCAAAGGGCACGTGTGGCGTTAATTTTTTCGTTAGCGGACGCCAAGTTTTTGGTTTCCTCCCCCAAAATTTTGTTTGCGTCGTGCAAGGCCCCTGTGTAAAAAAGCATCATTGAGGATTCTAGGTGGTCCCGCGCCGATTTACTCATAATAATTGGCTCTACCTTAACGAAGCCATCGGGTTCAAATTCATAATAACGGAGCCCTCCGAATGCGGCCGCAAACTGATCTTGCTTTCCTATGGGATTACCCAATTGGTTGATTTCTACGTCACACGCCTCTTTTGCGACTTTATAGGCGGATACGGAGTGGGAGCTATAGGCGTAGAGTGCTTTAATCAGGGCGACAGTAAACGAACTTGATGACCCGAGCCCGGTTCCAGCCGGAATGTCTGCCATAGAGGTGATTTCCACGCCCCTTGTTCCGAAATCGCTCAGTACCTGCTTAAAAATACGGTGCTGAATTTTTGAAGCATCATTTACGACCTCAGTCTGAGAATACTTCAATGTGATCGAATCTTTGCTGAAGGCTTTGTTTATTGTGAGATAAACATACTTTCGAATCGTGGTCGACAAAACGCAGCCGGTGTACTTCTCGTAAAAAGATGGTATGTCGCTTCCTCCCCCGCAGAAGGAAACGCGGAATGGTGCTCTTGAAATAATCATTTGTTCGCTCTTTTCGCGCCTATTGTAGAGTTGGACGAAACGTTGGGCAACAAAAAGACTTTCTAAAGCTCTTTTCGTAGAAAAGAAAGCGCGAAATACACGTATGGACCGGTTTGCTAAATCAATTCATAAACGCGCTATCTTTTATTGAATAAACAGCAACGGTTTCGTTAAATGACAAAATATTGTACGATTTTTAATTTTTGATGAATTTTCGTGGAATGTTCCTTGTTTTCCATGGTGTATTATTTACGTCGAACAAAGGAAAAACCATGGACGCCAATTCCTCTTTGATACTTACTCTAGACTTCGGAACCCAATCTGTCCGCGCGTGCATATTCGACGATAAAGGAAATCTTTTGGCGGGCGAGAAGGAGAACTATGACCCAGCTTATGTTTCCCCAAAGCCCGGCTGGGCCGAACAAGACCCCGATTATTATTTCGATTGCTTAAGCAAGGCTTCTAAGCGCCTGGTTTCTAAGAACTCTGATTTGGTACCTCATATTGCAGGAATTACTCAAACTTGTTTCCGCGACTCCGCGGTTTTGCTCGATGCTAATCGCCGCCCTGTTCGGCCGATGATTCTTTGGCTAGATCAAAGGACCGCGAAATGCGAAGACCCTCTTCCGTGGTCTTCCCGCTTTTTATTCGCTCTCGTGGGCAAAACCGAAACCATTCATCTCAACCGAATTAGAACCGCGGCTAATTGGATTAAGGAAAACGAGCCAGAAAACTGGGCCAAAACTGACAAATACGTTGCAGTTTCTACTTATTTTTTGTATCGCCTAACGGGATGCCTTAGGGATTGCCCATCGGATTTTACAGGCCATTATCCAATTAATTATGCGAAGAAGGCTTGGTATCCAGATCCGATGAAACATTTCCAAGGCCGGATTTTTTCTGTTAGAAAGGATCAGCTTTGTGAGCTGGTCCCAAGCCAGAGCCAAATTGGCAATCTTTCCGAAGAAGCTTCTTTGGTTCTTGGCTTGCCTGCAGGCATACCTGTCTTCGCCGCGGGAAGCGACAAGTCTTGCGAAACTTTAGGCACGGGTGTTGTCGATGAATCACTCGCCTCTATTTCTTTTGGAACGGCTTGCACGATTGAAGCCCTGACAAAAAAGTATATCGCTCCTTTCCCGTTTCTTCCG
This sequence comes from Lachnospiraceae bacterium, assembly GCA_963658395.1. GTDB lineage: Bacteria > Bacillota_I > Bacilli_A > RFN20 > CAG-826 > Alloenteromonas. The sequence continues at coordinate 5,847 of CAVKPZ010000002.1, read as the reverse complement.
GCTTATCCCTCTGTCCTTCCCGATTATTACAATCTCGATCTCCAAATCTACCGCGGGTATTGGATGCTTAATTGGTTCTTAAAAGAATTTGGCGCCACTCAAGTGAAGGAAATGATGTCGGATGAATTGACGCCGAATGTTTTCAATGAGCATTTAAAAGATGTTCCCCCAGGATGCGACGGACTTATCCTTCAACCTTATTGGGGGTCTGAACTCGAGAAGCCGGAAGTTCGTGGGACAGTTATTGGCTTCTCCGACATGACCACTCGATTCCATCTTTATCGCGCCATCCTAGAAGGCATAGATTATGAGCTTCGCTTTGGAATGGAACGCTTCGAGAAGCTGCTACGAACCGAATTTAAGGAAATTCGCGTCTCCGGGGGCGGGTCCAATTCTGATGAGGTTTGTCAAATCGCCGCGGACATCCTTGGCAAGAAGGTTGTTAAAGTTCAGACCAACGAGAATTCTTCTTTGGGCGCCGCCATTTCTGGCTTTCTCTCCATTGGCGTCTTCAAAGACGCGAGAGAAGCGGTTGAAGAGATGGTTCATCCGGCGAAAGAGTTTATGCCTCGGCCCGAAGAAAAGGCCACTTATGATAAGCTTTATAAAAACGTCTACCTTAAGTTATATCCAAAACTGAAAGATCAGCTTAAGTATCTCTATCACTATTCTAAACGAAAATGAAAAGCCGCCTTAAAGCGGTTTTTTAAGTGCCATCGCTAAGAACGTGTCCTTGGAAATTGGCCTTTTGGCTTTGTCATCGGCCGCCAGCAGACTGTCAATGAGCCCTACAAACATGTTAAAGAAAGCGAAAGCGATTTCCTTTGGGTCGCCAGCGATTATGTCGCCGTCTTTTTGACCTTCGGAGATAAGCCTTTCAAAGGTACCGGGAAAATCGAAGCGATCCTTCACTTCTTTTATGGTCGGTCCTTTGGCCAGACCTCTTTCGATGTCGAGAATAATTTTCGCCATATAAAGATTTGTTGGATCCCCGGTTTGAATTATGTCGGCTTTTTCGAAGAATTTTTTAAGGCCTTCCACCCCATGATATTCCTTCATGTCTTTAGCGCTTAAAAACGGGCTACTTGGTCCCAAAATAAAATGGCGAACGGTCACTTGAAAAGCGTCGTCCTTTGAAGAGAAGTAGTGGTAGAAAAGACCGTGTGATATGCGCGCTCCTCTGCTGATGTTGTCCGTGGTTACCAACGTATACCCTTTTGTGGCAAACATCTTCAGCGAAACGTTTAGGAGTCGGTTTTTTCTTTTCTCTTTTAAAGCTTTGTTTTGCTCTGCTGTCCTTGGCATAAATTTAGCTCCTTGCTTAAGTATCGTAAAAACCGGCGAAAATTTGTCAATTAAAAATAGTCCGTGGACGCGGGACTTTGAAATCCCCCTTTTGGTGTAAAAAGAAATCACCCATTTTTATCACCTATGGTAATATCCTTTCGCTATGCGAACTCTTATTCTCTATACCTCCGCAACGGGCGGAACTAAGAAATATGCGGAAGATATTGCCGCGGGTATTCAAGGCGATGTTTTCCCCCTGAAGAAATATAAATGGAAAGACATTGATGACTATGACACCGTTGTTTACGGTGGCTGGATTATGGGAAACAAAATCCAGGGAATTGATGACTTCTTGGCTCATTTCGACGAGATGGAAAATAAAAACGTTTTGATTTTCGCGTCAGGGATGGGCTTTCCCACCCCGGAGTCCAGAGATAGCTTGATCTCTACGAATGTGCTTGATATCTATCACATCCGTTTCTATCAGCTCCGCGGGTCTTTCGACTATTCCAAGCTTCGCTTCCCTTATAACCTTCTTATGAAGACTTCGCTTCGCCAGATGCGTGGCGAGCCAAGCATGGAAGCGCAAAGCGAGATGCTCGAATCGCTTAAAGACCATCCTTTGGAATTCTACGACGCTCAAGGAATCGACAAGATTCTTTCGGTGCTGCATCGTCTTTCCGCTATTGGAAATAAAGCATGAAATTAGTTGTTGGATTAGGCAACCCAGGGAAACAATACGAATCAACCCGTCATAACATGGGCTTTATGGCGGTAAATAAATTTGCTGAGATGTGCAAAGTTGATTTCGATCATCAAAAATTCAACGGTGTTTACGCGATTGTCAAAGTTTCTGCTTTTCCTGAGCCCTTGATCATCGCTAAGCCAGAAACTTTCATGAACCTTTCGGGCGACTTCGTGCGGCCTTTGATGGATTACTACAAGATTGAGTCCGCGGACTTGATTGTCGTTTACGATGATATGGCTTTGCCTCCGGGCAAAGTTCGGCTTCGCCCTTCGGGGAGCAGCGGATCGCACAATGGCATGCGCTCCATCATTGCTAGCATAAAGACCGAGGCATTTCCCCGAATCCGCATCGGCATTGGTGAGCCTCCGCACTCAGGGGTCGATTGGGTTCTTGGGAAACCTAGTGGCGAGGAAAAGGCGCTAGTTGAAGAAGGAATCAATAACGCCGCGAAAGCTCTTCGAGACGCTCTGCAAAAAGGATTCGCCTTCGCCATGAACCACTATAACAAATGAGCCCGTCATGGATCGGAATGAACTCTTAACCAAGATATACGAATTAAGTTTCACCTCCCCCCTCTTGAACAAAAAGGGGCCTTTTGTCATAGACGAGACTCTTGGAGTTGGGCTCGCTTTTGCGGCGATTTTTGCAAAAAGACCTGGGAATTACGCGATTATTTGTTCTAACCAATATAATGCTCAAAAACTTTATGAATTTCTTTTGAACTTTGCCAAGGAAGACCAAGTCGTCTTCTTTCCTAATGATGAGTTGCTAAGAGCGGAGGCACTTTCCTCTTCCAGAGAGCTGCTTTCCCAAAGGCTTTATGCACTGGGGCAGCTTGGCGAAGGCGGCCCGAAGATATTGATTACCCACCCATCGGCTTTGCTGCGATACTTGCCTTCTCCCAAAAGATTCAAAGAGGAAACCCTTCGCTTAAAAGTGGGGGACTCCTATGACTTGCCTTCCTTAAGAGAAAGATTGATAAACATCGGATATCAAGGAACGTCTCATGTTGAAAA
>CAVKPZ010000002.1:0-2786 GCA_963658395.1 Lachnospiraceae bacterium | reverse complement strand
CATTTACTCCGTTTCTTATTTGGACCCAATCCGTCTTGAATTTTTTGGCGATGAAATTGAATCGATTCGTTTCTTTAATCCAAGGTCACAAGAATCTAATAAGAAAGTGGATGAAGTTTCAATTCTTCCAGCCAGCGATCTTTTCCTGAACGATGAGGAGCTAACGGCTTTTGCGGAAAAAGGGAAAGAGAGAATGCAAAAGGACCGTCTCCTTCTTAAACCTGAATCCGCTGAAATGTTAAAGCAAAATTTCCCGATCGCTCTAGAAGACTACATCTCCAAGAACTATCGGAACGAGCTTTACCGTTACTATGGCTTTGCCCTCGGCGAAGCTCATTCGGTTTTGGAATATTTCAATCCCGACCTTGTTTTTGTGGCGAACAAAGAAAATTTTCAGAAGGCAACGAGCCAGCTTTATCAGGAAGCCTCCGATTATTTGGCGGAATCCTTTTTGAAAGGCTTGAATCTTTCTCGCTTGAGTTTGTACATGAGCCTAGACAAGGCGCTTGGAGATTCTCGAAAGGTTGTTTATGGCACGTCCTTCGCAACTTCTGGCAACGCTCAAGAGTTTTTGGTTCACCCAATTAATGTTCCTTCAAGGAATCTTGCTTACGTCATCCAACTCATCAAGACCTATCTTAACGGGAACGACAAGCTGCTTATCTCCCTGCCCGATCCTCATCAAAGATCAACTATTGCTTCTTTCTTAAATGACTCTGAGCTTCCGTATGAACAGGTCGAGGGATATTCTTTGCCTGCGGAAACGAAAATCGGGCTGACCAGCAACCCCATCGCGGAAGGTTTCGAGATACCTTCTTTAAAGCTCGCTTGCTTAACTAGCGCTGAACTCTTCGGTCATCGTTCGGTTAATACGAGATTCACCGCAAGATTTAAAAATTCCCAGGTTTTGCGGAGTTATGAAGATTTGCGGCCTGGCGACTATGTTGTTCATGAGCATAACGGCATAGGGCAATTTTTAGGCGTGAAAACCATCGAGATTGACGGAATTCACCGTGATTTCCTTCATATTGCCTATGCGGGAAATGAATCTCTTTATGTTCCTCTCGAACAGTTTCGCCTGGTTAGGAAATATGCGGGAAGAGAAGGCGCCGCTCCTAGGCTGAGCCGCCTTTCCAGCGGAGATTGGAAGAAGCAAAAAGGAAAGATCCAAGAAAAAATCAACCAGCTGGCCGAACGTTTAATCGCCCTTTATGGAGCCAGGGCGAAGCTTCGCGGTTTCTCTTTCCCGGAAGACGACGACTTGCAAAGGCAATTTGAGGGAGAGTTCCCTTATGAATTGACTCCTGATCAGCAAAAAGTGGTGGATGAGATAAAGCATGATATGGAATCGCCTGAGATTATGGATCGGCTGGTGTGCGGCGACGTTGGCTTTGGCAAGACTGAGATTGCGTTCCGCGCAGCATTCAAGGCGATTGATTCGGGCAAGCAAGTGGCGATGCTCGTTCCAACGACCCTTCTAGCGAGGCAACATTTCGAGGTCGCCCAGAACCGTTTCGCCTCGTTTGGAATTCGCCTCGGATTGCTTTCTCGCCTTGTCCCTCCTAATGAACAAAAGAAAACGATTGAGGCCATCGCCAATGGAAACGTAGATTTCGTGATCGGCACCCATCGTCTTCTGTCCAAAAATATTGCTTACAAAGACCTTGGGTTATTGATCATCGATGAAGAACAGCGGTTCGGAGTTGAACAGAAAGAAAAGATCAAAGAACTCAAAAAAGACGTAGACGTCCTCACTCTTTCCGCAACTCCAATTCCTAGAACCCTTCAGATGTCTTTGGTTGGGATCCGGCCGATTTCAGAGATTAACACCGCTCCGCCAAGCCGCATGCCAATTCAAACTTACGTTACCCCTTTCAAACAGGATGTCGCGGACGAGTTAGTAGAGAAAGAGCTTGCTAGAGGTGGTCAGGTTTTTTACGTGCATAACAACGTCGAAACAATTTACAACGTCGCCACAAAAATGGCCAACCGTATCCCTAACGCCAAAATAGGCGTTGTCCACGGACAGATGGACCGCCAAGAATCAGAGGATGTCATGACGCAGTTTTACGATGGGGACATCAACGTTTTGGTGTGCACTTCCATCGTCGAAAATGGAATCGATGTTCCAAACGCGAACATGATAATCGTCGAAGATGCCGATCGTTTTGGATTGGCACAGCTTTATCAAATCAAAGGGCGCGTTGGCCGCGGAAACCGGATTGCTTATGCTTATTTGATGTATAAACCCTCCAAGAGCATGAACGAGGACGCCTCCAAGAGGCTTAAGGCCATTCAGGAATTCACGGAATTAGGCAGCGGCTACAAAATCGCTCAGCGGGATCTCATGATTCGCGGAGCGGGCGATATCTTGGGCCCTGAACAGGCTGGGTTCATTGATTCGGTTGGCTTGGATTTGTACCTAAAAATGCTAAACGAGGCCGTGGATGAAAAAACCAAAGGCATTAAGTCTAAGGAAAGAACCTCTAGGAAACTTTTTAACATCGATGCCTATATTCCTCAGAAGTATGCTGACGACGCGGACAAGATTGAACTTTATCAAGAGTTGGATAACGTCGAGACGAAAGTTGATTTGGATGAATGCGCCAAGAAAATGAAGGATATCTATGGCAAAATCCCCGCAGAAGTCGCCTTGCTCATCCAAAAGAAACGTGTTGATATCCTTTTGAACTCCCCCGAATTTGAGTCCCTTGATGAGAACGGCAAGACGGTAGATCTCTATCTTTCCGATCTCTTCTCCTCGAAGGACGGGATGGGCTATGAGC
>CAVKPZ010000001.1:38729-47989 GCA_963658395.1 Lachnospiraceae bacterium | reverse complement strand
GTGGTAGCAATCACGCGAATGGTCTTTAAAGTGACTCCGCCAGAGACATACTGAAGTTCAAAATCGCCTTTAACGTTCTTGATGATGTCGCCTGCTTGGTAATAGGTGGCTTTGCCGCGTTTGACATCGACTTCCATGTTGGTCTTGCTGACGTCTTCTTTGGAATAATCAATCGCCACATAGCTAGGCACTTCAAAGTCTTGGCCATAGGAGACGTAGTTGATGTCGAAAGCATCTTCCAAATAGAAGTGAGTGACGTTGCTATCCAAATTGATGGGGTAGGTGAACGTGTTGTCGACTTTGATTTCGTCAATGACGGTCACGCGAATAAAGGCGTTCTTCACTTTCTTTTCGATGATGAAGGAATCGCCTTCGTTCACGTTATTGACTTCATCATCAAGCAGAACCTGGACGGTCTTAACTAGCGTCCCGTTCCCTCCTTCATAGGCGAAAGTAGGAATCACGAACGATTCGAACATCTTCGCGTTAACGGAGGTGATACCTGAAGTATCGCTCAAAACCGTCGGGGATTCATTGACGACAAAGGCCCCAGAATAAGTCAAAGAATATCCAAACGCATTCGCAGAGGAGATTTTTAAACCATACTCTCCCGCCTCTTTTGGGATGAAGTTAGTAACGTCGCCAATCGTGACGGCTTTCCCGTCTTTTGTAATTTCTAGTTCGTAAAAGGAATTCGAAATGACGCTAGGCAAAGGGTAGTAATGGTTGATGGCCCCGTCGATCATGTGCTCGAAATCGAATTGATGGGTCAATAGATTGCCCGTGTTTCTTTGAAAGAGGGAATCTTCCGCAGAGACGAAAGTGTCGTTCCCGATTTTGTTGATCATGAAGCTGCCCACTTCATCCGTGTAGACGGAAATCACGACTTCGCCGGTGGTGAAGCCTGCGAAATCAGGATAGGAGTCCGTGGGGTCATCCAAGTCAAAGACCAATTGGTTGTGAGGATCGGCGGTGGATCCGCTTGCGGCGTTCCCCATGTCGACGAGCACCTGATTGGTCTCGACGTCGTATTTAAAACCCGTGGGAAGGTAAGTGGCTGTTTCTTCAGGATCTTTAACGTAGTGTGGCGTGTTGAACAAAGACTGCCTCCAAGCGACCGTATAGCCTTCTAGAGGAGAGTAGTCGCTGTTATTCGCGACCGTATATCCGTTGTAAGTGACGTTATAGAAAGCATTGTTGTAGCCGCCGGCAAAATCCGAACGGGAAACCTGGTTGATCGTGGGGTTTTGCTCGATGTTCACGTCGAAGTAGATGCTTGAATCGTAGGCGTCCGCGACGCGGATATGGATTTTGCTAAGTTCAAGAAGAGTCGTCTCAAGATTGCTAAAGTCCGTCGAGGAATTCGCGACGAGCTCAATAAGATTGTCGGTCTTATTCACCTCATGGAGATCAACGATGTTCTTGTAGGTGACCGTGCCAGAAGAGGAAGAGAACTCCACGCCGTAATCCGGCGAATTCTCCATCGCCTCGCTGACTTTCTTGTGCTCATCCTTTAAGGAAGCAGAACTCAAGGCGAAGAGATCCTTCACGGAGTTGGCGTTAACGCCGTTGGCAAAAGCGCCCACAACTCCACCCGCTAAAGGCAAGGGAAGGAGAAGCGCAGCTGGGCTCAACTTCAAAAGCAGTTTTTTCATAGGCTATCCTTTCAATCCACCGACGGTGAATTTCGACATAATCAGTTTTTGCGAGAGGAAATAGATGATCATCGTGGGAATGACAACGACGGTGAAGCCCGCCATAACCATTGGGACCGTCCCAGCGGTTCCTCCGCCAGAGAGGTTCAAGACGTTGTCCTGGAACTCATAAAGGCCATAGGCCAAGTTGGAGTAGCTAGGGAGCCAGATCTTAAAGGAGGTGTAGTCATTCCATTGACCAAGGAAAGTGAGCAAGAAGATGACCGCGGAAGTGGGGAGAATCATCGGGAGATACATCTTGAAGAAAGCGCTGTAATGGCCGCCTCCATCGACGAATACGGCTTCCGCGTAATCCCAAGGAAGGGATTTGAAAGCCCCATAGACAAGCAAGAAGTTAAGGCCAGAGAAAGCGACCGTGTTGCTCGTCATGATCGTCAAGAAGAGGTTGTTGTAAGTAGGAATGAGCCACTGGCTGCGGATGACCATCGCGCTAGGCGTGTTGCCAACGATCGGCACGATCATCAAAACGACGCCAAGACTAAAGAGGAATTTGCTGCCGGGGAATTTGTATTTGGCAAGGACATAGGCCACCCCGGTCGTGAGGGCGACGCTGACGAAGGAGATACCTAGCGAATAGACGACGCTCGTGAGAGCCATCGTCCAGATGTTCCCAGAAACGATGTCCACACCGCCATTCGTATAGACGACTTTGTTGGAATAGGAGAGCTGATCGAAGACCTTGAGGTAGTTCGTGAAATCCCATTCTTTGATGAAGCCAATGGTGTTGTAAAGGTAATCCGTCTCCGCCTGGAAGCTGACCTTGACCATCCATATTGGGAAGAAGAGAAGGCTGATGCAATAAAGCACCATGATGGCGGAAGTGAAGGCGCGGAAGACATGGTCAAAGCCAAGCTGGCGGTTCTCTTTGTTCGCGACTTTGATTTTCTTGTTGAGGAGGACGAGGTTCTCTTTGATGAGGGCGATCGTGTTATTGGTCTCCTCATCTTTCTCATCGATCTGATTCAAAGAGAAAAGAAGATCGTTCTGCCTGGTTTTTTCTTCCACGAGCCTCTTCTTGCTGACGACGGTGTATTCGTCAAAAGGAAGTTCGGCTTCTTTGCGGTGAATTTGATTCAACAAAGCATTCTCTTCCATAAATCACGCCTCAGTGGATGGCCCGAACTTGTCGAGCAGGAATTTGACGAGCAGGGTAAGCGGGGCGACGATAAGCGTCATGAGAAGTCCGCCTGCCGCCAAAACGGGGTAGTCGGCCTGTTTGCCAATAAGCAACATGCGGGTGTAATAGAAGCCAATGTTGTCCAGGGTTTCAGGAATCACGTCCGCAGAAGTGGCGCTCACGTTGAAGAAAGAGAGCAAGCCCAAATCGTTCGTGAAGATGCTTGCGATGCCGGTGATTAAGAAAGTCGAGATGGTGGGGAAGATAAGAGGCAAGATGATATGCCTCATTTCTTGCAAAGCGGTGGTGACGCCATCTAGCTTCGCACTTTCGTAAATCTCATCGCCTACTTCTTTCATCGCGTTAGGATAGACGACGAGGTTCGTGCCGAAAGAGAGCCAAATCGTGTAGAAGATGATGACCCCGTAGGCTAAAGAAGGGGTGTAAAGCACGCCTTGAGTCGCGACTTCGACGCCCATCGCCTGCAGGATTTTGGTCAAAGGGGCGTTGTTCCCGTAGATGAAGATTTTGAAGAGCATGCCGATGACGAAGCCCGAGATGATCTGAGGGAGCATCGAGATGGTGCGAATCGTCTTATGCAAGAAGCACTTCTTGAAAATCATATAGGCGAAAAGCAGGTATAGAGGCATGCAGATGACGAGGTTGATGAAATAGGTCTTGATGGAATTCCAGAAGGCCGAGCCTAAAGAGGCATTCTCGCCGAAAAAGCGGCCGATGAAGGTCTCGAAGTTCTTGAAGCCGATGAAATCCCCGCCGTTATAGCTTGTCGCGACAGGCTCGCGGAAAGCCATCAAGATGGAATTGAAGTTCACGCAGACGTAATAGACGACGAACAGGAACAAGGGGTAGACCAAAAAGGAAGCCACGAAAAGATATTCTTTCGCTTTCCTGGCCCTCTTCTTGTTCTTAGGTATGACGAATGTCTGAACGCTTTGTTCCATGGACGTTCCACTGGATTACTTTTTGATGTAGTTCTTCATTTCCGAAACGAGGGAATCCCATTTCGCGTCGGTGTAGGTGTTAGCGAAGTCATCGGCGAATCCTTGGGTGGTGCCGGTTTTCATATAGCCGTAAGGAGAAGCATAAGATCCGTTTTTGCCAGCGCGCATAATCGCGGTAGAGCCAAGGCTCGCGCCGAAATACATCGGGGAAGCGACCTTGTCGGTGGTCTGGGTCAAGATGCGGACGTTGTCCGTATCGTGCATAATCTGATAAGCGTATTTCTGGCTAGGGGCCATCGCGTCAAGCTGAGCGTCGGTGAGGGTGTAATCATAAGCGAAGGCGATGCCGCTAGAGCAGGTGGCTTTGGCAAGTTGAGCATCGCTTAAGAAGAACTTAAGGAGATCCTTAATCGCGGCGAGTTTCGTCGCGTCGGTCTGATTGGTGACGGCGATGGAGCCATATTCGTCCGCAGTGAGGCAAGTGCCGTTGCCGTTGCCATCGATGCCAAGCTGGCCATCGAAATTCGGGATCATCAAATAACGGAGATCGAGTTTCCCCAAATGGTTGTTCGGATGGTTTTTCGTCGCGGTGGCAAGGCGTTCCTTGGCCTGGTTCTCAAACCAGTTTCCTTCATAGATCATCGCGACGGAGTGGTTGGAATCGGAGAGGCCGTTGCAGTATTTCGCTTGGGCATCGCCGACATTGAGCTCGACTTGGGTGTAGCCGGATTTGGAATCCAAGAAATAGGTATAGAAGAAATCCATCGCGGTCTTAACCCCGCCGATTTTGTAGGCGTGGTTGCCATTTTGGAGGTTGATGACTTCCTTTGTTCCGTCCGAGAGGGTCACCTCTTTGCCTTCGCTGTCGAATTTGGCGATGGCGTTGTACCCCTCAATGCCGTTAATCTGAGCAAAGGCGGCGAGAACGAGATTTTCGTTATAGCAGCCTGCGTCACTCGTGATGCAGGTATTCGTGTATTGGGTGAGCAATTTGGAATAGAGAGTCTGGAATTCAGAATAGGTGACCGGCTGGCCATCGTCGTAGGTGCCGAATTTGCCGTCTTTCCCCGCGGACATGATGACGTCGCCCTCGGCGTAGCTTGCCGAGAAAGTGGCGCTATCGAAGATGAGCTTGGTGGTAGAGCCGACTTTCTGCTCGTGGTAGGTGATGCCTTCCGCGGTCAAAGTAGCTTTCACCTCATCGCTCGCCTCGGCTTCCGTCAAAAGTCCTTTTTCCACCCAGTCGTCATAGTTGAAGATTGGGGCAGTGAAAGTAGAGGTATAGGGCAAAAGATACATGCCGCTGGTCGTGATGGTATCCGAGACGGAGTCATAGACCTGCTTGCCACCAACTTCTTTCCAAGTGGTTTCATAATTGGCGATCTTGTCTTTGATGAGCTTGGTTTCGCCGTAGGCGGAAGAATTCGCCACATCTGACAAATCTTCGAAGTAGCCCTTCCCGTCGTTGAGGTAGAAACCGGTTTTGTATTCAGGGTTGCTGCCGAAATAGATATCCGTAAGCGAGGTGCCGGATTGGATTTGGGTGACTTGGTCGCCGCCTAGATAAGAAGTAGGGACAACGACAACATCAAAATTCGAGTAAGTGGTCACCGCTTTCCAATCGCTGATCATATTGTCCAGCCAGGCGCGGCCGAAACCGGACTTATTGAAATATTCCAAATAGATGGTCTGGCCTTTGTTAGCGTTGCTCTTGTTCGAGCAGCCTGAAACTAAGCCGCTAGCAAGTGCCACTAAAGGAAGGGCAAGGAAGATTCGTTTTTTCATAGAAACACCTCTATAAGCAAATTCTAAGAAACGATGGGCAAATTAAACTAACATTTTATGCAATATAACTCATACATTAACCCAACTAGCCGAGGCGATAGACCCCTTTGTCGTAAATGGCTTTGTATAAGTTTTTGTTGATCCATTTGTCGAGCTCTGTACAGCTGACCAAAACATGGGCAAGCACCACGGGGCAAAGTAGAATCAAAAGCAAGAAAGTCGAGAGAAAATCAAAGTAGAAATTTCCGAAAACCACGCAAAGCCTAGGCAAAAAGAGAAGCGCCATAAGCCCTAAGGAAGCAAGAAAGGATTTGAAGACGAATTTGAAGGAATTCGAAACAAGATGAAAGAAATCAATTTTGTAGATGTCATTTTGCAGCAAGAAATAAAAGCTAAAGGTCAATAAGAAGCCAAACTGCAGGAAGCTGACTCCGACCATCATCCCGGTCATCAAGGGCTGCAGGTTCAATGCCTTGATGGAATAAAGGGCGAAGAGAAGCAGCGCATAGCTGAACCAGCAAACGAAAGCCACAAATAAATAACGGAGCAGGTTCTTTTTTAGGCCGTCGAAATAGTCGCTTAGGAAGGTAATCTCAGACCAAGCGAGTTTGCGGTATACCCGAATCATGCCTCCTAAGCCAATGACGGCAGGATAAAACAAAGGAAGGCAAATCAAAGATCGGATAACCAAAAAACCATAGATTTGCGGGTATATCTGGTTTTGATTATCGCTTGTTAATTCGGCAAGAAGCACGCGGATTGTGAGCCTCCCGTAGGTGTTCCAGGCAAGGAGGGGAAGAAGGAACAAACAAGTAATTCCGAGGACTTTCAGCAAGAAGCCGAAGCGAATGTGGAAGAGCGTCTTGAAGACCTGAAACCGGTTATGGGGGAGATCTTCATAGCCAAAGTCGTCGTGAATCCTTTGCCTTCTTTTGAAAAGAGCCATATCAAGCAGCCCCCTGAAGCAATGTCAGCATGACGTCTAAGGCGCATTTAGAATAGGCTTCCGTCCCGTTAGAAGAAGCGTTGGAGGAATTCTTGTTCACGAATAGGTATGTGGTTTCAGCGAAAGCGAAGCAGGAATTGATTTTGAAAGAGGAGTTATAGGCCTCGTTTCCTTTTTCGAACACCTTCATTCCAACGACCTGGTTCTCATAAGAAACGAAGGAGACGCTGGAGTTTATATTCTTAATGCTTGTTTGAAGGGCTTCATCAAGGACATAGGCCCGCGATTCAACGATAGGGTCCGCATAAGTCTCATAAAGTAAAAGCAAGTCGCCATCTAGGAGAGCTTTCGAAGTCAAAAGGGTCTGCGTATAGGCATCGTTGCTAATGGAGGTGAAGCTCACCTGCGCGATGCCGTGCTTTTCATGGTTCTTTAAAATTTGGTCGCTGAACTGGTCATCTTTGATTTCAACGTTCGTGTAGACGTTGATGATTTCATAGTCCTTGAGCGCGTTTTTGGTTTGATAAATGTAATACCAGCCCACGCATAAAGCCAAAATCAAGACAAGGTACTTCCACCAATCGAAGGCCAAGGAATCCTTTAGGGTCGAGGGAACTTTATTCTTCATCGTTTTCCCCTATGGCGTATACGGTCCCGCCGACATGCTGCAACGAGTATTTCTTTTTGGGAGCAAGATTGTCCTGGAAAGAAGAAATGAGGTAGAAGGTGTATTCCTGCTCGCCTTTCGCGTCCGAGAAAACAATCGTGCGGAAGGGCAGGCCATCTTGGATCGAATAGTCTTTTTCTTTCACGAGCACATAAGTTTCGGTTGTGCTGTTCCTTTTTGCACCAAGCAGTCTTTCGTAACGTTTGAGCCTCTTTGATTTATAAAGAAGATAAAAGAGGGCAAAGGCGACTTCGGCGGCGGTCAGAATGTAAGTCAAGATAAGGAAAACGGTCGCGGTACTTCTTTGCTCCACGAGCACGAAAATGAGAACAAGCGCCACATAGAGAGCAAGCGAAACAATGAAAAGAGCAAGCCACTTCTTTTTTTTGCTTTGGATTTCCTCTAGTTCAAATTCGAAGAGTTCTTTCATGGGCGCAAGTTTTCCTCGTCATCAAAGAATACGCATTTATCGGGGTCAACGGACAATTTGATTTCTTCTTCTTCGAATTCCTCGTCGACATCAAGTTCCACGTCTTGGCCCGCGATTTCGACTTCGACGCTTTGGGCGTTCCTCTTTTTGACCGGAAAAGCGAATTCGCTTTCTTCATTGATTGCTATAGCGTCTTTCCGCACGTATACGGTTATCTCTTTTCCTTCTTTGCCGCGGAAACATTCTTTGAAAGGAGAAACATTCAAAGAGAAATCACCATCAAGCGAATAGAAGCAATCGTCTTCTTCCACATAGCCTTTCGTACTTAGGATGAACATGTCCTTAAGGAAAGAGCAAACGTAAGGGGAGACTGGGCGATTCAAAATCTCTTCTTGGGTGCCGATCTGCTCGATCTTCATGTTGTGCATGATGGCGATCCGGTCGCCCAAAGCGAAGGCTTCTTTCTGGTTGTGCGTGGAATAAAGATAGGTCGCGAAGGTGGATTTATGAAGGTTTTGCAGCAATTTTATGATCTCGCTATGGTAAAGCGGATCCAAGGCGCTCAAGGGCTCGTCGAACAAACAGATATCGGGGTTCTTGGCGATGCTTCTAGCAATCGCGACCCTTTGTGCCTGGCCTCCGCTTAATTCCTTTGGCCTTCTGCTTAAAAACAAATCGAGGCCAAGGAGTTTGGAAAGTTCGAGAATCCTTTGGGTTCTTGCTTGTTTATTCCAACGGAGGTTTGCCAAAGGGACGTCGATGTTCTCGTAAACGGTCTTGTTGGGGAAAAGGACGTAGTTTTGGCTAACAAGAGACATGTTCTTGTCGCGCTGATCAAGCTTCAACGCGTCCACCCCATCGAAATAGATATCGCCAAAGTCATATTCCTCGATGCCTGCTAAAACCTTAAGGAGGCTGGTTTTGCCGCAGCCCGATTCTCCTAGCAGCACCAAAAACTCGCCCGGTTGAACCGCCAAATCAAGTTGATATAAAACCACAACGCTCTTTTTATTGCGATCCGTGTAGCTTTTTTGGAGTCCTTTCACTTCAATTTTCGGCTGCATAGGCTAATTATAGATAAATAAAAAATAGGGCAAAAACAAAATAGATGGCCTTTAGTTTCTATTATTCCTTTTGCATGATTGATTATAAGGGTTTTATGCTTAAATAAAGTTATGAAAGAGCAATATCGCTTCATTGAAAACACAAGTGAAGACAAGGCCTTTGCTTACGTCGCTTACGACAAGATCTCTAGTTTCTCCCACAAGATGGGTTCCAGCCAGCTGCTCCAGATTTATTACATCCTAGAAGGAGAGGGCTATTTCGTCCAAGTGAATAAGAGACGGAAACTAGTCAAAGACGACCTATTGCTCGTTAACCCCCTTGAGGAAAGCGGATTTGAAACGGAGCAAGATGGATCGATGACCTTCATCGGCTTCGGGGTTGAGAAAAAAGAATTCGCCCTTACTTCGGAACGTAACCACGCGATTGTTTTGAAGTCCAAAGGAAGGCTGACACGGCCACTCATTGAGCATATCTATCTTCTGATGCGCGAAGGAGAGGTGGAGATCGCGAATCAGTATTTCTCCGCGTATTTGAAAGAACTATCAAAAGAGGTAGCCCTGCAGGAAACGCCGA
>CAVKPZ010000001.1:0-38700 GCA_963658395.1 Lachnospiraceae bacterium | reverse complement strand
AACGCCGATTTCCTTATCGAAAGAACAAGTGCTCGCTAAACGCATCAAAGATTATCTAGACGACCATATTTTAGAGAAGGTAACCATCTCCTCGATGGCAAGCCACTTCTATTGCAGTTCCTCCTCTCTGTTCCATTGCTTCAAAAAAGTCGAAGGGGTCACAATCGTCGAATACCTCCAGACGAAGCGTCTTGAGCTCGCTAAATATTTCTTGCGAACCGGGAACCGCAAAATCGCCGATATCTGCAACGATGTCGGTTTCTCCAGCACCCAATTCTTCTATTCTTACTTTCTAAAAAAGGAGGGGATTACTCCTAACGAGTATCGCCTCCTTCATAAAGAGAAATAAGAATCGGATCAGATAATCATCTCGCCTTGCTCTTCGAGCTTTCCGTTCGAATAGAGCGCCGTCTTAACTTCGTATTTACCAAAACTAAGGTCGATAGCGGCGTCGCCAACGCTTAGCGAACAGACCTGGCTAAGGGAGCTGTTGTTCTCAAGACGGATGATGTAGCCATCCTTTTGGATGGATTTTTTCACCGTGACCACGTTGATATTTTTGTTCGTGGTGGCAATCTCAATCCCGTTATCAGATTTGGTATCGACGGTCGGGAAGACATTGAGGGCGTAAGGCTTATCAATGATCTGTCTTGCCTTACGCTTCAGCTCGGATTCCTCGCTGACGGTGAGGCGGAAGTTGAACTTCGTGAGCTTGGCGTCAATCTTTTTGACGTAGATGTTCTTCTCAAGAAGCGGCCCGAAATAGGTCGGGTGGGCACAATAAGAGGCGGTTCTAAGAAGGGTGACGACCATCGTCCCGTCCTTATAGGAACAGCCATAGGTGCTGGGGGTGATGAGTTGCAGATACTTATCACCATTCTTGAGGGTCAGATAATCATGCGCGATGCACTCGTTTCCGTCTTCATAAAGTTTCTCATATCCGAACATCTGCTCGCCCGAGAATTCGCTTCCTTTGACAGGGAAGTGGAGTTTGAAAGCACGATTGGCTTCGCCTGGGAACAAGCTAACTTCCACGTCGACCGCATCGCCTTCTTTGTAGATTGTGTAGCAGATGCGCGCGTAGTTATCGTCAAGTTCGAAAAAGGCTTCCGCGCGGATCAAAATCGGCCCGTCTTCGATGATTTCAAAGGACTCAAGGCCTTCGAAGAAGCCATGGGTCTTCTCCATTTTTTTGAAGGGGACGGGATCCGTGCCGACGTTTGGATAGTTCATATTCCAAGGATCGGCGTAATCCTGATAACGCATGAGCTGGAACAAGAAGCCGTTTGCATATTCGACTCCATTGACTTTGTAGGATTCGATCAAGCCCGTTTTTGCGGAGATTTTGACTTCTTTTACGTCGTTTTTGAAATCGATATCGCGCGCCCCGCGGTCAAGAAGCTCGGTTTTGAGCTTGTTGTGGTAGGTCAAATAGAAGCGGGTGATCCCCATCGGCTTGAGTTTGCCTTTGAAGATGACTCTCTTCCTCCATTGCATGCAGATGTTGCTCTCTTCCTTGATGGTCTGGCAGGGGACTAGGTTCCCATTTTCGTCATGGACGTCAAGAAGAGCGGAATAGGCGTTATCGTAGTCCCAAGGAACGACGAGGCAAGTCTCGGCCTCGCAGTATTCCTCAGTTTCATAAGGATTGGGGTTGAAGACGAAGACGGGGTAAGTCTCGGGATCCGCGGGTTTCTCGCCTTTAATAAGTCCGAAGAAAGCCTGAGCGCGGCACTGATTCAAAATATGCTTGCCATGCCCTAGGAAGTTTATGCCATCTTTCTCTCCGGCTTCGATCACGGTGCCGGAGAGGAGGTCGTGGAATTCGACGTTCAGCATATCTTCCGTGACTGCTTTGAATTCTTCGACGGGGTAAACCATCGCGCCTTTCAAAGAAGCGATGGAACACATCTTCTCGACGTAGAAGAGCTCATTTTCAAGCTCACGGTAGCTCTGCTTCATGTTGATCATTGACGTGTAGCAGCCAGGCATGCAGGTGATGAGCGACTTATCGTATTTTACGGTCGGATTGATGTCAGCGAAATAGGCATCCGGGGTGCTGTGGATGATTTCCCTATCCTTGTATTCCTCTTGGAATTTCTTGATGTCCCCGAGGTCTTTTCTGGAAGGTCCGCCGCCATGGTTGCCCACGCCCCAAGTGGAAAGAATCACGTCATACTCGTCTAGATTCTTGATGTCGTCTTTGATCTTCTCGACCGAGCGTCCTAAAGGAGAGCCATAGTTCGAGCAACGGGTGGCTTTGATGGTGGAGCCATCATAGCCTTCCCAAAGGAATTCCTCGGCGGGCAGGGGGAGCTGATATTTTTTCGGATCGACGAATTTATTGAAGGGACGCATGAAAATATAGTTTTCCTGGCCGCACTTCTTGATGATCTGAACCAGGCCACGGGAATGCCCAAAGGAGTCAAAGTTAATCGCGGTCTTCGGATATTGGTTGAACTCTTTCGTGAAGAATTCCTTGCCCGTTTGGATCTGGCGGATGATGGCTTCGCCTTGTGGGAGCAAGACATCTGGCTGCAAATACCAGCCGCCGGAGATGTTCCATTTCCCTTCTTTGGCCTTCTCTTTAATCTCTTGGTAAAGAGCGGGGGAATAACGGGCGGTATACTGGTAAAGATTCACTTCGTTGTGATTAAAAATATAATCGAAGTCCTTCATCAGGTTGACCGCGCTCTGGAAGGTCGAAAGAGCGCTGCTCGCGCCTTCTTCCCATTCCCATTGCCAAACCGAATCGATATGCGCGTTGCAAAGCAAATGCACTTTTTTCTTCATGTTCGTACTTCCTTGTTCTGTATCCTCTAAATTTTCGGACGAAGAGCCTCAAAAAGAACTCATATTTATTTAAAGAAATATCATAGATTTTCATTATTCCTATGGATTTCTTATGAACTTGCCTAATATTTGAGAAACCGATGAAGGACCCAGAACACCCTTATGAAACAATTTGTTAAAGCGATCTTTTGCGCCCCAACAGGGGAATATAAGGAATACAACTGCCCATCCAGGCTGACAGACGACGTTTTCAAAAAGTTGAAGGACATTGGGATAAACCGCATCTTCGGATTTGGCTGGGACAATCGTGAAGAAACGAAGGTCAAGACCTTAGAACTATGCGAGAAATACGACATCGGATATTTTCCTTCGCTCGATTCGTTTGGGGCGTACATCTCTTTGGACTCGAACGAGAAAAAAGGCTTTGACCATTGGAACGAAAAAGAAATCGAAGAAGCGGACGCAAAGCTCATCGAAGAAGTCAAAAAATACCTGCCTTACAAGGCATTCAAAGGTGTCTTCTTTGGCGATGAGGCTGGCTATCTTTCTTTAAATGGGGTTGCTCATGCGAAGAAGGTCTTCTCTAAGAATTTCCCGGACCTTGAGTTCCATTTCAATTTCTTCTCTTACTCGATTAATGAGCCGATCTTCTGGGGAGGCATGGAGTTATCGAGAAACCCGAATTTGGAATATAAGAAGCCGTTTGAATTAGATGCAGAACATCAAATAACGTTCGAGAATCGCTTTAGGTTCTATAATCTGCTAGTCGAGCACCTCCTTGATCAAGCCAAATTCGAATTCGTCAGCCAAGACAAGTACCCTTTCGAGCCCTTTTGGAAGGAAGTTCCCTACAGCGTTCACGTTGCTCTTTTCGAATTAAATGGCTTTTTTGCGGAGAAAAAGAAGAAATACGGGTTCACTTTCTACAATTACCTACAGACAGGGCAATGGGCTACAGGCAGCAATCGAAAACACATGACCGAAGGCGAAATGCTTTTGCAGACCAACGTGACGATCGGCTATGGCCACGAAGGCTATGCTTATTTCCCGGGGTGTTTTCCAATCGACTTCATCTTCAGCCCGGAGATGGATTACGCGAAAAACGGGGCCTCGTCTTTAATCGATATCAACGGCAACGAGGGAGAGGTGTATGCGTTTGTTAAAAAAGAGCAGGAATTCGCATCCCTTATCGAAGACGATATTCTAAGCAGCGAGTTCCTAGGCGTTGCTAGTTACGGCAGATACAAGAACGGCTTCGCGGAGGAGGATATTAGCACCCTCCCTGACAACGAATGTATCTTCCGCGGAAAGCTTCCTGATTTCGTTTTGTATAAGGACCCGAAAGTCAAAGTAAGCCCCCATAACGAAGTCATGGTCTCTACCTTCGTGAAAGAAGGGAAAAAGCGATATTTCGTCACGAACCTCAGTTCTGTCTTCTTTAACGAAGTAAACATTGAGCTGCGGAAGGGGAAGTACACTTTGATCCAGGGCAATGAAAAAAGCCACTTTGACAACTGGACTCATCTAAGTTTAAGACCAGGCGAAGCGGCTTATCTCATTCAAGAGAGCTAAGGCTTACTTGAGTTTGAACTCCGCGATACGGGCACCCATGCTGGTCCCATATCCGTAAGGATAGACGATGAAGGATTGTTTGTCTTGCATCGCAGGTTTTTCGTTACGGCGATCGACCATTCTGGCGGAGACGACTTTCTTGTCGGTGTCCACATGAACAATCTTATCGCTTAGCTTACGTTGAACGTTCACGTCCGCAGCCATCGGGACGTCTTTGACAACCGCGTAATAAACCCCGTCCTTTTCAAAGACAGACGCTCCGTCCGCTTTCAAAGAGGAGGGCTCCGCGTCAAGAACGAGGTAACGGTTCTTCTTAAGCCAGGAACCGAGGCGCTTCATGATAGTTTTGTCGAAAGCAGGAACAACGCCATCGCCTTTCGGGCCGACGTTGAGCAAGAGGTTGCATCCGCAGGCTCTGGTATCGATGAGCTCATTCAGCAGATGGGAATAGGATTTGCAGCAATAATCCTCCTTCGTATAGCCCCAGTGATCGTAGAGGGAGTCGCAGACCTCGCCCGATAAAGGACGAGCGGCGTCGCTAGAAACGGGGAAGGCCTTCCCTCTTTCGAAGGTGACGCAGTCGATCTCTTCCGCCCCTTTCTGGCCGCAGAAATCCAGCCCGGTGTTGTTCGTGATGATCGCGCGGGGCTGAAGCTTATGGATCATCTTGTAGATCTCGTTAGGGAAAGTGACGCCTTCGGGAAGCCCCCAAGTCCCGTCGAACCAGAAGCCACCGACTTCGCCGTAGTTCTTGCAAAGGATCTCGACGGACTTATAAAGGTAATCGAAATAGGCTTTGAAGTTTCCTTCTTGGAAATCCTTCTGCCACCAATCAATGACGGTGTGGTAGAAGAAGGGGATAATCCCGAATTCATGGCAGGCATCCACGAATTCCTTCACAAGGTCACGTCCAGTGGGGGAGTGGGGGGCGTCGTATTCGTTGAGCCCCTTGGTGTCATAAAGGGAGAACCCTTCGTGATGACGGGTGGTCAAGCAGATGTAACGGCATCCACTGTCTTTGGCGAGCTTGCAAAGGTCCTTCGCCCAGTTCTCTTTGACTTTGAAACGAGGGAAGGTAGAAGCGATGTACTCCTCGATCGTAATCTGCTTTTTGATGCGCCCTCCATTAAAAGCGGAGGCGAAGTACCATTCGCCGGCCTCCAGGTTGCTATAAAGCCCGAAGTGGACGAACATCCCAAAGCCGAGCTTCTTGAAATCGTTGACGTAAGAATAATCCATGCAATATACCTTCTTTTCTTAGCCTCAAAACGATATTCAAAGGAGGCTCGGTGTCAAGAAAAGAGAAGTCACATATAACAGAAAAGAAGGAATGGGTAACAAAAAGAAAGGAGTTAACCTATTTTTAAGATTGTGTTTTAGGTTAACTTCTTTTGGTTCTCATCAGATATTGGTAACGTCCCAAAATGAAGTTCGTGATTTTATCCTCATCCCTTTCTATGGGAATCTCTTTGAAAATGCTCCTCACATCATTTTCGTCGATTTCTTTTGTCTTGGCCTTCTTGAATCGCTCCAAAGCATCGGGCCTCTTCTTCAAGAAATCGACGAACATCTGAATGAGGTGATCCCTCTTGGGGTCTTGATTCAAAGTTTTGTTGTAGGACAAAAGAGAAAGGTTGTTGTCGAAAGGAGGAGCGCCGAGGAGTTCTCCGACGCCTTCATCAAGGACAACCCGTATTCCAGGCCGGACTGGGACGCCTCCAAGCATGCCTCCATCCGGGCCCACAGCGAAAACTTATCAAAAGGCCTTAGCTGCGCGGTCACCAACGGCTACCTTAGATCCGGAGCGGTCCCACCGGGCGCCTCAGAGCAGGAACTAGCCTCTTTTATTAAGGAGATGAACGCCTCGATATCGGCTTTCGTCATTGACAAGATGATCACCTTCTATCGTGGCATGCGTCTCAAGCCGGGCGATCCCTATCTCGGGAAATTGAACAGGGCATTCGAAAAGATGCGCGAAACGGGGAAGCCTGTGGAGTTAATCGAGCGCGGCTTCATGAGCACAAGCAGGAGTCTTGAGACGGCGAAAGCCTACGCGTTCGGCAGCGATCCCGAACTATGCCACGTCTATTTGTCGGTCACCCTAGAGAAAGGGGTGGCCGCGATGCCGCTTTCCATCTCGCATGGGATCGCCGCAAAGAACAGCGACAAGGAGGTCCTCCTTGAATCGGGGAGGACCTACTACATAATCGGGATGAGAATGGAAACGGAAGGGCGACGGCCTTTACGACTATTACATAAATCTGCTCGCGACGAACAGGAGGATCTGACAATGCTTATCGACCCGATGATAATCCAAGACGCCGCCATACTTGGCGGCAAGAACATCCCTCTCATGATGAGCTACGACGACCCGACGCTCACTTACGAAGAGGTGGTGCTTTACTCCATGTGCCGCTACGATTCCGGTCCAGACCCGATTGATCCCGATGAGGATTTTGTCTGTTGGAAAAAAGCCGGGCTCGACCGGGAATGGCTTGAGCTGAAGGCTAGCAAGACCCACCCGATGGTCATCGAGCACCCCTGGGATGAGATTTTCCCGGATTACAAAAAGCGGATGGAGGAAAAAGAATCTTTCAAAACAAGCCGCGGGAACTAAATGCTTTGTTTGCTTCCCCTGTAACTAACCGGCGAGAAATGATGTTCGAGAAGCAACCATTGTGCCCGTTCTTCCTGGCGTATTATTGTTTATTCTTTCTAAGGTGAGCAATTTGTCTTTTCTATCAAGGCCGCCTGCATAGCCAGTTAGTTTCCCTTTCGTCCCGACAACGCGGTGGCAAGGAATGATCAAAGAGATGGGGTTATAGCCAACCGCCCCGCCGACAGCTTGCGCGGACATCTTTACAAAACCCCTTCGTTTTCCAAGAATCCTCGCGATATCCCCATAAGTCATCGTTTTCCCGTAAGGAATCGTGAGCAAGGCGTCCCAGACTTCCTTTTGGAAGGCGGTGCCCCTTGGAGCAAGGGAGGGCAGAAAGTCCGGGACGCCTCCCTCGAAATAGATGTCAAGCCAGCGGATTGTTTCCTCAAAGACCGGCAAATCCTTCTCTTGGGCTGGCTCCTCAAGAGTGCAGGCAAAGTGTTTTTGGTCATCGAACCAAAGGCCAATCAGACTTTGCCCATCGCTAGCAAGGGTCATGTTTCCAAGGGGCGAAACGTAATGATGAAGGTAGTCCATAGGAGATGCGATGACGAACAAAGACGTATTCCTCAAAGCGATTTTAGCAAACCGCTTCGCGCGAGCGCGCATATTTTCTTTACAATATGGGGGCAGGCATTTGTTCAGGGGGCAGTTAGCCCCCTTCAAAAGCAGAGAAAGGAGGAAACGTTATGGCAAGCAACTTCTTTGATCTAGTCAAAGACGAGTTCTTCCTTCCTTTCACGAATCAAAACAAAAGAATCAATTACGACCTACTGCAGCTTTTGAACTCCAAAATGTCTTTAGAGAACATCCAGGTCGAGAAAGAGCAGATGGCGGAATGGATCGTGGATTATCTCGAGAACTGCCCAATCTCTTTCACGAACGACGAAACCAACGAAGTGGAGAAGGACAACCGTTCCCTGGCTTTCGACAAAATCCATTATTTCGTCCGCTGCGGCTGGCTCATCGAAGACTATGAAGGCCTGAGAATCACTTATCAGTTCGACGAGAACGGAATCAAGATCTTAGAAGCCTTGGAAAACGCGGTCAAAGACGACGTCAAGTCTTTGGAGTTCTCCGGCTACGTCTACAACATCTACAGCAACCTTTACAACTTCAACCTCGACCACGCGGTCGACATCGTCGAGCAGGTCTATAACGCCTCCAGAGAGCTGAACTCCATGCTCCGCGGGCTCAACGCGAACATCAAGAAGTTCCTCGATAAGCTCATCAAGGAACACGAGGCAGCCCCGAAAGAAATCCTCGAGACCCTTCTTTACGAATACCAGAAGAAAGTCATCCTGAAAGCCTTCAAAAACTTCAGGGAGAAGGACAACCCCTCCCGTTATAGAGGCAAGATACAAAGCAAGATCGACGATCTTCTGAGCAAGAAAAAAGAAAGGATGGTTAGTAACTACATCGAGGTGAAATGCTCTGGGATAAAGACAGAGGAAAACCTTCTTGAAGCCAGCGATTTCTTCGCTAGCCGTCTCCTTTACGTCAGGGACCAATTCGACGTCATCGAGGACGCGATCGCCTCGCTTGATAGGAAGAACACCAAATACATCACCACCGCGCGCTCAAGGCTTAACTTCCTCCTTAATGAAGAGACCGACGTCGAAGGCAGGATCACGGATTGCCTGAAAGAGATCGGGAAGCTCGATGAGACGGACCCGAAGGAATTCGATGATTTCGCTTTGCGTTCCTGTTCCAACATCGACGAATACTCTTTGTTCGCCCCGCAGAGCAAAAAAGGCAAGCCAAAGCTCACGCAGATCATTGAAAATCCGATCGTGGACGAAGAGGAAGTCAAGAGGCTTACCGAGCGTCTATTTAAAGACAGCGAGTACTCCGTGGATAAGATCAACCGGTTCGTCCTCGCCGCGTTGCGAGGCAAAAGCCAGATCCATACGAAGGACATCGACACCCCGGAAGTGGAGTGGCTATTCAAAGTGTTCTTGATCCATCTTTACTCGCAGAACCCGAACATCGGTTACCGCATCGTCAAAGAAGACCAGCCATACACTAAATTCGGATATCTCATGAGCGACTACATCATCGAAAGGAAATAAACATGGCCAACGTAGCAAGAAACCTAGTCTGCGAGCACTTCAGCGAAGCCTACAACGGCTTGACGGATACCCGCAAAAACAACTTTTCCAGAATCTGCAACAAACTTCTGAACGAGACCTTTATCTACGGCTCAAAGCCTGAGGACAAAAACGATTACTATGAAACCTTGACCATGAAGGATGCGATTTCGAGTTACTTCTCCTTGATTGATTACGACCTCATCCATGTGGATCAATACAAGGTCTTCTATATCCAAACGACCGCGGATAAGAACAGGGTCAAGCTAAAGAAGCTAGAAACCATACTCCTCCTCATCCTGAGGCTCCTCTATCACAAAGCCAACGAGAAGGTGTATTCGGGTTCCGATATCGTCGCAAAAGTGGGGGATTTGGTCTTGGAGATCAACAAAACCGCCATCTATCGCATCCAACCAAGCAACAAGGAAATCTACAATTCCCTTAGGGTTTTGCGCCGTTACAAAATCATCAACTTCGCCTTCTCGGAGATGAGCGAAGACTCCATCGTCACCATCTACCCGACGATTCTTTACGTCGTGAAGATTGATAACGTCGACATGCTGAAGAGCAAACTGGCGACCTACAACGCCTCGAAAGGAGGAGACGAAGATGAAACTGAAGAAGATTAAGCTCATCAACTGGCACATCTTCACCAATAGCACGATCGCCATCGAGGGCAACACCTTGATCACAGGGGAGAACGCCTGTGGCAAATCGACCTTGATGGACGCGATCTATTTCGTCTTGTCTGGTGGGGACAAAAGGAACTTCAACAAAGCCGCGAGCGAAGGCGGGCAAAGGACGATCGAGACCTACGTTAGAGGCAAAATCGGAAGCGAGAACAACACTTTTCTCCGTCCAGAAAACGACATCGTGAGCTATATCGCCTTGGAGTGTGGCGACAAAAAGAGCGGGAAATCCTTGGTTCTCGGGGTCGTGATTGAGCTTTTCTCCTCCGAGCCAAAACCCAATTTCTTCTTGATCAATGACCATGAGATCGAAGAAGGGGACTATCTGAAAAACAAGAAAGCCCTCACCTTTAAGGAATTCAAAGCACACGCCCAGGCGATGAGATATGACTTCCAGCCGCTGAACGGGAGCAAGAGGGAAATCCGCAGGGCAATCGGAAGAGACCTCTTCAAGTTAGAGGACTACAACCGTTATTTCGACCTGCTTTCCAGCGCGATTTCCTTTAAGCCGATCTCCGAAGTCTCTACCTTCGTGAACAGCTTTTTGCTGAGCCAAAACAACATCAGCCTGGACAGCATGAGGGAAGAGATCCGTTCCTACCAAGAAATCCACCGACTCGTCTTAAAAGAGCAAGAAAAGATGGACGCCCTTGCTCTTTTCATCCCGAAAGCGGAGAAATACGTCGAGAATCTGTCCTCCATCCAATATTTAGGCGTCCTAAAAATCGAAGCGGAAGCCGAGAGTTACAAAGCCGACTTGGACGCCAAGCGGATGGAGCTCGCGAAACTAGACGACGAAAGCAAAACCTTAAGCGAGCAAATCGCTCAGCTAGATAAGGACATCAACTCCGCTCACGTCGAAATCAACCTTTTGGAGAACGACGAGGCCTACAAGGTCTTGCAGCAAAAGAAAACTAAACTAGATGCCTATCATAAGGAACTACTAGAGTTAAGCGCCAAGCTCCAGACATTCGAAAACCAAATCGCCGGCGAGCTCAAAATCATCAAAGCCTTGGGTATCAAATCCTCCCTCGCCGAGAACTTCAAAAGCAAGGATTTCGCTTCTCTTTCCATCAATTTGAAGAAATACCAAGGGGATTTGTCCTCATTGCAAGAAAGCCTGAACAGCGAAAAAGCGAAGAACAGCCTCCGAATTGAAGAAGACAAGAGCAGCCTGAAAGATAAGGAAAGCGAGCTCTGCCTTCTCCAAAAAGGCCTCAACAACTACCCCGAGGACGTCAATAACCTCTTAAAGATCGTGAAAGAGGCCGTTTCCAAATCGTTCCCGAAAGACAGAGAGCCCCTCATCGCGCCTTTCTGCGAATTTCTAGAGATCAACGACCGGAAATGGGCGAATGCCCTAGAAGGGAAGCTCGCCTCAAAACGATTCGATCTGATCATCAATCCCAAATATTACGAGGTTGCCCGAAACGCTTTAGACCAAGCTAAAAACAAACAGAGGGTCTATCTTTCTGGCCTGGTGAACGTCAAATCTTTGCCTGAAGGAGGAAAGACCAAAGACGGAGACACCTTGTTTAGCAAGCTCGACGTCAAAAACGATTACGCGAGGAAATACGCCTCTTACCTGCTTTCAAATACCCGTTGCGTGGAGTCCTCAAGCGAGCTTGAACATTATGAGTCCGCCATCACCCCAGAAGCGTTTTCTTATGACGGCCACGTCTTAAAAGCCTGTGATCCTGAGCTCTACAAAAAACCCTACATCGGAAGGGAATCCATCAAAGTCAGGATCGCTTTGCTCCAAGAGGAGATCCAAGCTCTTAAAGCGGAGATCGCCTCCATCGAAGGCGAGCAAACGGAGATCAATGGCAAATTGTCCTATGCCAGAATGAGCAAGATCGACGCCCTTTTGGAGACGGAGAACTACTGGGCGAAGGTCGAGCTGAAGCAAAAATCAATCCAGGAATTAAAAGACGAAATCAAGGACGATGAAAAGCAGAAAGGGCTTTTGGAAATCTCCTCGAAAATCGAGAAAGCCAAGAAACGCCTATCCGAGTTCGGCCTATTGAAACGTCAGAAGGAAGACAAGAGAGACCAGCTTTCGGAATCTAAAGGAAGGGTCATTGGCTCAATCGAGAACCTTGAGAAGGCCATTGAAGATTCGGAATCCCGCTTCCAAAGCGAAAAGAAGAGGGTGGACGAAGACCAATACCAGCAGCTCCTGCCCAAGTATTTGAATCACCTCAAGCATCTGAACGTCGAGAAGATAAACGCCGACTACGAGAACGCCTTCCGCTCCAACGTCGTATCCAAGCCAGACTTAGAAGCGAAGATGAGCGCTTACGCATCGAACTACAAGCCCTCTTTGGTGGCCATCATTGATAACATCAAAGACTACATCAATGAATACTATGAGCTGAAGAACCGGGACATCGTCCAATACGAAAGAGAAGCCAACGATGCTTACAAGAGAGCGGAGAACTCCTTTAGGCAGGACTTCATCTCCAAGCTGAACGAGAAGATCCAGGAAGCGAAGAAGAAGCTCGCTAACATCAACAAGAGCCTTGCCAAGCACCCCTTCGGAAACGATGAGGAAGTTTATGAATTCAGCTATGGCCCGACGAAGGACAATGAGTTCTGCGAGTACTACCGCATCATCAATTCGGGGAAGCTCCTTGAAGCGGATGACCTTTTCACCGAGGTTTTGGACGAAAAAGATGTCTCTTTCATCAAAGACCTTTTCGATAAGATCTCGATGGAGGTCGATAGCAGCGAGGCCGAGAAGGAACTCGAACGTTACCTTGATTACCGCAATTACATGAATTACGACATCAAGATCACGAACAAGAGGGGGGACGTCACCTATTTCTCGAAGATCAGCAGAGAGAAGAGCGGTGGCGAAACCCAGACCCCTTTCTACATCGTCATCGCCTCTTGCTTCGACGAGCTCATGAACAAGGACCGCAACAAAGTGGAAAGCACATGCCAAGTCGTGTTCGACGAGGCCTTCAATAACATGGACGAAGGCCGTATCAAGTCTTTGATGGAGTTCTACAAAAACCTCAACATCCAGATTATCATCGTCGTTCCCTCCAACCGCTTCTCCGTGATCAGTCCCTACGTCGAGACCATCATCGGCATCGTCAAATACAACAACATCCCCATAATCCAAAGGATGGTCAAAGAAGATGAGTGACTTCGAGACAAAGCTTCTCAACAAGCTGCTCGATAAATACGAGAACTCGAAACTTTCTAGGGGCGGGACCCAGGTGAATAGGAAGATAACCTTGACCACGAAGGACGATGTCCTTTCTTCTTACAACGGTTACGATTCCTACAAATACACGGATAAGAACAACGCCTCTATTGAAAGATTAGAGAAGTTTGGTTTCATCCAAGCGGAATTCGAGGGCGATGTCTTTAAATCTTTGACCTTGAATATCGACTCCGTGAACGAGGTCTATAAATATTTGCATCGCCCGAGCCCCGCGGAAGAGAACGCCAAGGTTTTGGAAGTCTTATCCAAATATCGCTTCAATAACTTCGTCGCTGACTTTATCTCCGATATCCGGCAAAGCATCGAAGAGAAATACACCTATCCAAAATCTTTCTTTAACGATGCAAAACAGTTGGATTTGATTCTAAAAACCCTGCAGAGCCTTTTCCTTTTGGATAAAGAGACGAAGATAAGGGATTTCTCAACCCATTATCTAGGGGACTCCAAGACTTTCGAATTGATTGAAGGGAAAGTCATCAAGATCCTTAGGAAGTACGCCTCCTTAGAAGATTTAACGGATGAAGAGGTTCTTGAGTCCTTTAACCTAGGCAAAAACTCCTCATACGTCCTCCTCAAGAACAAGCTGAGGTTCAGAATCAACAAGTCGTTGATTGATTTGGATGAGCTTGGCTTTGAGTTCTCTTTGTCAGATGAGATGATCAAGAAAATCGAGTTTGAGCCAGGCGATTTGACGAAAGTAATCACGGTTGAGAATCTCACTTCCTTCTATGAGCTCAAAGAAAAGGACGCGTTGGTCATCTATTTAGCAGGTTTCCACAACCACACGAAGCAAAAGCTTCTCGTGAAACTATATGAGGCTTTTCCAAAGGCAGAATATCTCCATTTTGGGGACATCGATGCGGGAGGATTTTGGATTCTAGTAAATCTAAGAGCGAAAACAGGCATCCCCATAAAGCCATATAAAATGGGCATTGAAGAGCTAAAAAGCAACTTTGGGAATCTAAAGAAGCTAACCCCGAACGACAAGGAGAGACTAAACAAGATGTTAAATGAGGAAGCCTTCATCGAATTCAAAGAAACAATCCAATTCATGCTCGATAATGACGTGAAGCTGGAACAAGAGATTTTGGATTAACGAATTCTCCTTATTCTTTTACATGCCGCAGAAAAATAGGTTTGTTTTAAGCGCTTGAGTCAGCCATAATATAGCTGTACTTCTTTAGAAGTATATGAGGTTCCCTATGGCTAAGCTCGCTCTCTATCACGGTTCTCCCATCATTTTGGAACGT
Source organism: Lachnospiraceae bacterium (assembly GCA_963658395.1). Classification (GTDB taxonomy): domain Bacteria; phylum Bacillota_I; class Bacilli_A; order RFN20; family CAG-826; genus Alloenteromonas. Next base: position 24,412 of record CAVKPZ010000001.1, on the reverse strand, counting down.
CCCATCTTTGGCAAAGGAAAGGCAAACAACGATTACGGACTTGGCTTTTATTGCACCGAACACATCGAATTAGCCAAAGAATGGGCGTGTACCGAAGGCGTCAGCGGATACGCGAATCAATATGAGTTAGAGATGGATGGACTGCGTGTTTTGAATCTATCCGATGGCCGATTCGCTATCCTCAATTGGCTCGCAATCCTCCTTCAAAACCGCCAAATAAACCTATCCGCTCCGATTCAAATCAAAGGGCAGGAATACCTGCTCAAAAATTTCCTGCCGAAATACGAGGACTACGACATCCTCATCGGCTACCGCGCGGATGATTCCTATTTCGCTTTCGCTCGGGCTTTCGTTAGCAACACAATCTCATTGAAACAACTCTCCTATGCGATGAAGTTAGGTAAATCAGGAGAACAAGTGGTTCTAAAATCAAAGAAAGCTTTCGATACGATTCGTTTTGTCGGGTATGAAGTTGCGGATGAATCCGTTTATTACATCAAGAGAAAAACTAGAGACGACGAAGCAAGAGCAGCGTTCCGAAAAGAACTCGAGAACGACGATATGGACGGCATCTATATTCGAGACATCATGAAAGAAGAGATGAAGCAAGATGATCCCCGCTTACAATGAATCCTATTTGGAAGACGCCATGAGGAATCTAGGCGAGGCTTTTGATTATGCGGTCAATGCCTGTCATATAAGCGCTGATGAGTTTTTTAGCTTCTTCATAACAACTCGTTTTGCAGAAAGGTTCGGAAAATGCGAGGCCAAAGTCATCGTTGGGCTCTCCGGCACAGAGCTCGTCTTGGATATATTCGCCAAAGCAGGGCTAGCCGTTCCTACTGCCAAACCCATAATCGATTTCGAGCGCTCGCCTGAATATTGGTGCGGTTACATATTGGCTTATTACCAATGGAAGACGGGTAAATCGTTCTCGGATATCCATAAAGCGATTACCGCGGAAGAGATATTGAAGATGTATCCCACGCTTCATGAAGCTCCGGAAGACAAATTCGTAGACGTAGTGAACGCCATCTTTGTTCGAAAAAAGGGGCCAACCAAATTGCAGCAGCAAAGAAAGAACTGTGGTTGTTCCCAAAGCGAGTTAGCAAAGAAAGCATCCGTGAATCTAAGAACCCTTCAGCAATACGAGACAAGGGCGAAAGACATCAACAAGGCGTCCGTGAAGACCGTCGAGACGTTGGCGCTCGTTCTCGGTTGCAGAATCGAAGATCTGCTTGAGTGAAGAGCATAAGCTCACAACTATTTTGAGATTTATAGTCCCTTTCATAACGCAACGGGAAATATTTTTCTCAACAATCGGTATATTGTCCAATTCCTCTTTATATATGGTGAGGGTGGTCGCTCTTCTCACTAAATGGGATGTGCCAATTTTTAGTCCCAAATTAATGCTTTGATTTAGATTGAGTGGTTGCGCTTTGCTTGTGAGCCTCGACGTACTCCGCCCTGAAGACAATCTAGTCTTGTAGCCGCGGCCCTCCGTTTTCGTCCGAAAACAGCATCGCGGCGTTGTTGTGCTCCGATTCGTCTTTGTAAAACTTCGAGGTTCTCCAAGGTGTCCAAAGAGAGCTCCTGGAGTTTCATCGTCTCCTTCGGCTTTTTATCAAGTAAGGAAAAGCTGAGTTTCTGCTCCCGGCTCGCTAGTTCCTCGTAATCAGCGCACTCGGTGAAGAAAATCCTTCTCGGCTTCAAGCGTTTGACTTCTCTTTCCATAAAGGCATCAATCATCCCCATAAAGCGATTCCCCAGACAGGAAAGAAACCATATAAAGAGGAAGTTGGGTGATCTTGTCGCTCTCCTTCTTGAGGTTCGTCTCGCCGAAGACGAACGCCTCCTTGATCTCATATAGCTTAAGGAGGTTGCTCAAGGTGGCGTGGTTGTAGCAGTTCATCTCGTTCGGCTTGCCGGATTTGATCTCGATGGGGCAGGGCTCTCCTTCGTACTCGACTAAGAAATCGACCTCGCCGTGCTTCTTGGAATTGTAGTAATAAAGCTTGTTAGCGAACCCATGGGCACAAAGCTCCTGGGCGACGACGTTCTCATAAGGCGCGCCAAAATTGATCTCCTTCTCCCCGTCGAGCAGTTTCTGGCGCAGCCCTGTGGAGAAAAGAGCGGTTCCCAATAAGCCCACGTCGCTCAAAAACAGCTTCAAGGTCTTCCTTTTAGAATCCAAAGTCAAGGGGGGGACGGGCTCGGTTACGTTGTAAACAGGGATCGCGGTCCCCGCGTTGGTGAGCCAAATGAACTCATCGACCAAGTCGTTCCTTTTCAGATAGGAAGACGGGGCGACGTGGCTGCTCATGAACCTCTTGTTCTTGCTGTTGAGCTCGCTGGGGATCGCCTCGTATACCTCGCGTATCTTGAGCTTCTTCTCCTGATCCTCCACATACCTCGACATATCGATCTCATAGGCGTCTTTGATTCTCTCGTGAATCTTCTGGACCTGATAGAGGTTCCTGCTTTCGATGTAGACATCCACCGCCTCAGGCATCCCCCCGACGAGCACGTACTCCCTGAAAAGGGCAAGCATCGTCTCGTTGACCATTGGATCGACAGGAGATCTTCTCTTGAAGCAATCACGAAGCTCATTTATGGCTAACTCCCCCACCCCCTTCGCCCAGAGGAATTCCTCGAAATCGAGGGGGAACATGTGGATGAGGTCCATGTAACCGACGGGGTAAAGAAGGATGTCGTTGAGCTCTATGCCCAGCAATGAGCCGCTTATGAGGAAGCGGTATTGTCCCTCGTTCACCAAGGGCTTCATGGCGGTGATGAGGTCAAGGCTAATCAAGGGCAGCCCCTTCTTTTTCTTCAGCGCATCGCGATAGACATATAGAAGCTGAATCTCGTCGAAGAAGACCGCCGTCTTCCCCGGGACGAGCTTCGCCCCGTCGAAGAGAGACAGGCGGGAGATCAGCTCTTTGTAGTCCTTGAGCTCGGCGAAAGAGGGCACCAAGGATTGGTTATCGGCGAAATTGAGGTAAATCACGTTCTCGAAGTTCTCCTCCAAGAAGCGCTTAGCGGAATAGGTTTTCCCGATCTGCCTCGCCCCCGTGATCAAAAGCGCCTGCTTGCGTTTGTCTTTCCAATATAGAAGTTCCTTCTCGATTTTGCGTCGTAGCATAGAGTGCCTCCCATATGAAATATAGGCGTATGGGAGAAAAGTGCAAGGGATTTTCCGCCAATATGGGAAAAAAGTGCAAGGGATTTTCCGCCAATATGGGAAAAAAGTGCTGTACAGATTGTACTGGTAACCTAAAAGTAGACACGGAAAGAAGAAATATGGAGAGATTCCCGATCAACTTCTGTTTTCAATTGACTTCTGAGGAGTTCGATGATTTGCGGTCGCAAATTGCGACCGCAAACACAACAAACGCAAAAAAAAGATTTCTTCCTTATGTCTTCACCGAGCAGGGCATTGCAATGCTGTCGGTTGTACTCAAAAGCCCCGCAGCAGTCGAAATCAGCATCAGCATCATGAATGCATTCGTAAAGATGAGGAGGCATTTTTCCTCAGTGTCCCTTTTATCTGAAAAATTAGAATTTTTAGAGGCAAAACAAATCCAATACCAAAGGGAATCTGAACGAAAGTTCGACGAAATCTTTTCCTTCATATCCGCGAAAACGGAAAGCCAGCAAAAAAATTCTATGAAGGGAGATATTCGATGCCTTCTCTTTTCTGGTTTCTTTGGTGGAACAAGCGGAGAAATCCATTGTCCTTATCGACAATTACGTCGATGTGAGCGGCACCTTAAATATTCTTTACAAAAAGAAAAGCGGTGTTCAGGCAATCGTGTTTACGTCGAATAACACGAGGATCACCGAAGAGGACATAAAAGAATTTGAATCTCAGTATCCCCGTTTTAAAGTTCATTGCTGTTCTGGCTTCCACGACAGATTTCTCATATTGGACGACGAAAAAGTTTTCCATGTTGGGGCGTCTTTGAAAAACGCTGGAAGGAAATGCTTCGCAGTAATGAGAATAACCGATCCCAAGACTGTCAAAGGACTACTTGACTACATATAAAACGAAATCAAGTTAGCGTAATCTAATGAAGGATAAAACAATTCTCTTGCCCATCGTTTTACTAAAAAGGAGCTTCCGCAGCCAAAAGAAAACCCCGTAAGTGGTTTCTCACGGGGCAATTCTTATTAAAGAGGCAGGTCCTTCTTTTTGAACTTGATGTCGCCAAGGATATATCCGAGCACGCCTATGACGACTAGGATCGCGAGCTTCCAGATCCAATCCGTCGTGCCGTTAAGGATCGAGACGACGTCGAAGAGGCTGATGATGGAAACATAATTGAAGTTGTTAAGCGCGGTGATCCTTACCACGGAAGGGATGACCGGGGAGCCGAAGAGGCCAAGCATCGTGGCGACGAGGAAGAACATCGATAGCCCTCCACCAAGCGCCATCGCCCTTTTTGACCTATCGAAGTAGCAGGAGGTGAGGAAGTTGATCCCGCTCATCGCGAAGAGGACGATGAACGCCCCAAGGTTGATGAGGAGGAGCTTCCCAATTGTGAGGTCGGTGTTCACGTTGGCGATCGCGAAGCAGACGACGGAAGTAATTGAGGTCGCCGCGAACATCAAGAACAAGGAGAGCGCTAGGAAGAGACCCTGGGTGAAGGTGACCTGGCGGCGTTTCGTTGAGGTGGATAAGACGTAGGCCATAGAGCCGGTATCGACCTGGCCAGCGATAAGGTTATTGGAAGCCATGATCATGTAGATGATCGGGAGCAGCAAGCCCGCCATCTTGAAGAAGATGGAGCCTACGATGAGGCCATAAAGGTCCATCTTGCCGAGCTCTTCGATGCCGGAGGAGACCTCTTCCGGAAGCTTGTCGAGCAAGGAACCGGCGACGCTGACGTTGAGGTCCTCTTTGATTTGAGCAACCTTTGCCTCGTATTCCTCTTGAGAGAGACCGTCCTCGAGAAGAGAAATCTCGTAGGTCAGTTTCTCTTGATATTCCAGCGCAGCCTCGTAAGATGCCTTATGAACGTAGTCATAGGTGAAGCCCATCGCATCGTATTTCTCTTTGGTCACACCATAATCGGCGAGATTATCGAGCAAGGTGTTGATGGTTTCTTCTTCGTTCATTTTTCCGGCGACGAGCATCGCGGAGGCGTTATAGGCGCGATCCTCGCGGAAGGAGATTCTTTCGTCAGAGCCTATATAATCCGAGAGGGTAGTGGAAGTGTTGCCAGAAGCAACGGCGACGACGTCGTTCATCATGTACGTGGTGAGATTCGTCACGTATTCTTCCGGGATGTCTTCGTTGTATTTAGTATAGGTCGAATCCGCTTGATTGTTCGGGTTAATGGTGACCACCGGGCTAGAAGAGGCGGTGTACTTATCGATCACTTTGTTGATTGCATATGTATAGGAAGGGGTGACGTAGACGGTGACGAAGGCCTGGCTTTGGAGGGATTTGTTTTCTTTCGCCGCGGCGATATGCTCCGCGGTGATAGAAGCGGTGTACTCCGCGATCTTCTCGTTTTTGAGCTTTTCGATTGCTTCCTCTTGGCTAAGCCCTCCGCCCATGTACTCGACGATCTTCGCCTGGGCGTCGCTAGATTGCATGTAGGCGAAGACGCTTGTGGCGACTTCCTCGGCGATCGCGGCTTTGCTCTCATCGCTAGAAACGTATTCCGTGATGAGTTCAGTAAGAGCCGGGATATAGGAATTCGTGTAAGTATCCAAGGTATTGATCTCATTGAACTTGACGGTGAATTGCTCGTCAAAGAGCTTTTCGCCTTCGACGGACTTCTCGTATTCCGAGACCGCGGTCTTTTTGATGGTGGAGTTGATCGCCTGTTCGACAATCGTAGTCTCCACGCCTTCTTTCACCGAGGAGATGGATGAGGTGCCGGAGATCAGCATCACGCAAGCGAGCATGAAGCACACCGCGACGGTGATGACTCCCCACATCGTCCCGTTGGCTTTGCAGGATTGCTTGAATAGAGCTTTTGAGAATAGTTTGTTTTCCTTTTTCATGTTATTTAACCTCCTTTGCTCTTTCGTTCATGATTTGATTGAAGTGCTTCTCCAAGGTGTATTTGACCTCGGAGACGAATTTGACGTTCAGGCCTTTGAGGCTCTTGAACAAGTCGTTAATTTGGGTTTTGTCGATCGAGGCCGTGACCTGGTGATAGGCGGGCTGATCGCGGATGATGTTGAATCCGAGGGATTTGAACTTCTGATAGGAGCCCTCTTCGTTGAACTCGATTTTGAAGTCCGCGACCGGACGGTTGCGGATGAGGTTCATATCCGCGACGTCGATGATGTGCCCATCAGAGATCAGGGCGACCCTATCGCAGGTCTCCTCCATCTCATTGAACATGTGGGAAGACATGAAGATGGTTTTCCCTTTCTTGTGCTCCTCCTCGATGATTTCAAGGAAGGCGTCCCTCATCAAGGGGTCCAATCCGGTAGTCGGCTCATCGAGGATGATGATGGGCTGGTCGTTCATCAGCGCGGCGACGAGGGCCGTTTTTTGCTTCATGCCCTTGCTCATCCGCTTGAGGTTTGCTCTAGGGTCGAGCTGCAGCCTCTCAATGAGCTCGTTCGCATAATCAAACGACTTCATCCCCAGGAAATCGGCCTGGCTCTTCAGGAAGTTGATGCCTGTTTTTAGGTCCGGAAAGGCGATTTCGCCCGGGACATAGCCCACCAGGCGAGAGATCTCGGCCTGATTGGTCCATGATTCCATGCCGTTAACGTAGCAGTGCCCCTCCGTAGGCTTGATGAAGCCAAGGATGCTGCGGATAGTCGTGGTCTTGCCGCTGCCGTTGGTGCCGACGAAGCCGACCATCTCGCCTTGGTTGATGATTAGGTTCTCATGGAAGACGCCGCGAGAGGAGCCATAGTCCTTGCTCAGGTCCTTGATTTCGATGAGCCCTTCTTTTTTTAGTTCCATCACAGCGCACCTCCAAAGTCTTTGTCCTCTTTGTAGAACTTCATGAAGTAGTCCTCCAAGGTCTCTTTGATGTTGTTGAATTCCTTCATCTTGAAGTTCGAAAGGTAGGAGATGACCTCATTGATGTTTTCATCGTTCGTGGTGATGAAGACCTTGTTCTTCTCTTTCCTGTCCTTCAAGACGGTGATGATTTTCGGGTCGTAACCGGATTTGAATTTCGCGTATTCCTCCGCGCTTTCAAACACGATCCTGTATTGCTTCAAGCTCGCATGCTTCAGGTCGTTGGCGATGAATTCGGAGACGATCTTCCCGTCTTTGATGATCGCGATCCTGTCGCAAGTCGCGTCGACCTCGGAGAAGATGTGGCTGGAGAGCAAGATGGTCTTGCCCCTTTGCTTCTCCTCCAGGATGAAATTGATGAAGTTCTGCTGCATCACGGGGTCTAGACCAGAGGTAGGCTCATCTAGGATGAGAACCTGGGGGTCGGACATGAAGGCCGTGACGATCGCGAGCTTCCTCTTCACGCCGAGCGACATATGCTTGGTGTCGCCTTTCAATACGTTGTCCGACAAATCGAACAGTTTGATCATCTTATCGAGCATCTCCTGGTTATGGATGCCGTACATGTCTTGCATCATGGAGATGAACTCGTAACCGGTAAGTCCCGCGGGCAAAGCGATTTCGCCGGGGATGTAGCCGACATTAGACAAAATTTTCGAATAATCTTTAAACGAGTCCATGCCCAGGATCTTCGTATTTCCACTAGAAGGCTTTGAAAAGCCCATCAGATGGCGGATGGTGGTCGATTTCCCTGCCCCGTTAGGGCCCAGAAAGCCAAACACTTCGCCTTCTTCCACCTGGAAAGAAACGTCGAAGACGCCGCGGCCTGAACCATAGTCTTTTGTCAAATGATTCACTTCGATAACGCTCATGATTGAATCCTCCTTTCCATCGTTTTCCAACCCGCGTCCAATTTAGGACTCAGGTTTGATTTCGATGACGGGGCATAGTATGGTTATGTCGCGAATATGAAACAAAAGTCAATTATCATATTCGTGTCCAATATTGGACTTTGGTTCTAAAAGTGACTAATTTGGAGGCGCTATCATGACCGCTGTGTACCGAAATTCCATCCGCACGAAAAGGATGATCCGCGAGGCTTTCGCCGAACTCGTATCTGAGAAGCAAGACATCACCAAAATCACCGTCAAGGAGCTCGTGGAGAGAGCCGACATCTCAAAGTCCACGTTCTATTGCCATTATCAGGACGTCTACGCGGTCACTGAGGAGTTCGAGCAAGAGATCTTGGATTTGCTCGATGAGACGCTGAACACCTATATGAAAGAGCATAAGGAAGAGTTCGCTCCCTATGTCAAAAAGATCATTCAACACCTCAAGGAAAACGAGAACCTTTATAAGAAGATCTTTGTTTCAGACTTGCCGAGCAAATTCATCGACCAGTTAAAGAGCATCTGCAATGAGCGTATCAACAAAGACATTCATTTAGACGCCTTGTCCACGGATTCGAATATCCGCATGGCGGAGATTGACTTTTTGACCAACGGGATCACCCATCTCTTTGTGGATTACTTTAAAGGCACGATCAAACTTTCCCTTGATGACATTGGCGAGCTCTGCAATCACCTCCTGTTCCGATTAACGAACGAAAAAACATTGCCTGACGCAGGCCTATGCGAATCGAAAAATTCGCAAAAGTGACGTTTCTTGACGCGTCGCATTTAAAAGCGCCGCAAATTAAGGGCTCTTGAGAATTTCGTTTAACGGCTAAGAAGAGGCTTATTTCTTCTTTTTGTATTTCTCGCAGATCTTGGTGTAATAGTCTTTCCAAAGAGCGTAATTGGCTTCTTCGCTATAGGTGTCAGCGATCATCTTGGAGAGGACTTTCCCATGTTCAAAAGTCTCTTCGCTATTTGTTAGTTCATGCAGTTTAGAAGCAAATCCATCCACGTCTTTCGCGGTGAAATAATCGCCAAGAAGGATGTCTTTATAAAGATCCAAATCGCGGACGATGTAGGGGAGGCCGGAGTTGCAGGCCTCAAGCAAGGCCATCGGGAAAAGCTCATTGAAGGAGGGGAGCATGAAGATGTCGGAAGCGTTATAGATGTCGTTCATCTTCTCGCGGGGTTGGATGCCTAGGAATCTTAGGTTCGGCCTCTGTTTCTCCATCTCAGCCTTCAGCTCTTTATAGCCATCGGTGATGCCTTTGAAAGAGAAGCCTCCCGCCCAAACAAAATACATGTCGGGGCACTTTTCGGAAGTCCGGATGAAATCCATGACGCCTTTTCTTGTCTGGACCTGCCCAACGGCGATCACGACCTTTTTATCAAGGGGAAATCCCCATTCCTTCTTTAGGGCCGCTTTCTCTTCCGCCGTCTTCGGGAAGAAAGAGCCGTGGCTCACGAAATTGGGGATGTAGGTGATCTTTTCTTCTTTTATGCCGAACCTGGCGAGTTCCTTTTTGAAAGTGGGGTTCACCACGACGATCTCCTTGGCTTTCTTGTAGAAGGAGGTCACGTACCACTTGAAGACCTTGAAGGCGATCTTCGGCAGTTTGACCGATCCATCCAAGGTATCGGGCAAGAAATGGACGAAAACAATGGAGGTCTTCCTTTTCTTCAGGGTGAAGAAATAGAAGGAGGGGTTCACGGAATGGACATGGTAAAGGTCGAATTTGCCCGTCAGTTTGTTATAGGTTAGATTGAAGTCGTCTTTGCCGTATTTCTCCAAGATGCGGGTCTGTTCGCGGTAGACGCTTAATACGCCTTGTGCTTCCGCCATGTCGGCGTGAGATAGGATATCGATGCTGATTTTGTTGCTCATGCCAACATTATATTGAAAATCGACGGTCTCGGGTTTTCTTTTAGCGAAAGCAAGCGCTTAATTGAAGTGGCGAAGGGGAAAAGAACGGATAAATATCAGCCAAATTTTAGTTTTGTTCTAGAACGCTTCTAGATTTACTTCCAGCACTTCTATTGTTCTTCCCCGCGGATACTGACCAGCCGCTTATCGGTGAGGTAATAATCCTTATTCCCCTCCCTCTCAAGAAGGAGGAGGCCCCTATCAATCAGCTCATGAAGCACGTTATTTCTCAGATAAGAGGAGACGGCGACACCCAAGAAAGAGGCGATCTCGCTGAGAGATCTTCTTTTGAAGAAGCAATAGGAAAGAACCCTCTTCGTGCTTTCTCTCTCTCGTTCGAGTTCAGGGAAAAACAAATCCAGGTTCGCATTATCGCCATCAGCCACTCCAAAAGGATAGGAAAGGTTGGGCAAGGAAATGGAAAAGGAGGCCTCATCGCTAGAGGCAAAAGGCTTGAAAGCGGAAGAAAAGCAATCATATTCCTTTTCGATTTTGTCGAACCCAGAGCCTTTTCTCTCCATCAATAGAAGCAAAGAGAGGACTTCGCAGATAAAAGGATTTCTCCGAATGGGAATCAAAGCCGCCAAATCTTTTCTTTTTTCAAATCCCGAGCGCCCAACGACGGAACCCGGGGAAACGATCTCCAAACGGTCGAGATAAAGATTTACCTCAATTTGGCCATGTGGGAGCAAATAGTTCCTATGCGCATAGGCGTTGACAATCGCCTCGGTCACGGCACGCTCGGGGAAGGAGGAAGTCGTGTGGCCGTTTGCGTCGAGTTTGACGTAAATCTCCTTGGAGTGGGCTCTAGCGAAGCGTTGAACGCGCTTGATCCCTTCAAGAATATTTCCGCGGAAATAAGGCTCGCTGACAAAGCGGTTTCCTCCTTTGCCTAGACCCATGAAATCAGTGATAGAGAGCGCTGTTTCATCCCCCTGGAAATTATCGGAGAAAAGCAATGCGGCCCTTCGGCAGACGCGCTGCTCATTAAAGAAACCGATGGAGAATAGAGCCTTTTCAGTAAGCTCTTTGCCGCTGTTCTCCTTGTATAGGGAATAAAGCGTTTGGAAACACGCGGGATCAAACTCCACGTCCGAATACACCTTGTCGTATTCAACGTAGGCCGTATCTAGAGCCATGCGTTGGATTTCCTCGGTGGTGGCTAAACGCGTTTTCCCTTCTAAACGAATAAATATGGAACCGTTCCCACCATAAGAGCAGACGACGGGTTTCAATAAAGAGGAGGCAATTGAAAACTCGATTACGAACGCTTCGTCTCTAACCTTTAGATAACGAACCTGAACCACGGGTTCGGGCCGGAGGTGTTCTTTGACAAGGCGGAAGAAAAGCTGCACCTGCGAATCCACCGTTTTTTTATCTAAGCCAATTGGCCGATAGTCCTCATCGGAAACCCCGACATAAAGAGTTCCTCCTTTGGTGTTGGCAAAAGCATCAATGGTTTTCAGCCACTCCAAAGATCTCTCGCCGTCATTGAGAAATCTCTTGAAATCATTAGTCACGGTTTCGAATTCTTCTTTGATTCCCAATTCGGATAAAAGCATATTGTTCACCACCTTTCTAGAATATTTTACAGCTTCCTCACAATAACTTCTAGTTCACTTCTAGTTTTACTTCTAGTTCGCTTCTAGTTTTACTTCTATAAGTTCTTTTTTCATGAAGCCGCCAAGGATTCGCTTCTTTTTCGGATTGTTTAATCCCGTTTCATTCGTCCTGGCGCATTTGTCCATGAGGTCATGGGCGATTTCATATACCCTGGCCAATTTGATATACGGTATTTCTTAAGTAGCCCTTTCTTAGAATCAACCAAATAGTCTTCAAACCGCTTTCCCATAAGGCTCTGTCTCGACCGTTACCGCCTAATTGCCATTCTCGAGGAAACGGGGGCGTCCCTACGCATAATTCACAACAGCACCGTACCGTTTCCCTGTATTTTCAAAGCCTCAGAAAAAACAGGGGGATACGTATGCGAAAGCAAAAGCAACCTTAAGGGAAGAGGGGGCTTCCGCCATTTTCTTTACGGGCTCAGAAATAAATATCAGAAAAAATCGTACATATCCGTTTTGTTTTTTGAAAACCCGTTAAAACAATACCGTTCTCCCTTCCTTTTCTTAATTCGCTTAACAAAGATACTGGTTTTTGATATTCACCCTGTTTTTGATTGTTTGACAAACCAAAATGAACGCGCTACAAATGCTTCTTGATAACCGAATTCGTATAGGTTTGTGAGGCAAGAAAATGCAAGAACGCGAGAGTCAGATGCAGTGCCGCCTGATCAAAAGTAAGGAAAGCTCATCCCCTTTTTCCTGCGATGCGCTTCCTTTCTTTGAGGAGGGGCTGAAGCCTTTCTGCAAAGAATACTTTGAAGGGGAGGCCCTTACCCAAGAAGAGGTGTCAAAGAAAGCCGAAGAAACCTTCGAACAGCTTTCCTTAACCTATCTATCTTTAAGAAAGAAAGATATCGACTCCTATATCGCCAAGCATCAGCAAGAGCATGACGACGCCCTAAGCAATCCGTTCTTCTCTTCTAAGGAGGACCCCGAATTGGCCTATCGCCTTTCTTTGCTCTGCGCAGACTACGTCCTTTACGCCAGGAAAGAAGAGAAAGCGTTGATCGTGGATCTCCACGCGAACGTTCCTCTTCCCTATGTGCCTGAGGAGCCAAAGCCGGTCGTCATTGAGAAGATCGTCGAGAAAGTAGTGGAAAAACCCGTCGAAGTCGCGACCGCCCCCACACTGAAAATAGGGGGGGGAGACGAAGCGAAACAAGCCTCGGATAATCCTTTCCCTGACATCAAGCGCCGCACTTTCACCGAGAAGCTGAGGAAGAGCTCCCCTGAGCTCAAAGCCAATTACAAGGCCATCAAGCAAGCCGCGATCAGTTGCAAGCTCAAAGGCCGGGTCTCGAAAACCTGCGATACTTATCACCTTGGCCGCAAAACCTACCTTAAAATCGCCATCTCCGGCAAAACGCTTAAGTGCTATTTCGCTGTGTCCGCGAAAGACTACGCGAGCACATCCATTCCCTTAGAGGCCTCCGATAAGAAGGCCTATCAAGACACCCCAACCCTTCTGCGCGTCCGCAGCTCTTTAGCCGTCAGGCGCGCTATCGGGATCATCAGCGACATGACCGCTGAGAAAGAAGGGGACAGATGATCAAAAAAGGGATCGTCATAGCCCTTTTCTCCCTCTCCGGGGTCGTTTTGGCGAGCTCAGTCGCCGTCCCTATTTGCTACGCCGTAAACGAGCAATACCAAAGCATCGATTCCTCTCAGCCTGACCCAAGCGTATTCGTCAAAGACGGGAAAGTCTACCTCGCGAGTGAGGAGAACCCACTCTTTCCCGGGGACACTAGGGTTTTGGAAGTGAGATTAGACATGACCACCGCCAAAAACAGCAAGGTCACCCTTTATTACGATTCCTATACCGGTGAGGGATACGAATACCTCTCCCTCACCATAACCTGGGAGGGACAAACTCTGCTCCCCATAACCGCGATAGAGAAGGCGAAGCAAGAAACGCCTTTGGAATTCAATGTGGTGGATCAGAAGAACACGCTCCTCGAATTCCATTACACCCTAAGCAAGGACGTCCCCTCAACCCACGAGGACCTTTCCTTTTCCTTCGCGATGCATATGTCGGTCAATTGGAGATAGAAGAACATGATCGTAATCATCATCTGCTTATCCATATTGGGACTATCCATCGCCGCGTTCCTTGGCTACGTCGGCGTCGATAGTCTCCTCAAGAACAAGAAAGAAACTACCGCTAAGCCAAGTGTAGAAGAACCAAAAAGTTTATACCGAGTGAGGTCTTACTCATTCGCCTATAAAGAAGAGGGACATTCGCCCGAATCCCTCTTCTGCGCTTCCTTGCTTTATCCAAGCGAGCAAGAAGGAAGCCGAATAAACGAGGGCAGCAACGAAGAAAGGAGGTAAAACAATGGAAAGTAAGCGCATCAAAGGCTTGCTGATCGCATCCGGAGTCGCCGCTTTGGCTCTAGGCGGAGCGATTGGGGGAACGTTCGCTTTGTTCAACCGGAACCTTGATGTGGTCAGCCACGTCAAAATCGGCAACCTCAATTTCTCCTTCAGCCGCACCGAGCTGAGATCCAAGGTGCCTAACGCGCAGGGCTATCTTGAAGACAAGGTCGATGATTCTCTTCTCGACCTCACCCAAGACGGGTCGGAAGCGTTCGAGCTAGAAAACATCGTTCCTGGGAGCGAGGTCAAATCCACGTTCAAATTGGAGAACACCGGCGGCACCGCCTTCAAGACGACGCTGGAATTGCTTAACGTCCAGGTTACGGCCGATAACGTAACTAGCGACAGTGTCTCATGGCTCGAGTACGTCAGCGTATCCGTAACCGAAGGAACCGACGAAAAAGGTTCATTCACCTTGAAGGACCTCTCCCCGGTCGATCTAAGCGACCTGGAGAAAGGAGCGAGCGACGAGTTCGCCCTTAAGCTCAGCTTCGACGCCGAGCAGATTTCCAACGAAGCCCAAGACCAAGAGCTATCCTTTGCCATCAAGCTGACCTTGACTCAGCTCAATGAGGCCAGGTCCTAATCAGCGAAGGAGCCCAATATGAAAAAGAAGAAAATCCTAATCGCCTCTGTGCTGGCCGCCGCGATCGCCTCTTCAGGAGTCATCGCAGGCACCTATGCCTACTTCTCCGCCACCAAAGAGGCGCCAAGCAGCGTCAAGATGGCCAAAGTCGATCTTGACGTAAGCTTCAAAGAAACCACCTTGGAAGTCTATTCCATGGGGGCCAAGCAAGAAGGGAGCATCTTTGAAAACGGAGGGGAAGCCTCCTTCAAAGACTTCGTGATCGAAGGCAAGACGGTCAAAGGGTTATCCCTAGACCGAATATGCCCAGGGGACAGCGTCAAGTTCTCCCTCTCCCTTGATAACAAAAGCAACATCGCCATCAAATACCGCGTCGCCATCTCCATCCCCGGAGAAGAGGATTGCCCCCTTCAATTAGAAGGCGCCTCCTCCTGGGCAAGAGTCGATGTGGGAGGGGAGATACCCGAGCAGCAAATCGAGATCCTTCTCCCCAAAACCGCCGGAAACGCATATCAGAACAAAAGCTACGAAGTCCTGATCAACGTCGAGGCGATTCAGGCGAATGCCATCGAAGACTAACAAACTAAGAAAGGAAAGAAAAAGAATATGAAAACCTCAAAGCAAGTTAGCAAAACCCTCATCCTATCCGCAGCCGCGGCCCTTGCCTTTGGAGGGGTCGCCGTCGGAACCACCTACGCTTTGTTCACGAGCAAAACAAACGGCCAAATCGAAGTGGCCTCAGGTAAAGTCAGCGTCACTTCTAAGATCGAGGTCAAGGAAGTCTATTCCCCGAGCCTTATCAACCCAGGCGACGCCACCATCTTCGATTCCACCAACAATGCCGATTACGCCGACATCAAGGCTGAAGTCTCAGAAGACGGCAACAGCGTCAGCATCACCAAGATGCTTCCTGGGGACAAAGTCACTTTGACCGTCACCCCGAAAAACAACAGCAACGTCAAGATCAAGTACCGCGAGACCTATTCTTTCACCGGGGACAACACCGGCGCTTTGAAAGTCACCGGCGATGACGCCATGGTCAAGAACTGGACGGCGCTTGATGCCGAAGGCGAAATCGAGGCTTATGAGATTGTCGTCGAATTGCCCGCGACCGCGACCGAAGAGATCGAGCAAGCCACCATCAAACTCGGCGTTGAAGCGGTTCAAGGGAACGCGGTTGTTTATGACACCGAAGTCGCTTCCGAAGAGGATTTGCTTGAAGCTTTATCCTCAAGCAGCGAAAGCGTCAGCGTAAAGGCAACCAGCGATATCGAACTCTCCGAACCCATAAGAGTCAGCGCGAGGAATCTAACCATCTACGGAGACGGTGATACAAAGATTACCACCACCGAAAAGAGAGTATTCAACATCAACGAACCCGATCCTACTGATTCCGATGATGCGGATGTTTATGGAAAATTCACCCACGAAAACGGCTCCTTAACCCTGGTAGGAATTGACCTTAGTTCCGCTACAAGCACGCTTCCGGCCGATAGCAGCGAAAGTGTGAGAACTATCAACGTTTGGGGAACAACCAACTTCACTTTGACGTTGGACAACTGCAACGTAAGCACAACCCATTACCCCCTCAATATCGCCAGCAACAACGAAAACCTGAACTTGATAGTGCGCAATTCAACGTTAAAGGGTTACGGTGGAGTTAACATCTGGTCCCCCAATACAACTGGCCTGTTCGAAAATTGCGAGTTGATTGGTGAAAACTATTGGAGTGGCAATGGAAACAACTTCTTCGCCATTGCCCTAACCGATGACACCGACAATTCCAAATTGACTTTCAAAGATTGCACTATTTCTGCTAAGGAAAACGGGAGTGCCACCGAAGGTTTCTTAACCATTCAAAAGAAATCCCGCGGAACTAAGATTGGTACGAACATCGAGGTCGAGTTTGATGGATGCACATTTAAGCACAATGACACCGAAATTAAGAAAGAAGACGATGAGACAATGGGCGACTACATCAAAAAAGTGTCAAATTACATCAACGACCAAGGCGTAAACAACACAATCACCATAAAGTAAAGCGTCATTTCTCTTGGCTACGAACGTGAATTCCTGTTCGTATCCGGTTAATTCAGCGCGGGAGCCGCCAAGCTCCCGCGCTATCCTTGTCTACAATGAATAGCAACGACGACACAGAAAAGCAAAAGAAACCCAAGAAGGTCGGCAAGATCATTAGGAACACCATCTTCTATACCGTGTTGGGTCTTTTGACTGTAACCGCGGCTTTTTCCATCACCTCCAAAGCCACCGGAGGAAGAATAGGGGACAGCCAGTTTTTGGTCGTCCTATCCGGCTCAATGGATGGGGAGAGTCAAGAGGAATACCCCATCAAGACCATTCCCGTAAAATCCCTTATCAAGGTCGACCTTATCAAAGACGGCCATGAAGAGGAATTTTATTCCGGGCTTAAAAAAGGCGATGTCCTGACCTTCAATTACGCCTCTTTGAACAACGCGACCATCACCCATAGGATCATCGAGGACCCCACCTTGCTAAGCGATGGGACGACTTACATGATCAAGCTGAAGGGCGATGCGGTGGAGGAGGGGAACACCCAGACCCTCTATAGCGATGGGCGGACGGGCGAAGTCATCGGAAAGGTGTCTTTCGTCTCCTTGCCTTTGGGGAAAATGTATTTCTTCATCTCTAGCAAGGTGGGGACCCTTGTTTTGGTCATCCTTCCTTGCAGCGCGATCTGCATCTACGAAATCGCCAAGATCATCTATGTCTTAAGCGAGGAGAAGAAAAAGAAGAAAGAAGAAGCCGCCTTGTCGGCGAGCAATGCGAAAGACAAGGAGATCGAAGAACTCAGGGCGAAGCTGGAGTCTCTGCAGAAGCAGGAATCCGAGAGGAACGAAGATAAGGATTGATCCGCGAGCACGATAGTGGGGGACGCACGCGTTCGCGCTGGTAACCCAGAAGTAAGTGCGGAAAGAAACCTCCTACACGCCCCGGGGTTGGTCTCATCACCATGGGGACCATCATCCCCAGGTCTTCTATTTTTGGAATCCAGTTTCTTTTAGTAAACCGGGGGTGTTTCATATCGAAGTAATTGTCGTGTGAATCAAAGACAGTCTTAATAGAACCGAAGCCATCACGGCTGTTAGAAAAGGGGCCGCTCTAGACAAAGCGGCCCCCAAGTTCCATTGGATGAGTATATTTAGGCGACGGATCTTGTGATCGTAAGGCAGCAATACTCAAACCATTGCGAGCCTCCGGTTTTGGTCACGACCACCTTTATGGGTAGTTGGCCAACGGTGGTTTTCGTGAAGGAATTGTCTGAGTCTAGGGTGATTTCCTCATTCGTCGCGGCGGAGTAAACCTTAAATTCAAACCCTTCGTCGAAAGAATCCCCATGAGAATCAGAAAGTGAGAAGGTGTATTTCATAGGACTTGCTTTTATCGGACGGGACAAGTTGCAGGTATACCCTCTCTCTTCGCCAAGATAGAAATAGTCAAAGCAGGTGAGAACCGATTCGGACCATGTGCCTGAGGTCACGTTGCTGACTCCGCAGGAGCACACCCCGGAGTCGCCGAAATCGTGATCGTGGACTTCCGTGATCGTCCCTGCGCCTATGACGTTGGTCCCGTTTTTGAGGTAGAAGGTCCTTCCTGCCCAGTTTCCTATGACGGAAGAGAAATCGACGACGACGTTTTCGACGGTTTCTCCGATACCGATCTGCTCAACGCCCGAAGGAAGAGCGATCCTTCCGCTGAGCGAGATGGAGGTCGCGGAGAAACTAAATGCCGGCCTGGTGTCCTTGTCGAGGAGAGCGTAGGTGGCAGAGCTATAGAGCGATATTGTCGCAATAGCGCTGCGATGAGCCTTCACCGTGCCGGTCTTAGCTAATAGCATGCCGTTGGTGATTTCTCCTTTAGTGACGCCGCTGAGCAAAAGAGCGACATTGGCATCACCAACGGTTGCCTTCGTTTTGTTCACATTGGAAATCGAAATGCTTGAGACAGTCACTTCTTTTCCAAGCTCGCAAACGTAAAGCTTGTCCCCGGAGGCAACGGTCCCTTTTTCGATCTCAACGGTAACAGCGGGGCCTCTCCCCGTGACGTAAAATGAATCCGTTACACCGGCGATGAAATCCCTTGTGTCGTAGCGGATGACTTCAACGTTTTCGATGGAGCCGCGGTCAAGAATGAAGTTGTCATCATCAAGATAGAGCTTTGAGGAAGGGACGGTGTTTCTCCCAACCTCCCCATAAATCGAAGGAGCGAGGAGGCTGACGGAATCGGTCCAGCCGTTTGTAGCGTCGGAAATATTCTTGCCATCTTCGGTCGTATAGATGTTGGAAAGGACGATGTAGCCGCTGCTGATCATGGGATCCTCAAAGGACGTATCGGTCAGCACGACCGTCAAAGGGTTGATTGAGAACCCGCCTGTGACGACTTTCTCTTTCCATTGGCTCGTTCCTTTAAGAGTCACCCTATATTCGTAGTCGCCCACTTCAACGGGGACCTCCGTGGAATATTCCTCCTCACCCTCTTCCCGATACTCAATGGTCAATCCACCCTCATCGTTGGTACGGGTGATTTGGCTATCCGAAATAGGATGTTCCAACCCGTCAAAAGAGACATCCGCGATTTCCGCGACGCTGAGTTCCCTGTCTTGGGCGGGAAGAATGGTGTCCGGGATCTCTTTCTCTTCATGATACCCGCAGACCTCGCAATCCCTTTGGTCGACTCTATTTGCCAAATAGGTTGCTTCCTCTTTCGTCGTCCACGTGCCGCTATGCTCCGCGAAACCGCTCTTTTGGTCGGTGTGCTCGCAGGTCGCCGCGTGCCAGTGCCCGGTCTCGTCCTTGCTCCAGGCATCGGAGAAAGTGTGCGTATGAGGAATCACGGAAATAGTCTCCTCCTTCGTCTCGCCGCAGACGGAGCAAGTATAGGTAATCACGCCTTCCTCTTCCTCGGTGGCCTCGCTCGTTACTTCGCCCTCGTCCCAAACGTGGGCGGCCAGGGCGTCCTTCTCGTCGGCGTGCCCGCAGGTGGAGGGATGCCAATGATTCTCCTCGTCGCTTGCCCAGACAGCGGTATCGAAGGTATGCGTATGGGGCAATTTGGCGATCGATTCGTACTTTTGGTAATTGCAGGTGCTGCAGGTGTAGGTTTTGACGCCTTCCGCATCCTCCGTGGCTTCTTTGGTGATTTTCCCATTGTCAAAATCGTGAGCGCCTTTATCGGCGACGTCGGCGTGATCTGCGATAGTGCAGGCGTGCCAATGGTCCGTGGAATCGCTAGACCAGGTGCTCGCGTATTGATGCTTCTCCCCACCGCAAGAAGAAAGAAGGGACAAAGGGAGAGCAAGCATCAACGCGGAAGCAAGGGCAATCGGAATGGTTTTTCTTTTCATGTGTTGTACTCCTAGGTGTTTGGTTGAAGCAAAGTTGCTGTGTGCCTTTTCGGCTTTCGAGAATTCTTTTTGTTCGGACGCGAATGCGTCTCCATCCTTTTCGTTCCTCCTTTTTTAAAATCCCCCAAGCCTTGCCTTCAAGCAACGCACCAATGTGCTTTGCTAAAAGGTAGAAACTTAAGGGCGGTGAATGACCCGCATGTTTCCATTATGTGAATCTCTTTCGCCTCGTCCCCTACCCAAACCCCAAAAAGGTATGGGAAATCGTTCTTTTTTCGGTTAATTTATTTAAGAGATTTCAAAACCCGCATCAAGCCAGGAGGCGACGCCACCATGAAAAAGAAAACCCTTATCGCATTAATGCCCCTATTGCTTTCTTTGGCACCGCTTTCTAGCTGCAATTCCAACTCTTCCCTTCTAGATGCCCAGAACCCCGTCACCCTGACGATGTGGCACGTTTATGGCGAGCAAGCCGATTCGCCGATGAATCAATACGTCGATGAGTTCAACCGCACCATAGGCGCGGAGAAGGGCATCATCGTCAACGTCACGCTGATGTCTAACGCCTCCCAGATCGGAGAGAAGCTTTTAAACGCCCAGAAAGGGAAAGCCGGCGTCCCCGCTATGCCCGATCTCTTCTTCTGCCACGCCAGCAACGCCAAAGAGCTAGGCGAAGAGAATCTTCTAGATTGGAACCAACAGTTCACCGGCGATGAGCTAAACGAATTCGTGACCAGCTTCCTTCGCGATGGAACCGTCGGCGAGAACCTATCCGTTTTGCCTATATCCAAATCAACACACCTCTTGTTTTTGGCGGGAGGGGCTTTCGATCGCTTCGCTTCCGAAAAAGGGATTACCTACGATTCCTTGAAGACGTGGGATGGTTTTTTCTCCGCCGCGGAAGCCTATTACGAGTATTCGGGAGGAAAACCTTTCTGCGCTTTGGACTATCTCCTACGAAGCGTCGAGCTCAACGCGATCAGCCACGGGGCCAACTCTTTCTATGAAGGCAGTTGGTATAAAGACGACGATATCGTTCTCTCCTCTTATAAGAAATTCGCCCAGTCCATCGCCAAGGGGCATATCGTCGTCTCAGACCTCTATTCAAACACCCAGGTGATGACGGGGCAAACCATAGCAGGAATCAGCTCCTCCGCGGCCGTGCTTTATTACAACGACAAAATCACCTATCCCGACAACACCTCCGAAGACACCGACCTCAAAGTCTTGCCTCTCCCTCAAGAGGAAGGGCTTATCCACTACGCCACGCAAGCAGGCGTCGGGCTATGCGCGTATAAAACAACGGAGCAGAAAGAAGAAGCCTCGACCGTCTTCGCCAAATGGTTCACTCAAGCAAAGCGCAACCTCGATTTCGTGGCCCAGACCGGCTATATGCCCGTCAAGGTCGGATCGTTTGAGCAAATGGATGATTACGCCTTCAAAACCGAAGACCTTAAAAGCACATACGCTTCCTTAAAAGCGACGAGAGAAAACTGCTCCTTCCTTTCTGAGCCATCCATAGACGGATATTACCAAAACACCTATCGCTTTTATGATGGGGTGAGGGAACTCCAAAAAGAGCTTGCGAGCAAATACGAATCAGGGGAAACCTCCTCGCAGATCGAAACGGAGCTCATGGAATTGTTCAAAAGCATAGGGGAATAAGCCATGGGCCAAGGGGACAAAGGCAAAAGCAAAAAGACCCCGATGCGGCGGAGGCTGTTTTTGTACATGTCCGCCTTGGCCGGAATCGTGCTTGCCTTCCTTTCTGCCGGGGTGTTCCTGCTTGGCGGGTTCCCAACGGCTAGGCAAAGCACGGAGACCGCCTTGTCTTTTCAATTAAGCGCCTACGACCGTCAAATCAGCAAGTACTATGAAGACCTAACCCGAATGGGCAACGCCCTCTCGGAAAGCATCGTCGGTAAGACCGAGGCGCTTTTATCTAGCGAAGGCATATCCTTCGAAGAGGTCAGCAACAATGAGGAACGCGTGTCTTCTCTTCAAAGCGCGGTATTCGACAAACTTGGGACGGAGCTATTGAAGACGCATTGCTCTGGAGCGTTTGTGGTGTTCGACGCCACGGTAAACGAAAGCGTGGCGGAAGCGGAGAAATCCAAAACGGGCCTGTATTTCCAGCGGGCCTCCTTGGATGAAACGGACGAGACGTTGCTGCTTTATCGCGGAATATCCGAGCTTGGAAGAAAAAACAACATCATGCCCCATCGGAAATGGCGTTTGGAATTCGACACCGAAGCGTTCTCTGGCTACGACACCTACGCCAAGCGGAAAGAAGAAGCGCCCACGGACAAAACGCCGTTTTTATCGCAAGTCGGCGATTTGTATGGCACTTCGGAAAGAACGATGAATTTCATCGTTCCCCTGATCGGAAGCAAAGGGGAAATGTATGGCCTATGCGGCTTCGAGATATCGGGAAGTTACTTTAAGCAGTATTTCGCCCAATCGTCCAAGTTAGAACACCTCAGCTGCCTCTTCCTCCCCAAAAACGGCAATACGCTTCAAACCGAACGCGGATTCTCCTCGGGCGTTTATGGAGGGTATTACCTCCCTCCGCAGGGGGAATTCAGCATGAACGATCTAGGCGGAGGCTTAGAAGCACTTTATGGAGGCTCCTCCTTTGTGGCGAAGACCAAGCTGAGCCGCATTTGCTCCGAAGATTACCTCTTAGTCGTCGCTTATCCGAAAAGCGAATACGATAGAGAAGTCGTGAAAAGCATCGTTTCGATCGTCCTGCTCGTGGCCGTTTTGCTAGGAACGACCATCTGCGTCTGCCTCTTCTTCAGCAAACGTTTCCTGCGGCCCTTAATAAAAAGCATCGAGGGCATCCGCAGGCAACAACGCGCCGAGGCAAAGCCAGAATATGCCGAGATCGATGACCTTTTCGCCTTTCTTGACGCGCAGGACCGATTGCACGAGGAGGAAACGAGAAAGCTGCAAGAAAGATGCAACGAGCAAGAGGATCTCCTAAGCAAAGACAAGACCGACATCCAGCGGCTTGCCTATTCCCGCAAGAACGAAATATCCCCCGATGACTATGAGATGTTCAAAATGGGGCTGAAGACGCTGACGAAAACGGAAAAGCAAGTTTTCTCCTTGTATCTAGAAGGAAAAACCGCGGAGGAGATCATGGAAGCGTGCCACATTCAAAAAGGCACCCTCAAATACCATAATCACAACATCCTTAATAAACTAGGCGTCCAATCAAGGAAGCAAATGCTTCGCTACGCCACGCTATTGAAGCAGGAAAAAGGAGAAAACGTTTAAAAGCCAACAAGCCAATGGCATCAGACCACGAACTTTCAAAGTTCACTTCAAAGTTCAATTTATAGTTCACTTCAAAGTTCACTAAGTATAAAAGGCCTCAACGAACCTAACGAACCTTATTTTTGGTTTTGCCATCAATCCGGAGGAGCTCTTCGCTTGAAATGGCCTCCATCAGACCAAACCGCCTAAAACGCCACATATAAGCGCATAGGCTTATCGAGCGCCTAATGAGGCTTAACTGACCGCATCCGATCTTCGCTTATTTTTTCTTTGACTTCACCTCTAAGAGGATTTTATTGCTCGCATTCTGGGAGGACACCGCTTTGAGGCCAGTCTCTTTTTCGAATCTCTTCTTCGCGTCGCTTGCGACGTTGCCACCTCGGCGAGCGATTGTTTTGCTTTCTTCAAAAGTCTCAGGGTTTTCTTGCTTTGAAATCGCCGTGGTCGTGACCTCCGCGAGCATATTAAGAACGAGCTCAATATTGGTCATGTTGTCCCGGAGGTTTTCCTTTTTAAGGCCTTTAAGGTCCTTATATTCTTTCACAGACATCCCTGACCAGGCTTTCGTCATCTCGTTGGTAAGGATTGCGTAATCCTTCTCTTTTTCGATGCCGCGGTTTTTCCATTCATCCGTAAGTTCTTTCCGCATCTCGATCGTTTGCAATCTTTGGTTTATCCAAGCTTCCGTATAGCCTTTGGCGCGGTAAAAGTCCGCGCCGCGGATAATCGCCTTTTCGGGATCAGCGATTTCATTCAGTCTTTCGCTGCCAACCTGGGCCAGCCACAACTTGAATGGCTCGGCCTTTTTGCTTGGAATGGATTGAATAAGGCGGAGCAAATCCTTGGTGTTTACGGCGTCCGTGAGCCTAGATTTACCATCTTTGGCGGTCATTTTCAAAGCGTTACAATTTGTAACGGTTTCATTTCCTTCGTCTTTTAATCTCTTTTTCAATACCCTCCAATATGTTTGTGGGTTGGAGCTATCCGTCAACACTTCAATGACATCCACCACGGAGAAATACCAATCCTCCTCTTCTTCATTCCACTTCGTTCTTATTTCTTTGTTTTCAAAGACCTTGATGTTCGACATAACTTTCCTCCTTTGGGGTTTTGTTATAGCACGAAAATAAAGCGAAGTGGGGTTGAATTTGTACACTGTATAGGCTTTATGAAAAAGATCGCTTAACGTGCGCACCGCTAAATTGAATTCCAAATTTTAGCATTGGGTTTTCCCCACACTTTAATGCGCCGTAAGAAAACCTTTAGCGTTGTTTGTCCTTCGTTTTTTCTGTTAGGTGACAAAGTCGATGCAACATCCCGGGATAAGCTTTGATTTTTGC